>JBBQNR010000036.1:0-28805 GCA_038330145.1 Solirubrobacterales bacterium
CACGGCGCGGCGTTCGAGCGGGTTGGGCGTACGGGCCACAATGCGAACGAGTGGATCGTCGTCGCGGTCGCACGCGCGCCGACCGGATCCTGGCTCGACAGCCTTGGAGCATCACAAATCGCTGTTCTGATCGGTGCGCTACTTCTGCTCGGCTTCGCAATTGCGAACCTTCGCTCGTCTCAGCGCGAGCTCCGTGAGGCCGCTCTCACTGACTCGCTCACGGGGCTTTCGAACCGCCGCAGCCTGGTGGCGGACCTCGAGAACAGGGACCCGAGCGCACAGTACCTGCTGCTGCTCTTCGATCTCGACGGGTTCAAGGCCTACAACGACAGCTTCGGACACCCGGCGGGCGATGTGCTCCTGGCGCGGCTGGCCCGCAAGCTCGACATGGCAATCAAGGTCGAAGGCTCGGCATACCGCATGGGCGGTGACGAGTTCTGCGTAATCGCGGCGGTCGGCGTCGACGACGTGGAGCGGATCGAGGCGATCGCCACGGCTGCGCTCACCGAGCACGGCGACGGGTTCTCGATCACTGCCTCCTGTGGAGCGGTGCTGATGCCGACCGAAACGGCCGATTCGAGCGAGGCGCTTCGAAAGGCGGACCAGCGGATGTACGCACGCAAGAGCTCAGGGCGTGCATCGGCAGCGCGCCAGAGCACCAACGTCCTGCTCACGCTTCTGTCCGAGCGAAGTCCCGAGCTTGGTGTCCACCTCGGCGAGGTGGCAGAGCTCTGCGAGGCCACCGGGGAGAAGCTTGGGCTCCCCGAGGAAGAGGTGGGGCACCTGCTTCGAGCGGCCGCGTTACACGACATCGGCAAGGCGGCGATCCCGGACGAGATCCTCGACAAGCCGGGTCCCCTGGAGGCGAGCGAACTCGCGTTCATTCGGCGTCATACCCTGATCGGCGAGCGCATCGTCGGTGCCGCGGCCGCCCTGACCGAAGCCGCCAAGCTCGTGCGGTGGAGTCACGAGCGAGTCGATGGCGCGGGCTATCCCGATGGTCTCACCGGCCACGGCATCCCGCTCGGATCGCGCATCATCGCGGTTGCGGACGCGTTCGACGCGATGGTTTCAGGGCGTCCCTACCGGCCATCGGTGGAGGTCCCGGCGGCGCTTGCGGAGCTGCGGCGTTGCGCCGGCACGCAGTTTGACCCCGACGTCGTGGCGGCCTTCGAGACTGTCGTCGCCGAGCGCCGTGAAGTGCTCGTCGGCGTTTAGCTAGTAGCCCTTCTCAAAACGCTTCACCGGGAACGGCGGCCTCCGGGGCCGCCATGCGGCATCCTCGGCCGACCCTGTACTGACCAGTACAGGGTCTCCCTGCGTCCTTGCCTGGTGGCCCCGGGCGCCTCGCCGTTCCCTGGCGAACGGTTCCGAGAACGCCCACTAGCGCGCACCGCCGAGCATGGCCACGCGCGGGAGCATGGTCGCGATGAAGGCCAGCGGGCGAACGCCAGTTTCTTGGACGGCGGGCCCCTGACCTTGCTTTTCTTGCGCGACGTGTCACCGTTACCCGATCGAGCGCCCTGGTTCGCGACCCAGCACGTTTGAGCGCCTGCGACGTCTCCCGGTCGTCGGCCGTGCCATGGACTGGGGGCTGGGCCCCGGTGCCGTGTCCGCGGGGACCGCGAAGGCCGGTGCGCGCGTCGCCGGCCTCGAGGCGACCGAATCGGTCTGTCCGTACTGCGCCGTCGGGTGTGGACAGGTCGTCTACACGCGTGACGGCGAGCTGGTGGACATCGAGGGCAACCCGCGCTCGCCGATCAACCAGGGCACCCTTTGCCCCAAGGGCTCCGCGTCGCGCCAGCTCGTGCAGCAGCCGGGCCGCCTGACGAAGGTCCGCTACCGGCGCCCGGGCGGGACCGAATGGGAGCAGCTCGACCTCGAGCAGGCGATGGACATGATCGCCGAGCGCGTGATCGCCGCAAGGGAGGCCGGCTGGCAGGACGTGGACCACCACGGCTGGCGCGTGGACCGCACGTTGGGCTTCGCCCATCTCGGCGGCGCGACGCTCGACAACGAGGAGAACTATCTGATCAAGAAGCTGTTCACCGCGATGGGCGCGGTCCAGATCGAGAACCAGGCGCGGATATGACACAGCTCAACGGTCCCGGGTCTCGGGACCTCGTTCGGGCGCGGCGGCGCCACCACCTTTCTGCAGGACCTCCAGCACGCCGACTGCATCCTCATCGAAGGGTCGTCGATGGCCGAGGCCCACCCAGTCGGGTTCCGCTGGGTGATGAAGGCCAAGGAGCGCGGCGCTCGGATCATCCACGTCGACCCGCGCTACTCGCGCACGAGCGCGCTCGCCGACAAGCACGTCCCGATCCGCGCCGGGAGCGACATCGCGTTCCTCGGTGGTCTGATCCGCCACGTGCTCGAGACCGAGTCCTATTTCCGCGACTACGTCGTCAACTACACGAACGCGTCGACGATCATCAACGAGCGCTTTCAGGATGTCGAGGACCTGGGCGGCGTCTTCTCCGGCTTCGATCCGGAGACCGGGATGTACGACCGCTCGACCTGGATGTACGAGGGGGGCGAGGTGGCCTCGGCTGCGGGCGTGCGCGAGCACTCGACCCAGGCGTTCGAGCAGAAGACTGGCGCGGGCATGCTCCTCGGCGAGGTGCGGAGCGACGAGACGCTGCAGGATCCGCGCTGCGTGTTCCAGATCTTGCGCCGGCATTTCTCTCGCTACACGCCGGAGATGGTCGAGAGGATCTGTGGGATATCCGAGACCGACTTGCTCGGGGTCGCCCAGGATCTGGTCGAGAACTCAGGCCGCGAGCGCACGACGGCCTTCTGCTACGCGGTGGGGTGGACGCAGCACACCGCAGGTGTCCAGATGATTCGCGCAGCCGCGATCCTGCAGCTGCTGCTCGGGAATATCGGCCGCCCCGGCGGCGGCATCCTCGCGTTGCGCGGGCACGCGTCGATCCAGGGCTCGACCGACATCCCGACGCTCTACGACCTGCTGCCGGGGTACCTGCACATGCCGCTCGCCGGGGAGCAGGAGCTGGATCTCGAGCGCTACATCGCCACGGGCGGCGCCGAACGGGGCTGGTGGTCGTACTTCCCCGCCTACATCGTGTCGTTGCTCAAGGCCTGGTTCGGTGACGCGGCGACCGAGGACAACGGCTACGGATTCTCGGCCATCCCGCGGATCAGCGGCAACCACTCGCATTTCGCGACCACGCTGCGCATGCTCGACGGTGGGGTGGAGGGCCTTTTCGTCATGGGCCAGAACCCCGCGGTCGGCTCGCAGCACGCCGGCCTGCAGCGACGCGCGCTGGCGAGCCTCAAGTGGCTGGTTGTCCGCGACATGGCCGAGATCGAAACGGCCACCTTCTGGCGCGACTCACCCGAGGTTCTGTCCGGCGAGTTGAGGCCCGAGGAGATCGAGACCGAGGTGTTCCTGATGCCCGCGGCCGCGCACGTGGAGAAGGCGGGCTGCTTCACGAACACTCAGCGCCTGGTCCAGTTCCGCGACAAGGCGCTCGAGCCGCCGGTCGATGCGCGCTCGGAGCTTTGGTTCATGCATCACCTGGCCAAGCGGGTGAAGGCGCACTACGCGGGCTCGACGCGGCAGCGCGACTGGCCGATCGTCAACCTGCGCTGGGACTACTCCGAGACCGGCAACGCCCGCGAGCCCGATGTCGAGGCGGTGCTGAAGGAGATCAATGGCTACGACGCCGCGAGCGGACGGCCGCTGTCGGGGTTCGGCGAGCTGCGCGATGACGGCTCAACGGCCTGCGGCTGCTGGATTTACTCAGGCATCTTCGCCGACGGGGTCAACCAGGCCAGGCGGCGCGAGCCCGGTGACCTGACCAAGGAGGGCGGCCACGTCTCACCGGAGTGGGCGTGGGCATGGCCCGCGAACCGCCGCACGCTCTACAACCGCGCGTCTGCCGATCCGGCGGGGAAACCATGGAGCGAGCGCAAGAAGTACGTCTGGTGGGACTCCGCGGAGGACCACTGGACCGGCTTCGACGTGCCCGACTTCCCGCCGACCAAGCCCCCCGACTACAGGGCGCCGAAGGACGCCAAGGGCATGGACGCGATCAGCGGTGACGATCCGTTCATGATGATGGTCGACGGACGTGGCTGGCTATTCTCGCCCAGCGGGCTGCTCGACGGGCCGCTGCCGACCCACTACGAGCCGATCGAGTCACCGGTGCACAACCTGCTCTATCCCGACCTCGGCGCCAACCCGGCGGCGATCCTCTGGCAGCGTCCCGAGAACCCGCTGCACGCGACGGGTGATCCCCGCTACCCGATCGTCGCGACGAGCTTCCGGCTGACCGAGCAGCACACCGCGGGCGCCATGAGCCGAAACCTTCCGTGGCTGGGCGAGCTGCAGCCGGAGATGTTCGCGGAGATCGACCCGCTGCTCGCCCGCGAGCACGGCATCGAGGACGGCGGCTGGCTGACTATCGAGACCGAACGCGCGGAGATCGAGGCTCGCGCGAAGGTCACCGACCGCATGCGACCGCTGCGTGTCGACGGCAGGGTCGTGCACCAGGTCGGCTTGCCATGGCACTGGGGCTACAGCCGGCCGTACCCAGGTGACTCCACGAACGACCTGGGCGCCCTGTCCGGCGAGCCGAACACATCGATCCAGGAGTCGAAGGCGTTCACATGCAACGTTCGCGCCGGGCGGCGCCGAGGACAGCCGACGGAGCGCTTGAAGGGCGCCAGGTCGCCGGCCGACCGTGTGTTGCCTGACCAGGACGATCCGCGCGCCGAATCCCCACACGAGGCGAAATCGTGACCGGAACGGTGGCGGCTCCGACTGAGCTCGCCATCCACCGCTCCGGGGCGCGGCGGATGGGCTTCTTCACCGACACGACCGTATGCATCGGCTGCAAGGCGTGCGAGGTCGCCTGCAAGCAGTGGAACGACCTCCCGGCCGACGGCTCGCAGTTCAAGAAGGGCGGCTCCTACGACCACACCGGTGAGCTGTCGGCATCCACCTGGCGCCATGTGCGGTTCGTCGAGATGCTCGAGCCCTCGCCACAGTTGCAGCAGGAGGCCAAGCAGGCGTTGCCCGCCATTCCGCCGGCCGGGGAGCTGCCCGACCTGGTCGCGATGGCGGAGGTCGTCGGCAGCCAGTGGCTGTTCATGTCCGACGTCTGCAAGCACTGCACGAACGCTGGCTGCCTCGACGCCTGCCCGACGGGCGCCCTCATCCGCACCGAATACCAGACGGTCGTGCTGCAGCCGGACGTGTGCAATGGATGCGGCCTGTGCGTACCGGCGTGCCCGTTCGGAGTCGTCGACCGCGACCACCTCGACGGCCGGGCCGCGAAGTGCACCCTGTGCTACGACCGCTTGGAGGACGGCCTCGAGCCGGCATGCGCCAAAGCGTGCCCCACCGACTCGATCGTGTTCGGGCCTCACGAAGAGATGGTCGAGCTGGCCGAGCGCCGGGTTGCAACCCTGCACCGCCGTGGCGTGGAGGGGGCGTACCTCTACGGCGCAGGCGACGAGCCCGAACACGACCTCGCCGGAGGCCTCGGCGCGTTCTTCCTGCTGACCGAGCCACCTGAGCGCTACGGCCTGCCGGCCGAGGCGGAGTCGCCCGTACAGGAGAACCTATTCGCTGCGACAGTGGCGGCCGTCGGCGCCGGGCTGCTTGCGGCGGCCGGCGCCGCGTTGACGTTCGCGATCGAACGGAGGGGCCGGTGAGCGGCGACGACGGCAAGGCGCGCGACACCACGCCGGTGAGCGGCGACGACGGCACGACGCGCGACACCACACCGGCGCTCGGCACGCGGGGGCAACCGGCCTCATGGCGGCGAGCGGCCGAGGACGAACCCGTGGACCTCGCCCAACCCGCATGGGGCGATGCGGACTGGTCCTACCTCTACGGTCACGACACCCGCTACGGCGATGCCGAGCCCGAGGACGGCGAGGTCGCGGCGGCGAATCGCCGCATGCGCAGCGGAGAGATGCCCGACGACCTGCGCGGGCCGTTCATCAAGGCGCCGGTTTGGACGTGGGAGGTCCCGGTCTACTTCTGGGTCGGCGGGGTGGCCTCGGGCTCGGCGTTCGTCGCGCTGGCCGCCGATCTCGCGGGCGACGAGTGGTCGGCCGCGGTCGCGCGCAAGGTCGCGCTTGCGGCGGTGCTGCCGGCGCCGGCGCTGCTGATCGCCGACCTCGGGCGTCCCGCGCGCTTTCTCAACATGCTGCGCATCTTCAAGCCGCGCTCGCCGATGAACATGGGAGCGTGGTGCCTGCTCGCCTTCACCGGCGTCGGCGCCGGTGCGGTGGGGGCCGACGTGCTCGGGCGGCCCCGGATGGCGCGCTGGTTGGGCGCGGTCAACGCGCTGCTCGCCGGATACCTCGGCTCGTACACCGGCGTCCTGCTCGCGGCCACCGCGGTGCCGGTATGGGCGCGCAGCCGCCTTTTTCTCGGGCCCATCTTCGTCTCGACCGCGACTGCCACAGGCGCCGCTGCCACGCGCCTGACGATGGCGCTCGCGGGGCAGCGCGCGGACCACCCGACCCGCAGGGCGCTCGGCCGCCTCGAAGCCTCCGCGATTCTCGCCGAGACGACGCTCTCGATGGTGAACGAGCGGCGCCTGGGACGGGTGGGCGAGGCCTTCGCGCAGGGCAGGCCGCGCCGCACGTATCGCACCGCGAAGCTGCTGGTCGGGGTCGGGCTCGCACTGAACGTGCTCGGCCCGCGCCGTTTCAGGACGCCTGCCGGGCACGTGACCAGCATTCTGTACCTGGCCGGAGGGCTCGCCTTCCGCTTTGCGTGGATCGAGGCGGGCAAGGCGTCCGCCCGCGACGACGAGGCAGTCGCCCTCGTGGCGCGTGGCAGCGCCACCGCCGACGAGCAGCTGCGCGGCGGCACGGAGCGCCGCGAGCTCTCCGGCGATCGCCCGCCGCTCGCACCGGGCGCGCTCGTTTCGACCCTGCGCAGGTGGAGCCGAGCCATCGGCGGCGCCAGCCTGCTGGCGGAGCGCTTGTTGCGGCGGGCCTGACCACCCACCACAAAAATGTGGCTCTCGGTGTCGATTTCGCTTGCCCTCGTTCGACGTGTTGGTAAACCCCCAACCAAAGGAGGCAGCACGATGCGATTCATGGTCATGGTCAAGGCCACCAAGGACTCAGAGGCGGGTGTTCTCCCCAGCGAGGAGCTCCTGACCGAGATGGGCAAGTTCAACGAGGAGCTGGTGAAGGCCGGCGTCATGCTCGCCGGCGAGGGCCTACAGCCAAGCTCGAAGGCCGCGCGCGTCAAGTTCTCCGGAGACAGGCGGACGGTGACCGACGGGCCGTTCACCGAGACGAAGGAGCTGATCGCCGGCTTCTGGCTGCTCCAGGTGAAGTCGAAGGAAGAGGCGATCGAGTGGGTCAAGCGCGCTCCCAATCCGATGCCGGGCGAGAGTGAGGTCGAGATTCGCCAGGTGTTCGAGGCCGAGGACTTCGGTGACGAGTTCACACCCGAGCTGAGGGAGCAGGAGGAGCGCCTGCGCGCGCAGGTGGATGCGCAGCAGTCCTAGTCGTTGACGCCTTCAGGCGCGCATCGTGCGATCGATCTCGTGCGACGCAGCGGCGAAAAACGTGATGCCTCCGGCGGCGCTCGTACAGTTTTGCGACCGTGTGTGGCCGGTTCACGAACACCCAGAAGAAGTCCGACGAGATTCTCCAGAAGCTGTCGACGCGGCTCGGCGTGCGGGAACCCGAGCACGATCGCGGCTACGAGCGCTTCAACATCGCTCCCACCCAGGAGGTGCTGGCGGTCGTCGACGATCACGATGGAAGGCGCATGGACCTTCTGCGCTGGGGCCTCGTGCCCGGCTGGGCGAAGGACCTGAAGGTCGGCTACCGGATGATCAACGCGCGTGCCGAGACGCTCGGCGAGAAACCGGCGTACAGAGGCCTCGTCAGGCACGCGAAGCATCGCTGCCTGATCCTGGCCGACGGCTACTACGAGTGGCAGAAGCCCGAAGATCGCGAGCAACCGCGGCGGCCGCTGCACTTCACGCTGGCCGACGGCGAGCCGTTCTGGTTCGCAGGCCTCTGGACCAGCCGGCCCGCGCCCGCCAGCCAGGATCTGTCCAGCTGCACGATCGTCACCTGTGCGGCCAACGAGCTGACCCGGCCGATCCACGATCGCATGCCGGTGATCCTGGACGGGCCGGAGGCCTGCCAGGCCTGGCTCGACCCGGCCGTTTCTGCCTCAGCCGCATCTGAGCTGCTGTTGCCGCTGGCGTCGGATCGGATGACGGTCGGGCGTGCCAATCCGATCGTCAACTCCTCGCGCCACGAGGGGCCGGACTGCCTGACGGAATTGGCCGCGTAACCCCCGAACCGCGCCTTATTCAAGGCCGCAGATCAACGGCCGATACATGCCAGGCGGGGTGTCGCCCTGCTCACGAGCCCATGGTCCGCATTCCTGTCAAAACCGCCGGAGGCTGAGTTGGCCGCCTCCCAAGTCGGAGCCGCAGAGCCCGCCGAGCAGAACGGCACCCCCGGGATCCGTTCCCGGCTCGCCGATGCCGGGCACTGGTTGGCCTCGGCGCTCCCACGTGGGCAAACTCTCCCCGAGGCCGCGTGGCGCCGGCGCCACCACGCGCTGCTGACGCTGCTTTGGATACACGCAATCGGGTTGCCGATCTTCGCCTTCTTCCGTGGGTATGGCGTCGGTCACAGCCTCCTCCATGGTGCCGGGCCGGCCGCGATCGCAGGGCTTGCCACCGCCATGCGTGGAAACCGGCGCGCAGCGGCCAGCCTCGTATCGCTGGGCCTCATCACCTGCTCGGCGCTGCTGGTTCACAGCTGGGGCGGAGTGATCGAGGGGCACTTCCACTTCTTCGTCATGATCGCGCTGCTTGCGCTTTACGAGGATTGGCTGCCTTTCCTGCTGGCGGCGGCTTACGTCGTGCTCCACCACGGGGTCGCGGGCGCCCTCGATCCCAGCGCGGTCTACAACCATCCAGATGCGCAGGCACATCCGTGGAAATGGGCTGCCATTCACGGGTCCTTCGTCGTGGCTGCCGGTATTGCCAGCGTGGCGACGTGGCGGTTGAACGAGGACGTTCGCGCTGCCACGCTGACCACGGAGGGACAGCTGCGAGAGGCCCAGCGCATGGCGCGGTTGGGCAGCTGGGAGTGGGATCTTCGCTCGGACGAGGTCACGTGGTCCGACGAGCTCTACAGGATCGTCGGCCAAGACCCGCAGGACTGGACTCCCAGCTATGACGGATTCTTTGACCACTTGCCTCCGGAGCATCGGGAGAGCGCACAGCGAACGGTCCAGGAGGCGCTCGAAAGTGGCCAGGGGTTCGGCTTCGAGGCTCCGATCCGCGCGAAGGACGGGGAAGAGCGAGTGATCGACGCCAACGGAGACGTCGTGCTCGACAGCCGTGGGACCCCGGTCAAGATGGTCGGCACGGTTCAGGACATCACGGAGCGCAGGAGGGTGGAGGCGGAGCTCCAACGGAAGCTACAGGCGGAGCAGGAGTATCGAGCGCGCAGCGACTTCCTTTCTCGAGTCAGCCATGAGCTGCGGACTCCGCTCAACGCCGTCCTCGGCTTCTCTCAGTTGATGGAGATGGAAGAGTTGACCGAGGAGCAGCGCGGCCACAACGAGCAGATCTCGAAGGGCGGTCGGCACCTGCTCCAGCTCATCAACGAGGTGCTGGAGATCTCCCGCATCGAAGCGGGCAACATGACGGTGTCCGTCGAGCCGGTCGTCCTCAATCGGGTCGTCGACGATGTGCTACGGCTGCTCGAGCCTCTTGCTGCCCGGCGAAGCATCATGTTGCACAACAAGCTTCCGCCAGAAAAGCACTACGCCGGGGCGGACAACCAGAGGCTGAAGCAGGTTCTCCTCAACCTCGTCTCCAATGCGATCAAGTACAACCGCGACGGGGGCTCGGTCGTAATCCGTCTCGAGCAGAGCGCAGGCAACAGGATCTCGCTGCTGGTGACCGACTCGGGCAAAGGGATCAGTGAAGAGCAGCTCGCAAAGGTCTTCAATCCATTCGAACGCTTGGAGGCCGCTCAGGGCCGCATCGAGGGCACGGGGTTGGGGCTGACGCTCTCGAGGCTGCTGGTCGAGGCGATGGGCGGAACGCTGACCGTGGAAAGCGAACGAGATGTGGGCAGCACCTTCACGGTGGCGCTCGCGTCGGCCACCGCTCTCTTCGCGAGTGACACCGGTGAGTTCGAGGTCACCGCCGATCCGTCACCAGCAAGCGGCAGCAGCGAGCAGTCGGTCTCGCTGCTCTACGTCGAGGACAACATCTCGAATTTCGAGTTGGTCGAGCGAGTCCTCGCCCGCCGGCCAGAGATATCCCTGCTCGCCGCGATGGACGGGTCCCTGGCACTGGACCTGGCGAGGGAACACCACCCCGATCTGATCCTCCTCGACCTGCATCTGCCGGGAATGACCGGCGAGGAGGTCCTGCACCGCTTGAAGGCAGACCCTGCGACCCGCGACATCCCGGTCGTGGTGGTGAGCGCCGATGCGACCGATGGCCAGATCAAGAAACTGCGGGAATCCGGCGCCCACGACTACATAACCAAGCCAATCGAGGTGCGAACCTTCCTGCGCGCCGTCGACAATGCCCTCGTGGCCAGGCTGGTTGCCTGAGATGGCCGAACGAACGCTTGAGGGCGCGCGCATAGTGATCGTCGACGACGGGCAGCCGAATGTGGACCTGCTGGAGGCAATCCTCGAGAAGGCCGGCTACACCAACTTCGTCTCCACCACCGACTCGCGCGAGGCGGTCGGCCTGTGCGCCCAGAGTGCGCCGGATCTGTTGTTGCTCGATCTGCACATGCCGGAACCAGACGGATTTGCGGTCATGGAACAGCTGAAGCCATGGATCGACGGCCGGTGGTTTCCGATCCTGGTCCTGACCGCCGACGTGACGCCGGAGGTCAAGCACCGAGCGCTCGAGAGCGGGGCCAAGGACTTCCTGATCAAGCCACTTGACCACACGGAGGTCCTGCTGCGCGTGAAGAACCTGCTCGAGGCCCGGATGATGCAGCTCGAGCTGCGAGGCCAGAGCCTCGCCCTCGAGCAGCAGCTCCGCGATCGCTAGGGCGATCCCTCTAGCCCGCGCCTACCGAAATCTCCTGCCCCGGCACGTTTGGAGGGCTCTCATCGAGGCAATCACCAGGCCGCCACGACTCAGACAACCGCCACGACCGGCGACCAGAGTGGGGGAGCCTTGGCCCAGACGCTGAAGGTGGCGGCCGACCCCAAGGGCCAGCTCAGGTTCGTCCCGGACAAGCTGATCGCCAAGCCGGGGGAGACGACGGTCCAGTTCTCGAACCAGTCCCAGCTTGCGCATGACTGGGTTCTGGAGAAGGGCGGCAAGGACATCGCCAGAACCAAGGTGATCACCAGCGACACCGCCACGACGAAGGTCAACCTGGCGGCCGGCACGTACAAGTACTTCTGCTCGGTCGACGGCCACCGCCAGGCCGGCATGGAAGGCGACCTGAGCGTTCGCTGACGGGGATTGCCGCCGCGAGTCGGCGTTGGAGCACAGTGCCCGTGCTCATCAGGGGATGGAAGGGGTGCGGCCCGAGCCTGATTCCGTTCATGGACGCTGCCAGCGCTGCCGGGCCGCAACCTCCCTGGGGATGGCTCTACCCCTTGGCCTTTGGTCATAGGCCTCATGACGATAGATGCCCGCATTTTGCGAGGTCTTGCGGCCGCCCTCGGCCTGTAGGGTGAGCCGTCATGACTGCACGGCCAAAGCGAGCCGAGCCGGACCACGCCGCGCCCGTTAAGCACCTGCTGGCAGCCGATCCGGTGATGAATAGCATCGTGACGCGAGTCGGACCGTGCCAGCTTGGGGCAAGCACCGACCGGGGCGGCCCGGCGCGGGACCACTACGGATCCCTCGTTCGCGCGATCGTCGGGCAGCAGCTCTCGACCAGGGCGGCGCGGAGCATCCTCGAGCGGCTGCACGCTCGCTATGGCGGCCGCACGCCGACGACGCGCGAGGTGCTGTCGGACGACCCCGAGGAGATGCGCGCCGCCGCGGGGCTCTCACGATCGAAGGTCGCGTTCCTGCGCGACCTCGCCGAACGCGTCGAGTCAGGCTCGCTGGTCCTCGAGGCCCTCGATGCCCTGCCCGACGAGGAGGTGGCGGCCGAGCTGCTGCAGGTGAAGGGCATCGGCCAGTGGACCGTCGACATGTTCCTGATCTTTCACCTCGGCCGGCCGGACGTGCTCCCGGTGGGAGACCTCGGCCTTCGCAAGGCCGCGATGATCGAGTACGGGCTTCGCAAGCTGCCGAGCCCGGAGCGGTTCACTGCCCTGGCGCGGCCCTGGCGCCCGTGGCGGTCGGTTGCCAGCTGGTACCTGTGGGCGTCGCTGCGGGTCGTCCCCGCCTGAGAGCCGCCGGTGCGGTGGTAGATTTGCCCTGAGCCCTTTGGGCTCTCGCGGTGGGCGTAGCTCAGTTGGTAGAGCTCCTGGTTGTGGTCCAGGTGGTCGCGGGTTCGAGTCCCGTCGCTCACCCTCCGCTTGGTTGCTTGTCATCGGGTAAGGGCGAGCAGAGTAGTGTCTCTCCTGCGCGCTGCCACGCTGTCGCTCTTCGCGCGCGAAGCGGAAGCGCGGGCACGGGAGGACTGCGGGCACGGGAGGACTGGGCGCGCTCTCAACGGCGCAGGTAGGCGCATCTGGGGCACCAGTAGCGCACCGATTATGCTCGCGCTCTCAGATACACCTCTTTAGGAAGGGAGGACCACCGTGCCGGAAGAGCTTCGCTCTTGTCTGACGTACGCGAACGTGATGGCGACCGTCGCAGTCTTCGTCGCGCTCGGGGGCACCTCTTACGCGGTCGTAAGCGGCTCGATCGGGAGCCGCGAGATCAAAAACAACTCGGTCCGCACCAAGGACATCCGCAACAACGACATCCGGAGCAAGGACGTCCGGAACGGGTCGCTGCTCGCCGAGGACTTCAAGGCGGGTCAGCTCCGCCCAGGTTCGCCGGGGACGACGGGGGCGCAGGGGGCGACGGGGGCGCAGGGAGCGCCCGGCGTCAGCGGCCTGCAGCGGGTGTTCGCGACGAGCGCCATCAACTCGGACTCCCCCAAGTCGGCAACCGCGACCTGCCCGGCGGGCAAGCGCGTGATCGGGTCGGGCGGCCAACACGTCGGCGGCGTGAGCGGCTCCGAGGGCCCGAACGGGCTGACCGACGTCGTGATCGACCAGATCGCGCCCAGCGATGAGAACACGATCCCCGGGACTGTCACCGTGAGCGCCTTCGAGGAGGAGGCGACCGCCGCCAGCTGGTCGGTCAACGCGTTCGCGCTCTGCGCGAACGTCTCATAGCCGACTGTCTCCGCGGGCGGCCCCCGCCACGCGCTCAGCCCCAACGCAACCCATATGGGGCGCCCGCACGGGTCGATGCGACTTTGGAGCTGCGGCTCCCGCTAAGCGTGCACGGCACGGTGCAGAGCCGCTATCTCCCGACGTAGATCAGGGTCGAATACCGTCTCATCAGGGACCCTCACGCTTGGTTGCCTACTCTGTCGGCTCGAACAAGCAAGGCTCAGACCCTCAAGGAGGACTGGTATGAACCGCATCCTGCGGTACCGGCCGTCGCCGGCTATGGTCATCGCCTCGATCGCGCTCGCGGTCGCGGTCGGCGGTACGGGCTACGCGGCTATCACGCTGCCGAAGAACAGCGTCGGCACCACGCAACTCAAGAAGAACGCCGTAACCGGCGCGAAGGTGAGGAATCGCTCGCTCACTGGCGCGGAAATAAAGACTGGATCGCTGCTCGCGAAGAACTTCCGGGCAGGTCAGCTGCCGGCGGGACCGAAGGGCGACGCAGGCCCTCAAGGACCGAAGGGGGATTCGGGCGCGGAGGGACCGCAGGGCAATACGGGACCGACCGGGCCGGTATACGGGGAATCGCACGCGGTCACTGCCGAGGTCATGACGCCGGAGTTCGACCTTGCCCCGGGGAGCACTCAGGTCACCACGCCTATCGCTGGGAAGCTGTACGTGTTCGGGTACATCCAGCGTGCAGCCGTCACATGCACCGGTAACACCCCGGCCGTGCTCGCGCTGTTCGTTGATGATGTTCGCGTCCCGGGCACGCTGTACGGCCTCGGGGCCGGCACGGCCGAGAATCTCTCATTTGCCGCGGTCACCGCCGCGCCGATCGCGGCGGGTGTCCACACTGTCGTCGCGAAGGGAGACTGCATCACGGGGAACCCGCCCGGGACGGTCCCGACTACCAACACCGCCAACACGGCCAGCTACGGAGTCCTCGTTCTGGGCGGCTGACCAAGCCCGGACGGTGCGGTGCAGAGCCGCGATCTCTCGGCGGAGATCCGGGTTCGAGTAGCGTCCCATCAGGGACCCCTCGGTTGGTTGGTTCCCGGCTGCCGCCGCAGTACGGCTAGCAGCTAGCGCTCTGGCCTATGGATATCGTGTGCGTAGATGCCCCCGGAAACCCGCTACGCGCGGAGCGGCGAGATCAACATCGCCTACCAGGTCGTCGGTGATGGGCCGCTCGACCTCGTCTTCGTGCCGGGCTTCATCTCGCACCTGGACCTGCAGTGGGCGGACCCGCGGATCGCCCGCTTCCTCGACAAGCTCGCCTCCTTCTCGCGGCTGATCCTGTTCGACAAGCGCGGCACTGGGCTCTCCGACCCCGTCGCCGCGCCGGCGCCGCTGGAGGACCGAATGGACGACGTGCGCGCCGTGATGGACGCCGCCGGCTCGGAGCGCGCCGCGCTGTTCGGACTCTCCGAGGGCGGCCCGATGAGCATCCTTTTCGCCGCCACGTATCCGGAGCGCACGCGGGCCTTGATCCTGTGCGGCACTTTCGCCACCGGCTCCCTCGACCCCGACGACCACCCGGGCGGGCAGCGCTGGGTCGACTCGTTCGATCGCATACGTGGCACGCTGGAGCACTGGGGAGAGGGCCAGACGCTCGCGCTCATGGCCCCCAGCGCCCAAGGCGAGCGCGAGCGCATCGGGCGCGGCATCTTCGAGCGCTCGTCCGCCAGCCCGCAGATGGCACGCACCCTGATGGATATGGTGATCGAGACCGACGTCCGGGATCTGCTGCCCAGCATTCGCGTGCCGACGCTCGTGCTTCATCGCGAGGAGGAGTTCATTCCCGTCGAGAGCGCCCATTACATGGCCGAGCACATCCCGGGCGCTCGCCTGATCGTGCTGCCGGGAGCGGACCACATCCCCTTCTACGGGGACGCCGATGGTTACGCCGAGGAGATCGAGGAGTTTCTCACCGGCGCCCGCCACGCGCCCCCGTCCGATCGCATCCTCACGACCGTGATGTTCACGGACATCGTCGGCTCCACGGAGCGGGCGGCGACGCTAGGCGACGCGCGCTGGCGGGAGCTTCTGGCACGCCACGACGAGCTGATTCGCGCCGAGCTCGAACACCACCGGGGCCGAGAGGTGAAGACGATGGGGACGGCTTCCTGGCCACCTTCGACGGGCCGGCGCGGGGGATCCGCTGCGCGACGGCGATCGCGGAGCAGGTGCGCGCGCTCGAAGTCGAGCTGCGCGCCGGCCTCCATACCGGAGAGTGCGAGCTCATCGGCGATGACATCGGCGGGATGGCCGTCAACATCGGAGCGCGCATCGGCGCGCTTGCCGGAGCCGGTGAGGCGCTCGTCTCGAGCACCGTCAAGGACCTCGTCGTGGGATCCGGCATCTCCTTCGTGGACCGGGGCGCCCAGCAGCTGAAGGGTGTGCCGGGAGAGTGGCGTCTGTTCGCCGTGGACGGAGTCGAGGCGCCCGCAAGCAGCCGTTTGGTGCCGGACACCCGCGAGCGAACGCTCTCCTTCACGGATTCCTAAGAGCTCACGGATTCCTAAAGGCCGCGCGACTCAGCGCCACGATCTCACCGCAGGACCGCTACATAGCCGAGAGCGATTCCCGCCCGGTCCCGGTTGCTAGTCGCAGCGCTCGGGCTGTCGGTCTTCTCCGTGGCCTGGGGGGCTGAGTTTCGCCGCCGCCTACCGCTTTGCGCGCTCGCGTAAAGCGTCACGCCAGCGCGCGAACCGTGACCGGCGCGGTCTGGCTCGCCGGATCTCCTCGTCAGCCGGTGACGGCTGTGCAGGCGCGACATCAACATCCAGTGGAAAGCTCGGGCCCTCGCCGGACCAGTCCCCGATCTGCTCAGCGACCTCCGGCCACATATGTCCTTCGCCCAGCAGGAGCTTGCGAAATGTGCCACGAAGCAGGTGCGGGCTCAGCCATTCATCCTGCAACCCCGACTGCTTCGCAGCGGGCTCGTAGACCTCGTCCACCCACTGACGCCATTGCGCCGCCACCCATCGGCTGCCGTCGCTGTTGCGGAACACGGGGCCGTCACTTGGAGCCCCCGATTGCACGCGCCAACTTTCGAGATCTTCCGCAAGCGGGCCGAGCAATCCAACGGCGCGGAAGGGCTCCGGCCCCGCGGGATTTCCAGCGGGGACTTCGTTGCCCGGCAAATCGGATGGCCTGATCTCGAGTCGCCCCTCGCGGACGGACTCCCACCTCAGCGCGAGCGCCTCGCGCGGACGCAGCCCCCCGTACGCAAGGATCGATACCAACGTGGCATCCTGAAGCCGCCCGCTCGCGAGCAACACGCTGCGAATTGCTTCAACCTCGACTGGTATGAGCGTTGGGTCCGGAGAGTTGATCTTGCGGTCCCAGAACCGCCATGCGGGACGCAACAGCCCATGCTCGTACTTGTAGCGGGCCTGTCTCACGAGAGATGGCTCCGTATCGTCCTTCGGAACGCGGATCATGAAGCGCTCCGCCATCACCGTGACCACGACGTCGGGCTGCTCGTCTTCGACCAGCTCCCTGTCTACGAACGGGACGTGAGCGAACACCAGGCGACCGAAGCTTTCACTCAGGTAGCGCACAACGGAATTGCTGTAGGAGTCGCCGAAGAGCACGCACGTGGTCGGGGGCGCCTCGCTGCACTCGGTGACGACGTGACTGCCGATGTTGAAGACACAGTTGTCGCTCACGAGCCTGGCCGCCGGTTCCATGCGAGCCACCACCATTGGCCCGGTTCGACCGACCTTGGAGCCCAGATCACCCTCGATGTCCGTTGTCACGAACGTGAGATCTTTCTCTTCGATTCGCCGAATGGGCACGACCCGCTCGAGCTCGGCCAACAGCGTCAGGTAGGCGACGTACGAGCCGAACTCCGTCCAGTGTGTGTCGACTGGCGATATGACGTGGTCGTCTTCCCGGGCGGCGATCATCTCTTCGAGCGGATAGATGATGCGTGTGACCGAGCCACTGTCGGCCAGGTGGCTCATCAGCTGGTGGATCGGCCGCGTTGAAATGGGCTTCACCTCGGCAGGTAGCTTGTCCCTGTAAACCGCGTGCGCATCGGGCGCAGCCATGAAGAGGTATGGGATTCCCAGCTCTTGAAGGAATGCCGCCCTTCCGTCGAGGATCTCGCACCAACGCCTCAAGTCCTCGTCGCTGAAACGCCGCCTCCCCGTGTGCTGGCCGACGACGTCGTTGCTGTCCTTTGTGAGGAACAGCCAGTCGTCCCGACCCTCCAACACCATGTATCGGTCGCCCGGCGGTGGTGCAGACTTCGGCGCAGGCGTTGTCGAAGCCCTCGGTCGCACCTGCCCATTCCTATCTCGGACCGGCGTGTCAGTCCCGCTTGCCTTCGACCCCTCCCGCTGCGGCATCCGATGATTCTACTTCGCCGCACTTCCGCCACGCACTGATTGTGTAGGCAAGGAGAGCGTTACAGCTAAGCAGCAACGCTCCCCCGACGCGGTACGTCTCCCTGCCTGAACTGGATGGTCCGACGCGGCCATGGTAGCCGCGCTTAGCGGCCCCGGGGGCAGTAGATCGATCTGTGTTCAGGTGGCCGCTGGTTCTGGATCCGGCCGAACCAGCACGGTGTCCGCGACCTGGATGATCTCGTCGAACGGCAGGCCTGCGCGCGATGCGTGCTCTTGAATTTTCTCGGGACTGGTCGCCTGGTAGATGCAGACCGTGCCCACTGAGCCGCCGCCCTCCTCGAGCACGTAGCTCCGGATCCAGCGGATGTCGTCGGACATCTCCTCGTCGCCGACTTGCTTGGAGCGACCCGCCGCCACCTCGAGCTCTTCGGGCGACTGCCACCCGGTCCTGCGCAGGATCACGTAGGTGTTCATCCCAACCTCCATTTGTCGTCGCGCCGCGACGCGTTGAGCTGTTCGTAGGCTAGCTTACGGGCGCGGCGGGCTGCGTGGCAAGAGGCCGGCGTGCCGGCGCGGGGCGGCGGCCGCGGAGAATCATGCGGGCGCCGTGCCGCGGACTGAGCGTGATGGCTCGCCGGCGGCTTACCTCGACCTCGCCGGCCGGCTGAAGTTCGTTGGTGGCCAGGATTGCGCGCAGGACCAGCTTCATCTCGAGCAACGCGAAGCTTGCTCCGAGGCAGCGCCGCCTGCCGCCGCCGAACGGGATCCAGGTGTACGTGCCGGGCGGCTGATCGAGGAAGCGCTCGGGCCGAAACTCGTACGGCTGCGGATAGATGTCGGGGTCGTGGTGCACGAGGTATGCGTTGGCGACCACGCAGACGCCCACCGGATAGCTCCATCCGCCTATCTCGATCGGTTGCATCACCAGGCGCGGTGCGGCGTTCGGTAGCACCGGGCGGCGTCGAAGCGTCTCGTGGATGGTCGCCATCAGGTACTCGTCACTCTCGCCCGCATCGATCTCGTCGACCAGGCGCGCCCTCACGGCCGGCTCGCGGGAAAGCCGCTCCAGCGCCCAGGCCAACTCGGAGGCCGTCGTCTCGTGTCCGGCGACCAGCAGCGTCATCAACTCGTCGCGCAGCTCCTGCGGCGACATCGGGGAGCCGTCCTCGTCGCGGGCGGCGAGCAGCATCGAGAGCACGTCGTCACGATCGCCGTCCTCTTGCTGCCGCTCGTCGATGAGGCCGAAGATCAGCGCGTCGGTCTCTGCCCGCAGCCGCACGAAGCGCGCCCACGTGCCGCGGCTTCCGATGTCTCGCTGGAGGAAGGGCACCATCGAGAGCGGGTTGTTTCCGAACTGGAGAACCTGCGACAGGCCGGCCCGTAACGCCTCGAGGCGCTCGCCCTTGTCGAGCCCGAACACCGCTCGCAGGATCACTTCCAGCGTGAGCGCCTGAAGGCGCGGATGCATCTCGATCGCCTCGTCGCGTGGCCAGCGCTCCGCCTCGCGCTCCGCCACCTCCCCCATCAGGCCCGACAGCAGCTGCATCTTCTCGCCGTGGAAGGCGGGCAGCATCAGCTTGCGCTGGCGCAGGTGGTCCTGCTCGTCAAGCAGGATGACCGAATTGCGGCCAATGACCGGCTCCAGGATCCGGGCGCCCTCGCCTGGGTGCAGGACCTCGGGCGCGGCGGTGAACAGCTGCCTGATCTCGTCCGGGTCGGTGATCATCACGAACGGCGGCGCACCGAGCAGCCGGATGGTGAAGCGCTTGCCGTAGCGGGCACGGCAGCGCTCGAAGAAGGACACGGGCCGTGTCCACCAGCCAATCGATTGGACCGCCCTCGGCTGGCGGGGTCCAGGTGGAAGTTCGCTTCGCACCGATCTCCTCACGACCAGCCTACCCCGATCGCGGCAGGCTCCTCGTGTGGCCGGTCACATAGCCCGGCGTGCGGGCAAACCCAGGTGCCACGAGACGGGATGACTTCCGGCCGGGAGGAGGGTTGGGGCGGGACCATTCGCCTTACCCACTGCCGTGGCTAGATGGCTGAGGGTGTTCGAGGGAAATTCGGCCCCGCCCCTGGGCTAGGAGTAGGAATCCGTGCGTACCCGAGCCTCCGGGACCTAAACATCGGCCCTCGGAGCCACCGGATAGTCGCGCTGGAGCGCCTGGCCCTGCTCGTCGACCTCGTAGACCGGCGCGCAGACTCCCCTGGCCTTGACCTTGCCGGCGTTGGCCTCGCGGCCGTTGATCGCGATGTCGGCGAGCCGGACCGGGCATGCCACGTAACGCGTGGCTCGCGGCGAGAATTGGAGAGCCAGCGCCGGGGTGGGAGAGAAGTGAAGGCCGCCGCCGCACTCACGCTCGCCTTCGTCCCAGTCGTCCGCCTCTGGCTGGGAGCCAGGCGTGTAGGCGGTGCCGTATTGGGAGGTGTATGCGTCGTCGACCGCCTTGAAGAGCGTGGCGACGCCGCCCTGGACCTCGACTCCGTAGAAACGGCACCATTCATCTGCCGTCTCGAGCCGCATCGGCACCTCGGTGACGACTCCGCCGCTGGCCTTGGTCCTGGGTCCGTGGCGGATCACGCTGACGTGCTCGGAGGCCTGAACGGATGCCTGGCCCTTGAGGCGAACGCTCGCCGAGCCCCGCGCCGTCACCTGCGCCGATCCACCCGCTCGCACGGTGGTCGCATCCCAGACATGGACGCGCGCCTCGCCCCAGGCGTCCACGGTCGCCACTCCCCATGCGCGCACGGTGGCTGTCTCCCAGGTATTCACGGTTGCCGAGTCCCAGGCCCGCACTGTGGCCGAGCCGCAGGCGTGCACGGCGGCGAACCCCCAGGCCTCGACCGCGGCGTCGCCGGCGGCGTGGACAGTGGTCCAGTTCTCCGCCTCGACCCTGGCCGAATCGTGGGCCCGGGCGCCGGCCCAGCCCCAGAGCCGTGCGGTCGACGAGCCGCGAACGGTGATCGCCGCGTTGTCCCAGGCCTCCACCAGCACCTCGCCGTCGGCCTCGACCCGGGCGTACTGCCAGGCGCCGACCGTGAGGCCGCCGTGTGCTCGCACTCGAGCCGAGCCCCAGGCTTCGACCGTTCCCGAGCCCGATGCCTCCAGGACGGTGGAGTCGGACGCCCTCACAACCTCCGTCTCGGGCACCGAGGCCGTGAACCTGCCGTCGCCGACGCAGATCGGGATCGTCTCGGCACGGAGAAGTGCCTCGTCGAGCTCCTCCTGGGTCCTCACCTCGACCCACTCTGGCATCGGTCTAGTGCCCCATTGGGTGCGCCGTGCGGCGAGCGTCCAGCAGCGGCTGCACCGCCTTCCAGTCGCCGTCGATGCGGTTGAGCGCCTGCTGCTTCGACTGCCCGAGAGCCCGATCGTAATCCAGGTCGATGAAGCGCTCGCAGATCTCGTCGTACCTTTCCGCGAGCACCGTGGATGAGGGATCCAGGCCTGTCACCATCCCGAGCCCGGTGGGTGGAGAGTCGGCTACCGCGATGCCGAGGTCGGGCCGGTATTCCTTCAGGCAGACGATCAACTTCCAGACGTCGCCGCTCCATTCCATCGTGGTGCGCTGGCGCGCGGCGGTCTCGGCGCCGATCGGATAGCAATCGTGGATCAGGACCAGCGTCTCGGCGTGAGACGATTTCTCGACGTTGATGAAATCCCGCAGGGCGAACTCGAACAGGTGCATGCCGTCGATGAAGGCCATGTCAAGGGGTAGCCCGCCGAGTTCCTGGCTCAGGTCGTGCTGCTCGAAGAAGCTGTCGCTCGTGATCGAGAACAGCTTCGGCGAGCAGCTGACGGGATCGAGCGCACGGGGCACTGGATCGATGCAGACGGCGACGGTCTCAGGGAGGGCCTGGGCCAGCGACTTGCCCTTGCCGACGCCGATCTCCAGGTACGTTTTGGGCCTCAAATGCCGGTGAATCCGATAGAGCAGCTGTTGGTAATTGCCGGCGGGCGGCTCTACCTGGGACATTGTGTGGCAATGCTACTGTCTCGTTCGTCCGGCCTCGGCGGCTGGGAAACCCGGGTAGCAGCAGGCGGCCGGGACCTCAGTTGAGCACGTATCTCTCTTTGTGCGCGATGTACCGCGACGACGCCGCCTACCTGCGGGAGTGGCTTGAGTTCCACCGTCTCGTGGGAGTCGAGCGCTTCTACCTCTACGACAACGCGAGCAGGGACGAGCACCGTGACGTGCTCGAGCCCTACATCGAGTACGGGATCGTGGAGCTCAACGAGTGGCCCGTGCCGGTGGTCGGCGGTACCGGAAGGCCGTCGGGAATCATGCGCGCCTTCGACCACTGCATCGAGAGACACCGGCACGACTCGCGCTGGATCGCCTTTCTGGACATCGACGAGTTCGTGTTCACGCCCACCGACAGGCCGCTTCCAGACGTGCTCCAGGAGTACGAGCAGTGGCCGGGGGTCTTCGCAAGCCGTGCGGAATACGGCACGTCCGGACACGTCACGAAGCCGCCCGGCCTCACGATCGAGAGCTACGTGCACCGCCAACGCCAGATCCCCGACTCTCGCGGCTACGCCAAGAGCATCGTCGACCCGACCCGGGTCGCCCGCAGCGCCAGCGTGCACCATTTCGCGTACCTCGATGGGCTGCCGGTGAACGAAGACGGTATCCCGATCAGGATGGCGATCCGCGCCGAGCGGCTTCCGGTCTCCTATGAACGGCTGCGCGTCAACCACTACGGGCTGAAGTCGGAGCAGGAGCTGGACCGCAAGCGCGTGCTCTGGGAAGAGAGTGGGATCGAGCGGGCAGAGCCGCCGGCGATTCGCGTCAAGGTCTCTTCCCTGTATGAGGAGGACCGCACGATGGACAGGTACGTCCCGGCGTTGCGCCGGGCCATGGGCATGGACGAGTCGCCGGACCGCTCCGGCGACTAACGGCACCGCCGGGTATCCGGTCTTCGCGACTAATTGATGGGTCCCCGAAAGGGAGAGCGCCGAGGGCGTCGAAACCCAGGTGTCATGAAACGGACCAGCAACGGGGCCTCCGCCCACGACGAGGGTATGACCGTCACGGCCGAGTCACCCCCAGAACAGCCTCTGCCCAAGGGAACCACCCTTTCCGACTACATAAAGGACCGCTTCGACGACTTCTCACGGTCACAGAAGGACGTCGCCCGCTACATCGTCGACCACCTCGAAGAGGCCGCTTTTCAAACTGCCGAGGAGCTGGCGCGCCGAGCGGACACCTCGAGCTCGACAGTGGTGCGGTTCTCGCAGGCGCTCGGCTTCGAGGGCTTCCCGGAGCTCCAGGAGGCCGCGCGCGACGAGTACCGCAGCCGCTCCCATCACGTCGGCACGAGCAACGGCCACGAGGCGGGCTCTTCGCTGTTCACGCTCGGCAAGACGGAGTTCGAGGCTGCGCTGGCCGCCGATCTGCTCAACCTCGAGGAGACGGCGCGCAAGGTCTCGCTCGAGGACGTCAACGACGCTGCGGCCCTGATCACGAGATCGGACCGCATCGTGATGGTCGGTGTCGACCAGATGGCCTTTTACGCCAGCTACATGAGGCACCTGCTGACTCTGCTGGACCTGCGGGCCGAGGTGGTCGCATCGGCCAGTCAGGAGGCACTGGGCAGGTTGGCTCGTATCGACGAGGACACGCTGGTGGTCGGATTCTCGAGCGGCCGTCCGCATGCACTCGTGTTGCGGGCGCTGAAGCTGGGGCGCAAGCGTGAATCCGGCACCGTCGCGATCACCGACGCCAGCCTGTCCGAGCTGACGAAGCTCGCGGACCACTGTCTGTACTACTCGTCCAACAGCCCTTCCTACACACGCTCGCACACCGGCCTGCTCGCATTGATCCAGGCGCTCTCGTACGCGGTCTACTCGGCCGACGAGGACGCCTACCAGGAGCGGATACGCGCGTTCAAGCTGAAGTAGGCGCCCGGCTCGTCGCCGGCCTGACCGGGATGCCGATAGGCGCAGGGTAAACTCAGTCGCATGCGCGAGGAAGCGACATTTCGCGTCAAGAGCGGGCTGGCGGAGATGCTCAAGGGCGGCGTCATCATGGACGTCACCGACGCGGGCCAGGCCACGATCGCCGAGGAGGCGGGCGCATGTGCGGTGATGGCGCTGGAGCGCGTTCCAGCCGACATCCGCGCGCAGGGCGGCGTCGCGCGCATGGCCAGCTCGGCAAGGATTCGCGAGATCCAGGAGTCGGTCACCGTCCCCGTGATGGCCAAGGCGCGCATCGGGCACTTCGTGGAGGCCCAGGTGCTGGAGGCGCTCGAGGTCGACTACATCGACGAGTCCGAGGTCCTGACCCCGGCCGACGAGGCGAACCACATCGACAAGTGGAAGTTCAACGTTCCCTTCGTCTGCGGTGCGACCGACCTCGGCGAGGCGCTGCGCCGCATCTCCGAAGGGGCCGCCATGGTTCGCACCAAGGGCGAGGCGGGAACCGGCAACATCGTCGAGGCGGTACGGCACATGAGGGCGATCCAGTCCGGGATCCGCCGGCTTCAGTCGATGGACGACGGCGAGATGGCCTCGGCTGCCAAGGACCTTCGGGCGCCGCTGGACCTGGTGAGGAGGGTCGCCGAGAGTGGTCGCCTGCCGGTCGTCAACTTCTCGGCCGGAGGCATTGCTACCCCCGCCGACGCGGCGCTGATGATGCAGCTCGGTGCCGAGGGTGTGTTCGTCGGCTCGGGCATCTTCAAGTCCGAGGATCCGCCGGTGCGAGCGCGCGCCATCGTCGAGGCAACCACGCACTACAAGGATCCGCTCGTCGTCGCACAGGCCTCGGAGGCGCTGGGTGAGGCGATGACGGGCCTGGACGTGCGCGAGATCGACGAGGGCGGCCTGCTACAGCATCGTGGCTGGTAGTCGCCGGGCGACCACCGCAGATGGATCCGGGCGCGAGCCGTCGCGCGTCGGCGTGCTGGCGCTCCAGGGCGACTTCGAGGCACACTCCGCGGCGCTCTCGGAGCTTGGTTGCCACCCCGTAGAGGTCAGGCGCCCGCAGCAGCTCGACGGCCTCCAGGCACTTGTGCTGCCGGGCGGCGAGAGCACGACGATCGCCAAGGGCATCGCCGCCGGTGGGCTGGAGCAGCCTCTGCGCGACTTCGCCGGCAGCGGGCGGCCGCTGCTGGGGACCTGCGCCGGCCTGATCCTGCTCGGGTGTGACCATCTCGGCCTGATCGACATCGAGGCGCGCCGCAATGCCTTCGGCCGCCAGCTCAAGAGCTTCGAGGCGGATCTGGTCGTCGACGGGCTCGGCGACGAGCCCCTGCGCGCCGTGTTCATCAGAGCGCCGTGGATCGAGCGCCTGGGCCCGGATGTGGAGGCGCTGGCGGAGGTGGACGGCCACGCCGTTGTCGCCCGACAGGGCAACGTGCTGGTATGCGCCTTCCATCCTGAGCTGACAGACGACCTGCGCTTGCATGCTCTCTTCCTGTCGATGGCCGATCGAACCCCCGCCGATCGTCACGCGAGCGCCGTGGCGGGCGCGGCGACGAGCCTGTCTTGAGGGACCAGCGCACAGAAGCGCTCGCCCGCATCCTGGTCGAGTACTCCAGCGCCGTTAAGCCGGGGGACATCTGCCTGATCGAGTCAGAGACCGCGGCCGAGCCGCTGGCACTGGCGATTTACGAGCACGTGCTGCGGTCCGGCGGGCTGCCAATCGTGAACCTGATGCTCGAAGGCCAGGCTCCTCTCTACTACAAGCTTGCCTCCGACGAGCAGCTCGACTGGGTCTCGCCGACCGCTCAATGGGCAGCCGATGAGGCCGACGTGCGCTTCAGGATCCTGGCTGAGACCAACACTCGCGAGCTCTCGAATATCGAACCGGCTCGCCAGACGCGGCGCCAGCGCGCCACCAAACGGTTGATGGAACGCATGATGGAGCGGACCGCGGCGGGGCAGTTCCGCTGGAGCCTGACGCTGTTCCCGACCCACGCGTATGCCGCCGAGGCGGAGATGTCGCTCGCCGACTACGAGGACTTTTTCTACAGCGCCTGTCTCTGTGATCGCGACGACCCGGTTGCGGCATGGAAGCAGCAGTCGGAGGAGATCCGCCGCTTGGCGGAGTGGATGGAGGGCAAGGAGGAGGTGCACATCCAGGGGCCGGGCACAGACCTGCACCTCAACGTCTCCGGGCGAAAGTTCGTCGCCGCGGAGGGAAAGCACAACATGCCCGACGGGGAGTTCTTCACAGGGCCGGTAGAGGACTCGGCCAGCGGTGAGGTGACCTTCAGCTACCCCGCGGTCTACGGCGGGCGCGAGGTGGCCGGCGTGAAGCTGCGCTTCGAGGACGGCAAGATCGTCGACGCCAAGGCGGATCGCAACGAGCAGTTCCTGATCGAGACGCTCGACACGGACGATGGCGCGCGGCGATTAGGAGAGCTCGGCATCGGCGCCAACTACGGCATCAAGCGCTTCACCAAGGAGATCCTGCTCGACGAGAAGATCGGCGGCACGGTGCACCTGGCCGTCGGCATGTCGTATCCCGAGACGGGCGGCAAGAACGATTCCGCAGTGCACTGGGACATGGTCTGCGATCTACGGCGGGGAGGCAGCATCAGCGTCGACGGCCAAGAGCTCCAGGTCGACGGCCAGTTCGTCGTTTAATGGTCATTTCCGTTTCTGGGTAGAAAGTAGGCAGGATTTCGTCCTGCCGCGTGGAAATGGGGAAAAGACACGGCAGTCGCCCTCTTACGTGCGAATCGGCACTTGGGTGAGCCTAAGTCCGTCGCCGCAATTGTGTAGTCTGCCGCGCTCGATAACGGAATGCCTAATCCCCGCTGGATGACGCGGGGAGCGGGGGACCCAGTTTCGGGGCTAATCCGCGAGTTTTCGTGGAGGCGCAAGCTCCTTTCAAAGCGCTAGCCCGTCAGCTAACCCCGTCGGCCGACGAAGGAGTTCCGGGTTTTGCGCGTTCCCACGTTTGCACGCATATGTGCGTGGTCAATTAGGACGTTCGCGGGTGTGGCGGCAATCGCCGCCGTGCTTGTCCTACCCGCTGCGGCGCTCGGCGCCGGCAGTGGTGGCGCGTCGTTGCCGCCTCCGCCGCCCCTACCTCCCCCGGGCCCTTCCGGTGGCGCTGCTCCCGGAGTCATCCCGCCCGCGCCGATTCCCGGCGCGGTTGCGAAGCTGTCACCTGACGGTCGCACCGCCATTCCTCCGGCCGCCGCGCCCGAGCCCGTCAAGCAGGCGATCTACGCGGCCAACCGGATCACGCGCAAGCCCTACATATACGGCGGCGGCCACCGCAGCTTCCGTGCGCGCGGCTACGACTGCTCGGGCGCCATCAGCTATGCGCTGCACGGAGGCGACCTGCTCGACAGCCCGCTGCCCTCGAGCGCCTTCATGCGCTGGGGCGATCGCGGACCCGGCCAGTGGATCACCGTCTACACCAATCCCGGCCACGCCTACGTCGTAATCGCGGGCCTGCGCTTCGACACCTCCGGGCCAGGCGAGCGGGGCCCTCGCTGGCGCACCGCGGCGCGGTCGACGCGCCCGTACACCGCGCGCCACCCCCAAGGCCACTAGCCGCCCTCTCGGAGGAGGGCAGCTAGGCCAGCTTCGTCTCGAGCCGCCCGAGCGTGGGCGAGCTGACCACCAGCTCGTCGCCGGGCTTCAGCCAGACGCGCGGCTCGCGCACGCTGCCGACCCCTGACGGGGTTCCGGTCGACACGATGTCGCCCGGCTCCAGCGTCATCAGGCGCGAAAGGTGTGCCACCAGCGCCGGAACGGAAAAGATGAGATCGTTGGTCGACGCCGACTGCATCACCTCCCCGTTGAGCGTCAGCGCGATCTCGATCGCATCGTGGGCGCCTGCCTCGTCAGCTGTGACCAGTGCCGGTCCGCAGGGGGCCGAGCCATCGAAGACCTTCCCGGGCATCCACTGCGGAGTGGCGAACTGGAGGTCGCGGGCGGAGAGGTCGTTGAGCAGGGTGTAGCCGGCGACGTACTCGAGCGCCTTCCGCTCCTCGACATCCTTGCAGCGGCGTCCGATCACGAAGGCCATCTCCGCCTCGTAGTCAACCTTCTCGCTGGCCCGAGGCAGTGGGACGGTGGCGCCGCTGGCCGCCAGTGAATTGCG
Source organism: Solirubrobacterales bacterium (assembly GCA_038330145.1). Classification (GTDB taxonomy): domain Bacteria; phylum Actinomycetota; class Thermoleophilia; order Solirubrobacterales; family JBBDJG01; genus JBBQNR01. The sequence goes on from JBBQNR010000036.1 coordinate 27,735, forward strand.
GAATTTGGCGAAGAAGGTGGGCGCCTGCGGTGGGTCGATACCGGCCTCCTCGGCGTGCGAGCGGTAGTTGAGCCCGATGCAGACAATCTTGTCGGGGTCCGGGATGGGCGCCAGCATCTGGACTCGGTCGAGCGCAATGCCGTCGCGTCCAGTCGCGGAGTCGGCTTCGGCGAGCAGGCCCTCCGTCAGCAGCTCGCGCACGCTCGAGGCATCGGCTCTGCCCAGCACGTCCCAGGCGTCGAGCAATTGGTTGCCCCGCAGGATCCCGGCCCGCACGCCACGCTCGCTTCTGTAGCTCACCACCCGCACGGCGCCAACTTCTAGCAGCAATGGCCTCCACCGGGTCCCCGAAAAAGGTGGCGCGCGAACGCCAGCCACTGTTAGCTTGGCGTTCCCCCCAGGTTCAAGGACGAACCGACCCTACTCATAAAAGGAGCCACGGATGGCTACGAGTTCACGCAGCACGCAGGCAAGGCGCAGGCGACTTCTCCCTGTGCTCCTAACACTCTTTCTGAGCATCGGGGCATCGGCAGCGTTTGCCGCTGACGCATTTGCCTACGACCAGTTCGTGAGTAAGTTTCCGAACCGCTCTGCGCCCGTTGTGCTGCACGGGACGACGCTGAGCGGCGACGCGTATGTGTTCGTCGGCCCGGATGCTGGAGTGACTCGGGTCAGGTTCTACCTCGATAACCCATCTCGCACTGGCACACCGACCAGGAACGAGGCGTCCGCCCCATGGGACTTCGCCGGAAGCACCGGCGCCAACGCGAACCCGTTCGCGACCAGCTCGCTTTCCAATGGGTCCCACACGATCACGGCGGTGATCGACCGCACCGGCGGCACTGACGTGATCAACTCGACTTTCACGGTCTCGAACGGCGGTGGCGGAGGCGGCGGAGGAACCGGAGGTACCGGCCCTGCCGGACCGCCCGGCCCCGCGGGTCCGCCCGGTCCGGCTGGACCTGCCGGTGCAACCGGGGCCAAGGGACCGACCGGCGATCAGGGTGCCGTCGGCGACAAGGGCCTCACCGGCGACACCGGAGACAAGGGCCTCACCGGAGACACCGGCGA
>JBBQNR010000037.1:0-28407 GCA_038330145.1 Solirubrobacterales bacterium
GTCCCACGGGGAAGGCCGCCGGCCGCTCGGCACCTCGTTCTACCTGGCCCAGCAGGAGGCTAACCTGAGATTACCCGTTCGCCGACGGCGCCGACCGCGACCCACCAGCGGCCGGCGGAGCTGCTCCAGCAGCTGATCCGCTTCGACACCACCAACCCGCCGGGCAACGAGCGCGAGTGCATCGCCTACATCGACGGGTTGCTCACCGAGGCGGGGTTCGAGACGACCACCCGCGCTCGCGACCCCGAGCGGCCGAACCTGATCGCGCGCATGCCGGGCGCCGGAAAGGCGCCACCGCTGCTGCTGTACGGGCACGTCGACGTCGTCACCACCAAGGACCAGAACTGGCAACAGCCGCCCTTCGAGGGCCGGATCGAGGACGGATTCGTCTGGGGCCGCGGGGCGCTCGACATGAAGGGCGGCGTGGCAATGATGCTGTCGGCGCTGCTGCGAGCGCGCGCATCGGGGCTCGAGCCAGCCGGCGACGTGCTGTTCTGCGCGCTCAGCGACGAGGAGGGCTTCGGCGACTACGGCGCCAAGTGGCTGGTGGCCGAGCACCCTGAGCTGTTCGACGGCGTGCGGCATGCGATCGGTGAGTTCGGCGGCTTCACGCTCGAGCAGGGCGGGCGCCGCTTCTATCCGATCCAGGTCGCCGAGAAACAGCTCTGCACGCTGCGGGCGACCGTCACCGGGCCCGGTGGGCATGGCGCAAGGCCGATCAAGGGCGGAACGATGCACCGCCTCGCGAGGCTGCTGGAAAGCCTCGATGGCGTGAAGCTGCCGGTGCACGTGACGCCGGTCGCGCGCCAGATGATGCACGCGATGGCGGCAGCCTCGGGGATGGCGTCGGCGCGGGTGATGCGCGGGATCGCGAACCCGGCGCTGAGCGGAGCCGCGCTGCGACTCGCCGGCGATCGCGCCAAGAACTTCGAGCCGCTCGTGCGCAACACCGTCAGCGCAACGGTCGTGCGCGGAGGCGACAAGCTGAACGTCATACCGAGCTCGGCCAGCGTGCTGCTCGACGGCCGGCTGCTGCCCGGCCTTCAGCCCGACGACCTGATCTCCGAGGTCCAGGCCGTGGTCGGTGCGGACGTGAAGCTGGAGTTGGTGCGCTACGACCCAGGGCCCGCCGATCCCGACATGTCGATGTTCGACACGCTAACCGGCATCCTGCGCCACCTCGATCCAGGCTGCGTCCCGATCCCGCTGCTGCTCGCAGGGGTCACCGATGGGCGCTTTTTCTCACAGCTCGGCATCCAGACCTACGGATTCCTGCCGATGAGGCTGCCGCCGGGCTTCGACTTCTGGGACTACATCCACGGCGCCGACGAGCGCATCCCCGTCGACGCGGTCGACTTCGGAGCCGAGGCCGTCTATCGCGCGCTCGAGCGATACGGTGGCGCCGATGCCTGACGTTCGCTGGGGCCTGACCCTGCCCTTCACAGGTGTTCCGCTGCGCGCTCACCGTGAGCTGGTGGAGCGCTCCGAGGCGGCCGGCTTCGACGATCTCTGGAGCGGCGAGACCAACGGCCCCGACGGCTTCACCCCGCTTGTGCTGGCGGCGGCCTGGACCGATCGCGTTCGTCTCGGCACCGGCGTGGTGAACGCATTCACGCGCGGCCCGGCCGTGCTCGCCCAGCACGCCGCCGCGCTCCAGGACGCCAGCGGCGGGCGCTTCTGCCTCGGCATCGGCTCGTCGTCGGACGTGATCGTCGAGCGCTGGAACGGCATCCAGTTCGAGAAGCCGCTGACCAAGGTGCGCGAGACCGTCGAGGCGCTGCGGCCAGTGCTCGCGGGCGAGCGCGGCCCCGGCGGGTTCAAGCTCGAGACACCGCCGGAGACTCCGCCCCCGATCTACATCGCCGCGCTGCGCGAGCGGATGCTGCGCATGGCGGCCGCCGTCGGCGACGGCGTGTTCGTCAACTTCCTGCCGCTGTCGAGCCTGCCCGCCGTGACCGCGCAGATCCGCGCCGGCGAGCGAGAGGCCGGCAAGCAGGAGGGCGTCTCCGACGTCCTCTGCCGTTTCTTCTGCATCCCCCAGCCCGCCGAGGAGGCGCTGCCGCTGGCGCGCTGGATGTTCTCCGCCTACGCCACCGTGCCGGTTTACGAGAGCTTCTTTCGCTGGATCGGGTGGGGTGACGCGATCGACCCGATGGTCGAGGCATGGCGATCGGGCGACCGCCAGCGCGCGTTGGAGCTGGCCCCCGAAGACCTGATCCGAGACATCTTCATCTTCGGGGCGCCCGACGAGCAGAAGTCCCGGCTCTCGCAGTTCGTCGCCGGTGGGATCACGACGCCCGTCCTGACCCCGATCTGCCCGCCGGACAAGATCGGCGAGCTGATCGACGCGCTGGCTCCGTGAGCGTCACCGAGCGGCGGGTCGAGGCGCCCGGCGGCGCCACCGTCTGTCTCGAGGTGGACGGCCCGGGCGCCGAGCAGCCGGTCGTCTTCGTGCACGGCAACCCGAGCAACGCGGAGGACTGGCGGCCGTTCCTGGAGCGGCTCGACGGTCGCCGCCGGGCTCTTGCGCCACATGTGCTCGGCTGGGGCCCGTCCGAGCGCCCTGCGGGCTTTCACTGGACGATGGAGAACCTCGACCGCTGGGTCGAAGGCCTTCTCGATGCGCTCGGCGTGCGCCGGTTCGACCTCGTGGTCCACGACTGGGGCTCGATTGCGCTGGCGGCTGCACAGCGCCGCCCGCAGGACGTCGGTCGCGTGGTCGTGATCGATGCCGTGCCGCTGTTGCCGGGCTACCGCTGGCACTGGGTGGCGCGCATGTGGCGCCGGCGCGGTGTCGGAGAGCTCGTCAACGCGACCATGAGCCGGCCCGGCACCGGCATGCTGCTGCGGCAGGCGACGCCGCGGCGCGGCACGCTGCCCGAGCTGGTCGAGCGTATCCACGAGCACCTCGACGCCGGCACCAAGCGCGCGATCCTCGAACTCTATCGTGACGCGGACCCCGACCGGCTCGCCCACTTCGGGCGCGAGCTGGACCGCCTCAGCGGGCCCTCACTCGTGATCTGGGGTGATCACGACCCGTATCTGGGCTCCGAGCTGGCCGAAGCCTACGGTCGTGCGCTCGGCGGAGTGCCCCGCGTCGAGCTCATTCCCGACGCGGGACACTGGCCATGGCTGGACCAGCCCGACGTGATCGAGCTGGTCGCAAGCTTTCTCGAAGCCTCCTAGGCGGAGAACAGATCTACAGCTGGGTCGATGGCCGGATTTATGGCCATACCAGGCCGGCGAAGATAGTCTGGTTCACCGACTCCTCGTCCGACTCCTCGCTGCGCTGTGCGGCGGGGTAGGAAACCGAGGGGTATCCGCTCCCCACCTCGGCGAGAAGCGTCTCCGTGTCAGGGACCGGCGGGTCGCTCGGCTCCTGTAGATCCGTCGGGTTGGGCTGAGCCCAGTGGGGTTCGTACATGTCTACGCACCCCCCTTTCCTCGTTGCGGGTTTCCGACGGGCGGTCGCTGCCGCCTTCATCCGTGAACTTTGCAGCCTCACCTGAGAGCCAGGTAAACAAACCTGAAACTTCGTGTTAAGTATCCGCTTCCGCCCACGTTACGCAAGACCGAACTTTCGTCCACTGCGTGCGGATTTCCGCAAAGTCCGGAATAGCCCTGCCTGCTGGGATACGATCGCCGCCCCATGAGCGGTGGTCCAGTGCGCTACGAGCGATCGGGCAGTGCCTCGATCCTCACAATCGACCGGCCGGAGCGGCGCAACGCCGTCGACGGGGAGACCGCGGAGCTGCTGCGCCAGGGCCTGGAGCGCTTCGAGCAGGACGATGAAGCCCGCGTTCTGATTCTCACCGGCAGTGACGTGGCGTTCTGCGCCGGCGCGGATCTGAAGGCACTCGAGACGCTCGACATCGAGCACAGCTCGGGGCCGATGGGCTTCACGCTCCTGACGCCCACCAAGCCGACGATCGCGGCCGTCTCCGGCTGGTGCCTCGCGGGCGGCGTCGAGCTGGCGCTCTGGTGCGATCTGCGAATCGCCGCCGAGGGGTCCACCTTCGGTCTGTTCGAGCGCCGCTGGGGAGTGCCGCTGATCGACGGCGGCACGCAGCGGCTACCGCGGATCGTCGGCATGGGACGCGCGCTCGAGCTGATCCTGACGGGAAGGCCGGTGGAGGCCGAGGAGGCGCACCGCATCGGGCTCGTGAACGAGATCACGTCGCCGGGCCGGCAGCTCGAGCGCTCGCTCGAGATAGCCGAGCGGTTGGCGGCGTTTCCGCAGCAGACGATGCTGGCCGACCGGCGAGCGGCGATCGAGGGCGCGGGCCTTCCGCTCGACGAGGGGCTGGCCCTCGAGCACCGGCTCGGTCGCGAGGCCGCGGGTGTCGGAGTACGCGGTGCCGCTCGCTTCGCCGCCGGCGAGGGTCGCCACGGCCAGGGCGTCTAGTGGGCATTCTCGCCACGGCCAGGGCGTCTAGTGGGCCTTCTCGCCACGGCCAGGGCGTCTAGTGGGCCTTCTCGGAACGTTCGGCGCCGTTCCCGGTGAACTTTTGAGAAGGGCCACTAGCTCGCGTCGAGCCCCCGCACGGGCGGGGTCGAGTCAATCTAGATGCCTAGAAATTGCGGCGGGATGCGGCCGTGGATCTCGAACGGCTCCTTCGCAAGCTCGCCCTGCTCCCACTCGGAACGCAGCATTCCGTAGGAGATCACGTCCTTGGGGTCGTCCGTATGGACGTGCCAATGCCGCAGCACGCCCTCGTGGACGAAGCCGAGCCGCTCCAGTGCCTTCTGGGAGCGGCCGTTGTCGGTACCGCACCAGGCGGTCACGCGCTCCAGCCCGAGACCGCGAAAGGCAAGCCCGAGCACCAGCGCCTTCGACTGGCGATTTGCGCCCTTCCCCCACCACTCGCGGCCGTGCCAGGTGCCGACGACGGCGCGCCTGTCGCGCAGCGAGAACTCAGACAGCCCGGTGACACCGATCACGCCATGCTCGTCGTGCACGATCACGAACTCGAGCATGTTGCCCTGCGCGCGCTTGGCGGAAAGCGTCGCGATATAGGTCTCGGCCTGCGCCCGGTCGGTGTAGGGACCCCAGGAGAAGAATTGCGTCACCTCCGGGTCGGATGCGAGCCCGAAGAGGGCGGGCGCGTCGTCGAGACGCGCATAGCGAAGAGTTAGGTCGCGGCCGCGGACCTCGAGCTCGTCCGACGCACCAGCGCCGGCGCCGCCCTGAGGTCCAGACGTGGTGTGGGCATGGGCTCTGCCGCTCATCGGATAGATGCTGACATAGACTGGCTCGGGAACCGCCCCCGGACACACGAGCGAGGAGGTGCCCATTGGAGACCTGGGACGTCACGTCGCAGGATGTAGAGCCCCGTCAGCCGCAGGTGCTGCGCAGCGAGCCCGAGGGCCGCGCGATCGCGATCAACCTGCCGGCGGGTGAGGAGCTTAAGGATCACAGGGTGCACGAGCATGCCTGGATCATCGTCGCCGACGGCGAGGTCGAGCTCCAGGTGCCGGGCGGCAAGACCGTGAGTGGCGGCCCCGGCCTCGTCGCGCACACCGAGCCCGGTGAGACGCACGAGGTGCGCGCGGTCTCGGACTCGAGGCTGCTCCTGCTGCTGATTCCATGGCCTGGCGAGGGGCATCCTTCGCTGACGGCGGAGGACAGGGCTTCGGCCTGACGCAGGCCGCATGAGCGACGGCCGCCGGGCCATCCTCTACGACGTTCACGGAAACCTGCCGGCGCTGGAGGCGGTGCTGGCAGACGCGGCCTCCCAGGGAGCCGACGCGTTCGTGCTCGGGGGCGACTATGGGCTCTTCGGCGCACTGGCGCGCGAATCGGTGGAGCGCCTCCAGGAGCTCGACGCGATCTGGATCCGCGGCAACGGCGAGCGCTGGACGCGAAACCCCGCCGACGCACCCGACGATCCGCTCATCCAGCGCGCCATCGCCGCCTGCGTCGAACAGCTCGGCGAGGCCCGCGTGTCGGAGCTGGCTGCGCTGCCGGAGGCGACGTCGATCGCCGGAGCGCTCTTCTGCCACGCCTCGCCGCGGTCCGACGTCGACACCTTCATGCAGGATGACCCGCAGCGAGACGAGGAGCTGCTCGCGGACGCCGAGCAACGTGTGATCGTGTTCGGGCACAGCCACATCCAGTTCAGGCGCGAGACGGAAGCGCGACTGCTGGTGAACCCGGGCAGCGTCGGGATGCCGTTCGACGGCGACCGCCGCGCCGCCTACGCGCTCTGGGACGGGAGCGAAGCATTCGAGCTGCGCCGGGTCGGCTATGACGGGAATCGCTACGTGAAGCAGCTGTGGGAGCGGCTCAGGCCGGCGCTCGGGGACGCCACCGAGACCCTGGCGCGGCGGCTCGAGCAGGCCGCCTTCGTCGTCTAGCATGAGCCTGTGGCTGCCGCCTCCAACCCCAACGGCGCGGCAGAGTCCGCAGGGCTGACGTCTCCCGCGGCCGCCGCCGGCGAGCTGACGCTGGGCGGAGACCTGACGGTGCGGCGCCTCGGCTACGGCGCCATGCGGATCACGGGCGAGGGCATCTGGGGCGAGCCGGCCGACCGCGAGGGCGCGCTGGCGCTGCTTCGGCGGGTGCTGGAGCTGGGTGTCAACCTGATCGACACGGCCGACTCCTACGGACCGGAGACGAGCGAGCAGCTGATCGCCGAGGCGCTTCACCCCTATCCGGAGGGAACCGTGATCGCCACCAAGGGTGGGCTCACACGGCAGGGACCGAGCAGGTGGGGGACCGATGGCCGCCCCGAGCACCTGAAGCAGGCCTGCGAGGGCAGCCTCTCACGCCTGCGACTGGACACGATCGACCTCTACCAGCTGCACGCGCCCGACCCCGAGGTGCCGTACGAGGAATCCGTGGGGGCGCTGGCGGAGCTGCGAGCGGAGGGCAAGATTCGCCACGTCGGCCTCTCCAACGTCGGCCGCCGGCACATCGAGCAGGCGCAGCGGATCGTTCCGATCGTGTCGGTTCAGAACCGCTACAGCGTCAGCAGCCAGGATTCGGAAGCGGTGCTGGAGCTCTGCGAGCAGCAGGGCCTCGGCTTCTTCCCGTGGTTTCCGCTCGACACCGGCGCGCTGACGCGAGCCGACAAGCTCGAGCAGGTGGCGCGTGCGCACGACGCAACAACGGGCCAGGTCGCGCTGGCATGGCTGCTGGCGCACTCGCCGGTGACGCTCCCGATTCCCGGCACATCCTCGATCGAGCACCTGGAGGAGAACGTGGCGGCGGCGGCGCTGCGGCTGAGCGACGACGACCTGGCGCAGATCGAGGCCGCTGTCTGAGCATGGCCGAGTTTCGCCTCGACCCGCGCACCACGATCGGACACGTGCACCTGAAGGTGTCGGACATCCCTCGTGCCGAGCGCTTCTATGTCGAGATGCTGGGGTTTCACGTCACCGCCCGCTACGGAGACGATGCGGTCTTCCTGTCCGCCGGCGACAACCACCACGACCTGGGCCTGAACACGTGGCAGAGCAAGGGCGGCTCGCCGCCGCCACCCGGTACGACGGGTCTGTTCCACTATGCGATCCGCGTGCCGACACGGCGGCACCTAGCCGAGGTGCTCGTGCGCCTGCAGGAGGCGAGGGTGCCGATCTCCGGTGCCTCGGATCACCTCGTCAGCGAGGCGCTCTACCTCAGCGACCCGGACGGAAACGGCATCGAGATCTACTGCGACCGCGATCCGAGCGAGTGGCCGCGAACCAACGGGCAGATCGACATGCAGACGCTGCCCCTCGACGTCGAGTCGCTGCTCGCCGAGCTGCAGAAGTAACCTCGCGCTCAGCCCGCGCCCGCCCGGCCGGGCGCAGTGCCCGCCTGCCCTCAGGCCTGGGGCTCGGATCCCGGCTCGTAGCTCGACATGCTGGCGGTCCAGAACTCGACCAGGTGATCGTCGGGGTCGGTGACGTATGCAGAGCGGCTCGGCGCCTCGGCCTCCCCAAGGCCGCCGAATTCGTGCACCGGCACCTCCAGCCCACGCTCCCGAAATGCTTGAACCAGCGGCTCGAAGTCACCTTCGTCGACATGCATGGCGAAATGGACGTGCTCACCGCCGCGACTGCCCTCGAGCCCTACCTGCGGCTCCCAGAGGCCGATGCGGGTCTGGCCCGCGAGCACCCAGACGGCGTTCCGGTGCGGCCAGCGCTCCACCACCTCCAGGCCCAGCTTGTCGACGTAGAAGCGCTCGGAGCGCTCCAGCTGCGCGACCTGGAGCACCAGCTCGGAGACTCCTTTGACGGGTGAGCTCGCTGCCACGTCTGGAGTCTATGAGTACCGAGGCCGGCGCCTGAACGCGAACGCGCCGCCGGGGTGAACCGGCGGCGCGGAATCTATTTGTCGCGGCGCTTGGTGCCTAGGACCATCGTCGGCCGAGGCCGTAGCCGCCCGACGGCACGCCCGCAAGCAGCACGAGGATGGCGGCGATCAGGCCTACGATGGCCGGCAGGCCAAGGGCCAGACAGAGTGCGTAGACAATCGCCGCAAAAATCACGGCAATCAGAATTCCAATCACGGTTTGCTCCTTCGGTTAGTCAGCGATCGTTACTTACCCGAACGGACGAGGGATTAACCACAATCCGCGGCCTGGCACGGTTCTGTCGCTCTAGACTGCAGCCATGCCGACGCGGGAAGAGGCCTGGCAGCTGGTGTCCGAGTGGACGCAGTCGGACTCCCTACGCAAGCACATGCTGGCCGTGGAGACCGCCGTACGCGCGTATGCCCGCCGCTTCGACGCCGACGAGGAGACCTGGGGCATCGCCGGACTTGTGCACGACCTCGACTACGAGCGCTATCCGGATCTGGATACCGGCCACCCGCGCCACGCGATCGAGGAGCTGCGAAAGCGCGGCTACCCGGAGCAGGTGGTGCAGGCCGTGATCACGCACGCCGACTTCATGGGAGTGCCGCGGCAGAGCCTGCTCGACAAGACCGTGTTCGCTTGCGACGAGCTGGCCGGCTTCATCACCGCCTGCGCCTACGTGCGCCCGGAGGGCATCCACGGCATGACCCCGAAGTCGGTCAAGAAGAAGCTGAAGCAGCCCAGCTTTGCCGCCGCCGTAAGCCGCGACGACATCCAGACCGGCGCCGAGGAGCTTGGCGCCGAGTCGGGCCTGGGCTTCGACGAGCACCTGGCGCTGGTGATAGAGGCGATGGCCGCCAACGCCGCCGAGCTCGGCATCGAGGGCAAGAGCCGGCAGGCTGGCTGAGCCCACACCCCGGGCCAACGAAGCGCGACATTCCATCCCCGCGCCATGCGAACATGTGTTCGTGCGCTGGAACGATCTTGCAGTGGACAGGGACGAGGAGAGGAGGCTCCCCAAGCTGGGGGACGGGGCGGTCATGCGCGCCTTCGACGCGCCCGAGGCGCTCGGCGTGCGCTTCCACGAGATCCGCGCGCGCTCGGCCCTGAACCGAGTTGCCGAGAGCTCTCGCATGCCATTCCGCTGGACGGTGAACCCGTATAGAGGTTGCACCCATGCCTGCGTCTACTGCCTGGATGGCAGCACGCCTATCCTCATGGGCGATGGTCGAACCAGGTCACTGCAGGATGTGCAGGTCGGCGACGAGATCTACGGCACCGTTCGTGAGGGGAGCTACCGCAGGTACGCCCTCACCCAGGTGCTCGCACACTGGAGGACAGTCAAGCCTGCCTTTGCAATCACGCTCGAGGACGGCAGGCGACTGGTGGCGAGCGGTGACCACCGCTTCCTGACCCGGCGCGGCTGGAAGTTCGTCACGGGGACCGAGCACGGCCGGTCGAGGCGCCCGCACATGACGCTCAACGACAGGTTGCTGGGGACCGCGTTCGGGGACGATCCGGGCGACTCTGCGACCACCGGCGCCGTGATGACGCGCGAACGGTCAATCGCGGGAACAGCCATCGAGAGCACCGTATCCACGGCAATCGCCTCCATAGAGCCAGCCGGAGACGCTCTGCCCCTCTACGACATCACCACAGGCACCGGCGATTTCATCGCGAACGGCATCGTCAGCCACAACTGCTTTGCTCGCCCCACCCACAAGTACCTCGACCTGGACGCCGGCCGAGACTTCGAGCGCGAGATCATCGTCAAGGTCAACGCGCCGGAGCTGCTGCGCAGCGAGCTGTCACGGGCCTCGTGGAAGCGGGAGCACGTGGCGCTGGGCACCAACACCGACCCCTATCAGTGGGTGGAGAGCCGCTACAAGCTGATGCCCGGCATCTGGGAGGCGATCCGCGACTCGGGCACGCCGAGCTCGCTGGTCACCAAGTCTCCGCTCGTGCTGCGCGACATCGAGCTGCTGCAAGAGATCAACGAGCGCTCCGAGATGACGGTCTACCTCTCGGTGCCCACGCTGGACGAGAAGGCATGGCGCGAGACCGAGCCGCACACGCCCAGTCCACGGGCGCGCCTGGAGGCCGTCGGGGAGCTGAACCGAAGCGGAGTGCCGGCGGGGATTCTGATCGCGCCGCTGATCCCGGGCGTCAATGACTCTCCCGAGCAGGTGGAGGAGATCATCGACCTCGCCGCGCGGAACAGAGCCGTCAGCGCAGTGCCCGTAACGCTCCATCTGCGAGGTGAGGTGCGCGACATCTTCTTTTCATGGCTGCGTCACCACCGTCCCGACCTCGTCCCGCTGTACGAGGAGATCTACAGCAGAGGCGCGTATGCGTCCGGTGACCTGCGCCGCGAGCACTCGGCCCTGGTCAAGTACCGCAGTCGCAGGAGGCGCCGCGGTATCAAGCATGCCGACGAAGCGCCCGGCGATCAGGGCGAGGGCACGCAGGAAACGCTCTTCAAGTAGGCCGACAGCAGGGAAAGGCGACGGCTCGCACTGCCCGTCGCCTCTCCAGTCTCTTGCTGTCTATCGCGATAGACCTCTTTGACCGAGGTCGGCTGGTTAGCGGCGCCGCGCCGTGGCGCGACGGGCTCCGGACCGCTTGGCTGTCTTGCGACGGGCCGTCGTGCGCTTGGCGGTCTTGCGCTGGGCTGCCGGGCGGCGGGCCGTCTTGCGACGGGCCGTGCTCCGCTTGGCGGTCTTGCGCTTGGCTGCCGGGCGACGCGCAGTCTTGCGCTTGGCAGTGCTCCGCTTGGCGGTCTTTCGCTTGGCTGCCGGGCGGCGGGCCGTCTTGCGCTTGGCAGTGCTGCGCTTGGCGGTCTTGCGCTTGGCTGTGCGCTTGGCTGCCGGACGACGCGCGGTCTTGCGCTTGGCAGTGCTGCGCTTGGCTGCCGGACGCCTTGCTGTCTTGCGCTTGGCAGTGCTGCGCTTTGCGGTCGTGCGCCGCGCAGGCGAACGCTTTGCTGTCGTTCGACGCGCGGTCTTGCGACGCGTTCCAGTACTTCGCGAAGCTTTCTTACGCGAAGACTTTCTCCTGGCTGGGGGCATTGTCTTCCCTCCGGCTCGGTGGACGGGGACAGTCTTGCGACTTTTATTTCATACGTCGGACTACAACGCAAGTGCTAATTGTTTGCGATCTGCCGGACGTGATAGCGCTTTTGCGCGCGTTGTGTCAGCCGAGTAGACGAGGTGCAAGCGTGTTGAAGAAGCGCGCGGCGAGTTCGATGTCGTCTACGGCAATGCGTTCGTCCGCTCCGTGCACCAGTGGTGTCGTGTCGAACAGGCTCATCGCGCGTTGTGGATAGAAGCCGTACGCAATGCACTCCGGAAACGCTTTTCGGAACCAGTGGCTGTCCGTGAAACCGGGCAGTACCAGGGGAATGAGGCCGGCGCCGGGGTCCTGCTGCTGAACGAACTCGCGCACCGCATCGAGCAGCTCTCCTTGCAGCGGCGAGCTGTTTCCCACCACCTCGTCGGCGAAGCGCAGGGTGTACTCGCTCTCCTGCTCGCTGCCGAGCAGCTCTTCGACACGTCGCCGGACGTGGTCACCTCCGAAGCCCGGAGGCACCCTGCAATCCACCATCACCGAGCACCGGGATGGCACCACGTTTTCTTTATGCGAGGCGCTGATCATGGTCGGCGAGAGCGTCACGCCCAGCATCGGCTCCATCACCTGGGCCAGGCGCGGCTCGCGCGACCGCACCTCCTCCAGGGCCGTGGCCGAGTCCTGCGAGGCGTGTCCCAGCACGGCCTCGAGCGCAGCGGCCACCTCCGGATAGCTGTCGTAGCCGGGCTGGCGGCCATCGAGCCGCGCGAGCACTGCGACCATGCGCAGCAGCGCGTTGTCGGCCATGCCGGGAATCGAGGCGTGGCTTGCGCGGCCCCTGGTCTCGAGCCAGAACCGGAACACGCCCTTCTCCCCCACGCAGAGCGTGTAGTGGCGGCGCCCCTCGACGTCGACGATCTCGCCAGCCCCCTCGTTCACGACCCAGTCGCAACGAACCTTGTCCGGCACGTTCGCGCACAGCCAGCGCGCGCCGATCGTGCCGCCGGCCTCCTCGTCGCACGTGACCACGATCAGCAGCTCTCCGCTCGCAGGCCTCCACCCAGAGCCGGCCAGCGCGGCTGCGCCTGCAACCTCGCAGGCGACCTGTCCCTTCATGTCGAGCGCGCCCCGGCCCCAGACGTAGCCGTCACGCAGCTCTCCGGACCAGGGGTCGACGCTCCACTCGTCGGGATCGGCCAGCACCGTGTCGACGTGGCACAGATAGCAGAGCGTCTTTCCCTCGCTCGCGCCGGGCAGGCGCGCAATCAGGTTCGGGCGCTCCGCCACGGCGCCGACCAGCTCGCACTCGAAGCCCGCCTGCTCGAGATAGCCCTTGAGAAAGCGCTGCGCCTCGAGTTCGTTGCCCGGCGGGTTGACGGTGTTGAAGGTGATCAGGCGTTGCAGCAGCGTGGTGGCCTGCTCGCCGAGCGATTGCCCAGATTTGACGCCCGCCTGCACCGGGCGAGGATATAGCGAGCGAACGGCGCCGCGACAGGCTAAGAGCCCCTTACAAAAACACCCGCAACGCCTGACGCGGCTGCGAATCATCGCCATCCTGCGTCCTCGGTCGGCCACATACCGCGTGGGTATGCGGCCTCCCTGCGTCCTTGCCTGGCTCGATTCTCGCCGCCTCAGGCATCACGGGCATTTCGTAAGGGGCTCTAAGGCACGCCCGGCAGCTCTTCGAGCGCGTCCAGCGGTGCGCTCGGCACGACCGGAGCGGGCGCGGTCTTCGGAACGGTGACCGGCACCTTTTTCCGCGGTTGGCTCGGTTGACGCCGGGGCTGGGACGGCGTGGATTGGGACTGCTGACGCGGCTCTGCGGAGACGCGCTGGGGCTGCGGTTGCGATTGGGGCTGCGCCGAAGCGAACTGGAGGCCGTCGGTGACCGGCTGCTGCTGGGACACTGGGATGGAAGGGGACGACGCGTCCTGACCGCGCTTGCCACCACGCCGTCGCGGCTGGCAGGTCCAGCCGGGCCGGCACCAGTTCGCCAGCAGCTCCTGTCCGCGTCCGGCCGGCACGCCGTTGCGAAGCCAGTTGAACAGACGGCCCGCGGTCGTGTAGGTGCGGACCTCGTAGCGGCCAATCTGTCCGCGCGGCGTGTGCTTGGTGGTGAAGCCGGCCGGATTGACGACGAACACCGCCTTGAAGTGCTGGCGCAGGAAGCCGTCGAAGAACCCGGGTATGCGCCGGTCGTTGGTCTCCTGCTGTCCGTAGTTGCCGTACGGCACCGCAAAGGTCAGCGGCCTGAAGCTCGGAAGGTGCTCGGCCATCAGGCGCTTTCCCTCCAACACGTCCTGGGTAACCCTCTGCTTGTAGTCGGCAAAGGTCTCGAGCTCGTGGCCGACCATCTGCCGGAAGGCGTAGAAGGGGCCGCTGGCCCCGTTGCGGCCGTGGCGCACGTTGTGGTGGCCGGCGCCGGCGTGCTCCTGGAGGTCCCAGCGTCCGCTCTCGGCCATCTGATTCAGCTCGTTCCAGTTGAGGTAGAAGTTGTCGTCGGCTTCCGCGGCCGAGGCGATCACGAACATGGTGGCCCGGAAGCCGTGCTTGGCAAGCACCATGTCGGCGCCGCGATAGGAGTCCAGGCGGCCGTCGTCGAAGGTGATCAGCACCGGCTTCTCCGGCAGCCCCTCGGAATCGCCATTCAGAAAGCGGACGTACTGCTCGATGCTGACGCTTTCGAAGCCGGCTCCGTCGAGCATCTCCATCTGAGCCGAGAAGGAGTGACGGCTGACCGAATAGACGTCGTTGCGGTCGTTGATGCCGTGATAGGTCAGGACCGGGATTGCATTGCGGTAGTCGGGAAACTTCGACCAGCGAGCTTTCTCCTGGGACGAGAAGACGACGTTCAGCGAGGCGAGCGTATCCCTCGCGGGTTCCTTGATCACATGGCTGAACTCAGCCTTCAACCGCGGCAACGCGAAATAGATCGGCAGTAGGGACACCGGCAGCAGCAGCACGGTGAGAATGCGCACGATCACGTGCTTGAGCGTCGTCACGATGCCGCCTTGGCGGGCGCGGAGGGGCGCGTGCCCCAGGACCCGTTCGCCGCGGTGGCGATCGCGTAGTAGGTCTGCCAGAGCAGGAACGCGAGGTAGAAGAAGACGAAGAACACCCCGTACATCCAGAGCCCGGCGTAGCGGCCGTGGCGGCAGGCGTAGTAGAGGCCATAGATGAGCGCCATCGCGTAGATGCCGACCAGGTAAAGGACGGGCGTTCTGCCTCCCTGGACGAAGGGAATCCAGAGGATCGCGCGGCAGGCGACGATCGGGGCCACCAGCGGCAGCAGGATGCCGAGATAGGCCGCCATCGATCCGAGCGGGTGCTTGCGCCAGATGAATTTGGCAACGATCAGCGACTCGCGCGTCCAGCTGCGCTTCCAGCGCAGCTGCTGGCGCAGGAACTGGCCGAAGTTGTCGGGCACGATCGTGTGGCTGAGCGCGCGCGAGTCGTAGCGCGTCTTCCAGCCACGCAGCACGTAGTTGGTCAGCGAACGATCGTCGCCATAGGTCGCCTGGCGACGGAGGAAGTGCTGGTTCTCCCAGGGCTCGAGGTGCGGGAGGATCGCCGAGCGGCGATAGACCGAGAAGCATCCGGAGCAGCACGAGACGGTTCCGAACACCGACTCCGCGGCCTTGATGACGCGGAATGCGACGTAGTAGCGGACCGCCTGCATGCGGGTGATCCAGGAGTCGCTGACGTTGAGGACGTCGGCGTGGCCGGCGATCGCGCCGACCGTCGGGTCGGCGAAGCCCTGCACGAGCGAGCGCATGGCATCCGGCTCCAGCACGCTGTCGGAGTCGACGAAGGCCACCATCTCGGCCGTCGTCGCGCGGATTCCGGCCGCCATCGCCGCCCGCTTGCCCTTGTTCTCCGGAAAGTCGATCACGCGTACGCGAGGCGTCTCGGCGGCGACGGCCTGGATCGCGGCCAGCGTGCCGTCCGTGGAGCCGTCGTTGATGACGACCACCTCGAGCTTCGACTCTGGATAGTCGAGATCCAGGATCGCCCTCACCGACGAGGCGATCGCCTCCTCCTCGTTGAACGCCGGCACGACGAGCGCGACGCTTGGCTCGAGGCCGTGGTCACGACTGGGCCGGTACAGAAGGCTGAGAAAGAAGCGGCTCAGAATGTACGTGCAGACGATCACGCTGTAGATGCCGAAGACGGGGTCGACCACGACGACCTCGATGAAGGCGGTCTTGTAGGCGACGATCGCCACCACGATCGCGATCAGGTAGACGCCCGAGACCAGTCGCAGGATGTGGTCGAGCAGCGATGCAGAGGAGCTGACGGCGCCCGGTCCGATCGGGCCGAGCAGGCGGCGCGCCATCTCACGTGCCCCGGCTGCGCGAACCTCGAGTGATCTGATTGCGAAGTGCATGGTGTCCGTTCCCTTTCCTAGGGCCAGGCGACTCCGGGAGCCAGCATCGGCTGGTCCCAGAGTCGCTGGTCCTCGTTCCCCAGCCGCCAGAACCCAACCCCTAGCCCCCTGCTTCGCGCAAGTTGCATTCGCGCCGCGACGGTGGTTGAGTCCTCGTACCAGACCTGGTGCTGGACGCCGGTTGCGGTGCGATAGCCAAAATGCCATTCCTGCTCGAACGCGGCCAGGTGAACCGGCCTCCCGACCGCGGCGGCCAGCGCCATCACGTCGGCGTGCTCCATTGCGACCGCCGCAGTCGAGCTGCTTGTGTCCACCTCCCAATCCATTCCGTAGAGGGGCGTCCCGAGCACGAAGCGGCCCTTGTTCGGCATCGACGCCGTGTAGTCGGCGACCTGCGTCACCCACGTGATCGGGTTCATGCCCCCGGGCTCCGACGTGGCCCAGTGCAGGCCCCAGGCCATCACGAACACGTAGTCGCTGACGGCGCCCAGCGCGCGGTAGTCGTAGAAGCCGGAGCGACCGGTCGTCGTCTCGGCTCGCTTGGCGGAGACAGCCACGCTGATGCGCTTGCCTCGGGCGTGAAGATTGCTCGCCAGCTCGGAGACGAATTTCGTCAGCGCGGCGCGGTCGCTGGCGTAGCCTGACTCGAAGTCGATGTTGACACCGTCGTATCCGTTCGCGTCCACGAGATCGAGGATGCGCTTGAGGGTGGCGCTACGGACGCTCGAGTCGTTGAGGATCTTGTTCAGCACCGCGCCGCTCTGGCAGTTGAAGCGCGGCATCACCTGGATCCGGCGAAGCTGTGCCCAACGGGTGACGAGCGGATCGTCATTGCCGACGATCGAGGTGTCGGCACGGCAGTCGAAGTAGGTGGGATAGAGCGTGCCGATCTGGCGATAGTGGGCCTGGAGGTCCTTGAAGCTCTGGTCCGTGGTGGCGAGCAGGTAGGCGTGCGCGTGGCCGAGCGTCGGCGGCGGCATCGCGGTCGTCACGTGCAGGGGCGTCGTGGACGCGCTGGTCGCACCCATGCTGTCCACCGCAGCGACGGTGAACGTGTAGCCGGTCGCGGGAGCGAGCCTGGTCACCCTGACCGCGTTGCTCTTGATCTGTCCCAGCGCGGTGCCGTTGCGAAAGACGCGGTAGCCCCTGAGCGGCCGGCTGCGACTCTTGGCGGCCTTCCAGCGCAGCGTCACCGCGGTGTCGGTCACACCCAGGGCCCCGAGCCCTTTCGGCGCGCGTGGACCGTAGTGGCGTGTGCGCACGCTGACCGACTTGCTCCTGGGCCCGACGTGGCCGCGGCCGTCCACGGAAGCCACGCTGACCCGGTAGCGATGACCGGAGACCAGCCTCAGCCTCACGGTCCGTGCCTTGGTCTGCCGCACGACCGAGCGGTCGCGGTAGACGCGGTAGCCGGCGACGCGAGCATCGTGAACCCGGGCGTCCGACCAGCTCACACGCGCGCCGCGGTCGGTCACCCGTGCGACCTTCAACCGGCGGGGCGGCTCGGGCCAGCGCCGTTGCAGCGAGCTGCGCACGCTGGCGACGCAGGCACTCAGCCGCCCGCTCGCAGTCACCACTCGCACGGCCAGCAGCTGTCGCCGGTGAGCGCGCGCACGCAGCAGCAGCGAGCTGTCGCCGGTCTGGGCGACTGCTCGCCCGTCACGGTAGATCCGGTAGCCGCTGCCGGCAGGCAGACTGCGCGGAGACCGCCATGAGAGCTTGCCGACCAGCCCCCCGGCATCCTGCTCGTAGCGCAGCTTGGTGACGCAGACGCCGGACGCCGTCGCGGTCGGGGCCCAGAGCGCCGCCACGGCGACAAGGGAGAGTGCCGCCGCCCAAAGGAGCTTCGTCCACGGGAAGCTCGCCCACGGAAGCCTCGCCCACGGAAGCCTCGCCCACGGAAGCTCTCTCGCCGCCGCCTCGCAATCGATGCGGGGTAAGCGGGAAAGCCGGTCTTCAGTGAGAGGTAGCGCGGGTTGCGGGAAGGCGGTGTGGCGAGACATCCTTGTCCGTCTATTTCGATTTATGCAACTACGACTGCCGCCTTCTCCCCCGACGACAAGGGAACGGTTAGACGATCCCGCCTCCGCCCACAACTTTGGCGGACGTATGTACTAGTACTTCGCTAGATGAAAGGTGCCCGCGTCCAGCTTCCGTAGCAACCGATCGACTGCCAGGGAGTGAGTCCGTGGCTGCCGGGTTCTAGTCCGAGAGCGTCTGGCGCAGGCCCGTGTCGAGGTCGCGCGGCGCGTAACCAAGTTGCGTGCGCGCCTTCTCGTCGGTCGCCCAGAACGTGACGCCGTCGGAGGTGCGGATCAGCTCGCCGAGGTTCGGTGGAAAGCCCATCATCTTTCCCACCAGCGGCCCGATCGGTATCGCCAGCTTCATCATCGCGGCCGGAAGCTCCCGCTTCGGCGCCTTGCGTCCCGACATGTCGGCGACCTTCTCGACCAGCTTCCTCATCGTCGAGATCTCGCCGCCCAGGACGTAGGACTCCCCCACCTCACCCCTGTCGTGCGCAAGAACGATGCCCTCGGCGACGTCCTCGACGTGGACGAGGTTGAAGCCGAGCTCCGAGAACATCAGCATGCGCAGCTTTCCGGTTCGCATCTGATCGATCATGTTGCCCAGCTCCGAGTGGTCGCCTGGACCGTATACGCCGCCAGGCTGCACGATCACGATCGGCGCCCCCTTGGCGATCCGGTCGAGCGCAACCTGGTGCGCGCGGTACTTCGTCTCGTCGTAGGCGGACAGGAAGTCGTTCCCACCCCGGTGGTAGCCCTCGTCGACAACGTTGCCGTTCGTGTTGCCGAAGACGGCGACGGTCGAGACGTAGACGATGCGCTTGACGCCGGCCTCCGCCGCGGCGTCGAAAACTCGCTCGGTGCCGGTGACGTTGGCGTCCTCCATCGCCGGCCGCTCCGACTTCGGGATGCCGACCCGGTAGACCGCTGCGGCGTGGAAGACCGAGTCGCAGCCGGCAACGCCTCTGCGAATGGCCTCGGCAGACGAGAGGTCTCCCTCGACGAGCTCGCAGCCGAGCGCCGACAGGTCGGTCGCCTTCTCGGGAGAGCGCGCGAGCGCGACCACCTCGTCGCCTCTCGCGCGCAGCTTGCGGACCAGCTGGCCGCCGATGAAGCCGGTTGCGCCCGTTACGAATGCCTTCATTGTTGACCCCCTCCTAGCCTCTATTGCGCCGGGATACTAAATTGCTTGCGCTTATGGCGAAGGCAGGAGACAGGCTCGAGAACCCGGCCACCGGCCAAACGGTCGTCTTCAGGCAGACGAGCGCGCAGACCGGCGGCGAGCTGCTGGAGGTGGAGACCACCTACCAGCCCGGCAGCAGCGAGCCACCCGAGCATTACCACCCCCGCCAGGAGGAGCGCTTCGAGGTGCTCGACGGCACGGTACGCGTGCGGCTGGCCGGGAAGGAGAAGGAACTCCGGCAGGGTGACACGCTGGTGGTGCCCGCTCGCACCATGCATGCGATGTGGAACGCCGGCAGCGAGCCGGCTCGCATGGTGTGGCAAACGCGGCCGGCACTGCGGACCGAGAGCTTCTTCGAGGCGGTCTGGGGGCTCGCGGCCGAAGGCAGGCTGACGGCCAAGGGAACTCCGGGCCCGCTTCAGGGCGCGGTCCTGATGCGTGAGTACAGCGAGGAGTTCCGGCTCGGGAAGCCACCGGCCGGCGTTCAGAGGGTGGTGTTCGGACTGCTGGCCCCGATCGGCAGGCTGCTTGGCAGGACCCGCCGCGAGGGCAACACGGGCGCATGAGCTGGCTGTCGCGCCGTCGCCGCGGTCCGCGGACGGCTGGGGGCGATGGCGATTTGCATGTCGGCGATCCGCGCTACGACGACTGGGATCTCGTGCGGGACTTCGAGGACCTGAAGACCGCGCGCGCCTGGCGAGCGCACCTGGCGGAGGCGGGCATCGAGGCGGTCATAACATCCGACTGGCCACTGGACCGCTTCGGCCGCGGCGATCTGGCTTTGCGCGTGGCGCCGGGTAGCTGGAGCGACGCGGAGGAGTTCCTGAGCGGGCTGGACGACTACGAATAACCTGACGACAAGCGGGCACGATTAGGCAGATGGCCCTTGGCTCCCTGCGACGGCTCGCTGATAGGTTCGGCTCGATGAGCGGCGACATCGACGTCGAGGTTCGGAAGGCGCTGCCCGACGACGCCGATGCATGCGCGGAGATCTGTTTCGACGCATTCGGGGGCGTATCGGATCGGCGCGGCTTTCCACCCGACTTCCCCAGCCCCGCGTACACCAAGGCGGTCATATCGCAGCTGATAGCCGACCCCGAGGTGCACGCCGTCGTGGCTGAAGCGAGCGGGCGCGTGGTGGGGTCCAACTTCCTCGACCAGCGCGACCCCGTCTACGGCATCGGACCCGTCAGCGTGGATCAGGACGCTCAGGGGACCGGCGCCGGCCGTGCCCTGATGCAGGCCGTGATCGAGCAGGCGGCCGATGCCCCCAGCGTGCGCCTGCTTCAGGATGCACACAACCCGGTCTCTCTCTCGCTCTATGCGTCGCTGGGGTTTCGCATCAGGGAGCCGGTCGCGATGATGAGCGGGCGCCCCCGCAGTGCGCCCGAGGGCACGCTCGAGGTGCGGGGACTGGCCGCGGACGACATCGACCGTTGCGCCGACCTCTGCGAGCACCTGCTGGGATATCCGCGGGCGGGTGCCCTGCGCCAGGCGATGCCGTTCTCCCCCTTCGTGGGACTGATCGACGGCAGCGTGCGGGCGTACGCCTCCTCGCTGACGATGTGGGCGGTGGCGCATGGCGTCGCCGAGACGGAGGAGGACATGCGGGAGCTGATCTTGGCGGCCGCCGCCGTCGACGAACGGCCGTTGTCGATGCTGGTGCCGCTTCGCTCGACCCTCTTCCACTGGTGCCTGGACGAGGGGCTGCGAACCGTCAAGGTCATGAACCTGATGGCGATCGGCCGCTACCAGGAGCCCCACGGCTGCTGGTTTCCGTCTTCTGTTTATTAGGCACAACGAGAGACGGCGTAGCCGCCGCAGGCGGCGCAGCCGGCTCACAGGACTTTAGATGTCCGGCGTAGCCGGCCATGTGTTCCTACGTGCAAAGATAGCCGCATGAGT
Source organism: Solirubrobacterales bacterium (assembly GCA_038330145.1). Taxonomy (GTDB): domain Bacteria; phylum Actinomycetota; class Thermoleophilia; order Solirubrobacterales; family JBBDJG01; genus JBBQNR01. The sequence goes on from JBBQNR010000037.1 coordinate 20,848, forward strand.
GACAGCTTCGGTGCTCGCGGAACACTCGAGGTCGGCAGCGAGAAGTACGAGATCTTTCGTCTCGACGCGCTCCAGTCCAAGTACGACGTCGCCCGCCTGCCCTACTCGCTCAAGATCCTGCTCGAGAACCTGCTGCGAAACGAGGCTGATGGCTCGGTCGCAGCCGAGGATGTGGAGAACGCGGCCTCGTGGGTGGCGACCGACGAGCCGAGCAAGGAGATCGCCTTCACGCCGGCGCGCGTGCTGATGCAGGACTTCACGGGCGTGCCGGCGGTCGTCGACCTGGCCGCGATGCGAGACGCGATGGCGGATCTGGGCGGTGACCCGGCGAAGATCAACCCGTTGGTGCCAGTCGAGCTGGTGATCGACCACTCGATCCAGGTTGACGAGTTCGCAACGCGTTTCGCGTTCAAGAGAAACGCGGAGCTGGAGTTCGAGCGCAACCGGGAGCGATATGCCTTCCTGCGCTGGGGACGGCAGGCATTCGACGATTTCGCCGTCGTGCCGCCCAACACGGGAATCTGCCACCAGGTGAACCTCGAGTACCTTGGCAGGGTTGTCGTGGCCAGAGACGGGGTCGCCTTCCCGGACACGCTGGTGGGAACCGACTCCCACACGACGATGATCAACGGCCTCGGCGTGCTGGGTTGGGGTGTCGGCGGAATCGAAGCGGAGGCGGCGATGCTGGGGCAGGCGATCTCGATGCTGCTGCCGCAGGTCGTCGGCTTCAGGCTGACGGGCGCCCTGCCGGAAGGCTCGACCGCCACGGACCTCGTGCTGACGGTCACGCAGATGCTGCGAGAACGCGGCGTCGTCGGCAAGTTCGTCGAGTTCTACGGCGAGGGGCTGGCCAACCTCCCGCTCGCCGACCGCGCCACGATCGGCAACATGTCGCCCGAGTACGGCGCCACCTGCGGCATCTTCCCCGTCGACCGCGAGACGCTGCGCTACCTCGAGTTCACGGGCCGCCCGCCGGAGCTGGTCGCGCTTGTGGAGGCCTACAGCAAGGAGCAGGGGCTCTTCCACGACGAGCGCTCCGAGGAGCCGACCTTCTCCGACACGCTCGAGCTCGAGCTCTCGGACGTAGAGCCGAGCATCGCCGGGCCGCGCCGGCCCCAGGACCGGGTGCCGCTCGTGTCGGCAAAGGAGTCCTTCCTCGCCGTGCTGCCGGACTACGCGTCAGACACCGGTGACCACCCCGGGCACGAGTTTCCCAACGGGACCCAGGACGAGGCGGTGTCCGAGAGCTTCCCGGCCAGCGACCCGCCCGCCCCGGCCAAGAACGGGTTTCCCGACGAGACCTTCGAGGCACCCGTAAACCCGGCGCCGACGGCGATTGCAGAGCGCATCAGCAACCGCGTCGAGATCGAGTTGGAGGACGGCACCGTGACCGAGCTCGATCACGGCTACGTCGTGATCGCGGCCATCACGAGCTGCACCAACACCTCCAATCCCTCGGTGATGCTGGGTGCCGGCCTGCTGGCCAGGAAGGCTGCCGAGCGTGGCCTGCAGCGCAAGCCATGGGTGAAGACCAGCCTCGCCCCCGGCTCGAAGGTCGTCACGGACTACCTCGACCGCGCCGGGCTGACGCCCGACCTGGAGGCGCTCGGCTTCAACCTGGTTGGCTACGGCTGCACCACCTGCATCGGTAACTCCGGCCCACTCCCCGGCCCCGTCGCGGCCGCCGTTCAGGAACACGACCTGGCCGTCTGCTCCGTGCTGTCGGGGAACCGGAACTTCGAGGCGCGCATCAACCCGGACGTGAAGCTGAACTACCTCGCCTCGCCGCCGCTATGCGTCGTCTACGCGCTGACGGGCCGCATGGACGTCGACGTGACCACGGAGCCGCTGGGGACCGGGAGCGACGGTGAGCCCGTCTATCTGCGTGAGATCTGGCCCAGCCAGCGCGAGGTCCACGACGCGATCGAGTCGGCGATCGAGTCCGACATGTTCAGGCGCAGCTACAGCGAGGTGTTCGAGGGAGACGAGACCTGGAAGGCGCTCGAGGTGCCGGAGGGCGACCGCTACGCCTGGGACCCGGGCTCGACCTATGTCAAGCGACCGCCGTACTTCGACGGCATGCAGAAGCAGCCGCCGCCCGGCTTCGACCGCATACAGAATGCGAGGACTCTGGCCGTGCTGGGTGACAGCGTCACGACCGACCACATCTCTCCGGCTGGAGCCATCAAGAAGGACTCGCCGGCGGGCAGATACCTGATCGAGCGGGGCGTCGAACCCAAGGACTTCAATTCATACGGCTCGCGTCGCGGCAACCACGAGGTGATGATGCGCGGTACGTTCGCCAATGTGCGGCTGCGCAACCTGCTCGCGCCCGGGACCGAGGGCGGCGTCACCGTTCACCTCCCCGACGGCGAGCAGATGTCGATCTTCGACGCCGCCATGCGCTTCCAGCAGGAGGGCGTGCCGCTCTGCGTGCTGGCCGGCAAGGAATACGGCTCGGGGTCCTCGCGCGACTGGGCGGCCAAGGGGCCGCGCCTGCTCGGCGTGCGCTTCGTGATCGCCGAGAGCTTCGAGCGCATCCATCGCTCCAACCTGGTGGGCATGGGGATCCTGCCGCTTCAGTTCGCCGACGGCGAGAGGCTCGAGTCGCTCGGGCTGAGCGGCCGCGAGCGCTTCGACCTCGAGCCACTCGCGGATGGCGCCCGTACGCTGGGCGTCACCGCCACGGCGGACGACGGCAAGCCGGTGCAGTTCGAGACCCGCGTCAGGATCGACACGCCCCAGGAGTGGCTCTACTACCACCACGCCGGAATCCTGCACTTCGTGCTGAGGCAGCTGATCGCGGCAACACCCGCCTGAGCGGGAAGAGAGTTCCGGCGCGGTGAGGCCGGGGGTCAGGCCGCGGCCGGCTGCGGGCCAGCCGACGCCGGTCGCGCGTTCCAGGCGCTGACGAGCAGCACACCGAGGCCGAACACCGTCGCGCCGATCCATACCAGCCAGCCGGCGAAGGGCACGAGCGCAATCAGCCTCAAGATCGTCCAGCCGGCCAGGAAGGCGGCGACTCTGGCTCGCGGCGCCGGCACGACGGTGCGCCCGAGCAGCCACATGCTCGTGACATACGAGACTGCCGCCAGCGGCAGCAGGGCCGACAGCAAAGCGACGCCGAGCGGAATCCCGATCAGCGTCACCAGCGACACGAATGCCGCCAGCGGCAGCGCGATCCAGGCGGCAAAGCCGATGCCGGCCGCGGGCCCGGTGAGCCTGCGAGCGGTTCGGAGCGCCGCCTCGGCGACCCCCGGAGCGAGCCAGAGCATCAGCAGCCCGAGCACGAGCGACGAGGCCGAGACGGCAAGCCAGAGCGCGATCTGGGCCGCGATCCCGAACGGAGTCAGCACCTTGCCGGCATCGAGCTCCTGCACGTCGCCGGTCACGCGAGCGCCCGACGCCCCCACGGGCTTCTCGTCCCCGTAGTAGATGTCTCCGTCCACGACGGCGCGCGGGCCGAGCCTGACCGGGTCGGCGAGAGAGTAGACGTCCCCGTCGACACGGCCGAGAATCGTCACCGGCGCCCCGAGCGAGATCAGGTAACCGTCGACCCTGCCCTCGATGCGAACGCTGCCGTCCAGCACGACCACGTCGCCGGATGTCTCGCCGGCACGCACGTTGACCGGTCCTGACAGCACGATCCGCTCATCGAAGGCGAAGGCCGGTTTCGCGCCCAGCAACAGGAGCAGGGAGGCCAGCAGCAGGGAGATGCGCGCGGCTCGCATCGACGCGCACACTAGCGTTCACAGCACCCCTCGCTCGGGCGCGGGCTGGACAACGAGGCATTCGGTGCTGTAGGGATTGCGGGCATGCCGGCACAGTTGCGGGAAATCCATGTTGCGCCCCTTGCCCCCGAGCGCTTCAGGGCTGTGCTGGAGGAGACGGCCTGGTCGGCGATGGAGGAGACGCTCGCCAGAGCTCGCGAGCTGCTCGACGGGCGAGTGGTGTGGAACATCAACTCCACGCCCTCCGGCGGCGGCGTCGCCGAGATGCTGCGCTCGTTCATCGCCTACGCACGTGGTGCCGGGCTGGACGTTCGCTGGTCGGTGATCAGCGGCACGCCGGAGTTCTTTCGCATCACGAAGCGTTTGCACAACTTCCTTCACGGCTACCCCGGCGACGGCGGGGAGCTCGGTGAGGATGAGGCACGCGTCTACGACGAGGTCGCGCAGGCCAACGCAGACGTGCTGGCGGCGGTGGTACGTGACCACGACGCCGTCCTTCTCCACGATCCCCAGACCGCGGGTCTCATCACCCCGCTGGACGACAGTGGAGCCCACCTGGTCTGGCGATGCCACGTGGGCGCGGAGAAGGCGAACGAGTACGTGGACAGAGCATGGGACTTCCTGGGTCCCCGCATCGAGACAGCACATGCCTGCGTGTTCACTCGGCATGCTTACGTCCCGCCGTTGTTGAAGCCGATGCGGGTCGGCGTGATCCAGCCATCGATCGACGCCTTTTCTCCCAAGAACCAGGACATGGACCGGAAGACGGTCAGGGCGATCCTCGCGCACGTCGGCCTCACCGGAAGCGGGGGCATATCGGAGGCCGTGCCCACCTTCACCCGCATCGACGGTAGCCCCGGCCGCGTCGACCACAAGTGCGAGGTTCTGAGCACGGGGCCGCCTCCACCGCTCGACGTTCCCCTGGTCGTGCAGGTGTCGCGCTGGGACCGGCTCAAGGACCCGCAGGGAGTGATGCTGGGCTTTGCCCGCCATTGCCTGCACGGCAGCGGCGCTCACCTCGTGCTCGCGGGCCCGAGCGTGACCGGAGTCGCCGACGATCCCGAGGCAGCGCAGGTGTTCGGTGAGGTGGCGACCGCCTGGCGCAAGCTGCCGCATTCCCAGCGAAGCCGCGTCCACCTCGCCTCGCTGCCGATGATGGACATCGACGAGAACGGCGCGATAGTCAATGCGCTACAGCGGCACGCGATGGTCGTGGTGCAGAAGAGCCTTCAGGAGGGCTTCGGGCTGACGGTGTCGGAGGGGATGTGGAAGTCGCGCCCCGTCGTCGCCACCGCGGTTGGCGGTATCAAGGACCAGATCGAAGATGGCGAGAACGGCCTGCTGCTGGAGGACCCCACCGACCTCGAGACGTTCGGCAGGCTGATGTCGAGGCTGCTCGGCGACGAGCAGCTGCGAAGCACGATAGGCCGAAACGCCAAGGAGCGCGTCCGAACGCATTTCCTGCTCGACCGGCACGCCCGGCAGTACGTGGACCTGCTGGCCGGGCTGATGGGCTGAGCCGGAGCGGCGAGAGCCGATGCGGCCGGTCTAGGCTTGCACGTCGCGCAGCGCCCGGCGCGGGGTGGGCAGCGGATCGGGGCCGTAACCGAGGCGGATCAGCGTCTGCGGATACCCGCCGAGGCCCACGAGATCGCGAAGCTCCGAGCGCAGCGGGTCGACCTCGATCGGCTGGTTCAGGAAAGAGGCCGAAACGTCGTGCGTGCGCGCCAGCAGCAACACGCGTTCCAGGGCCTGGCCTGCGGCAAGCCAGTTGCGCGGTTCGTCCTCGGGAGTGCCGATCACGGCCAGCATCGAGGAGGCCGCCGCCAGGTCGTGGTCGCGCGCCGGTCTGGATCCGCCCATGTCGAACGTTCGCACCACGAACGGGCTGGCAAGCGCGGCCTGATCTCGCGACCCGAAGCCGTAGCCCGGGATGCCGTCGCCGTCCGCGGTATGGCTGGGCCTCAGCCATCTCGCCAGCTCGTCACGAAAGCGGTGGTCGCCGAACTGCGTGCGGTCGCCACGAGCGATGAGGTCGGCGAGCGCGTACTTTCCCTCCGGCTCGCGGTAGTAGCAGAGCCAAGCCTCTTCCTCCGGCGTGGCCGACTTGAGTAGCTCGGCGACCTCGTCCGGCACGCGCTTGTCCTCGAACAGGTGACGGTTGGTCCTTCTGAGCGGAATGGCGTCGAAGAGCTTGAAGTCGTCCTGGTTCGGTTCAATGCGCTCGCCGAGGCCGATCACCGCGAGCAGGTCCGGCTCCCCGCTGTCGGGCAGCGGCTCCACGCTTCCCAGGTAGCCGAAGCGGTGCAGGGACAGGCGCAGGTTCATCAGCGCACAACCACAACTGATCACCAGCTCGCGGTCGTGAGGGTCGAGGACCGGCAGGCTGCGACTGCGATCCGCCCACAGCTCCAGCGTCTTGCCCCTGGTCACGAAGCGCCAGGGCTGGCGGTTGTGTCCCGATGTTGCGAGCGTCGCGTAGCGAACGAGAAAGGCAAGCTTCTCCGCCGGCGAGGCGGAGAGGGGAAACGCCTCATCCCTGAGGTCGGCCGGCTGCAAGACTTGAGCGGTTGACATCCCTGTCTCCTGCCCCTAATTGTCGGAATACCCGGCCCGGGACATGAGCCCCGGGGGCCCGCACTAGACGCCCGTCAGCCGTCCGCGCTGCCGGCGGCGTCAGCGCCGATGTAGCCACTGTGCCGGAACCAGAGCACCAGGCCGATCACGGTGGTGAGGCTGGCGCCAACTCCGAATACGAGAAAGGCCTCCAGGGTGTCGACCTGCTTGACCATCCAGCCGAAGTTCTGGCCGAAGAACCCGGTCACGAACGTGAGCGGCAGAAAGATGGTGGCCACGACCGTGAGCTGCTTGATCACCTGGTTGAGGCGGTTCGACGTCACGGACAGGTAGACATCCATCGTTCCGGTCAGCAGGTCGCGGTAGGAGTCGATCATCTCCGAGATCCGGATCAGGTGGTCGTAGACGTCGCGGAAGTAGTTCCTCGTGTCGGCCTTCAAACCCGGTACCTGCACGATCTGGTCCATCCCGCGTGCCAGCAGGTCGCGCTCGGGATTCACCACGCGCCGCGCGCTGACGAGGCTCCTCTTCAGGTGCAGGATGCGGTGGAGCTGCCGGTCGTCGGGCTGGGTGGTGATGGCCTCGGAGAGCTCGTCGATCTCTTCGTCGATCGCGGACAGCACCGGGAAGAAGGTGTCGGTCATCGTGTCGAGGATGCGGTAGACGACGAACTGCTCTCCGGCGTCCTTGTCTCTGTCCATCCGCCCGTGCAGCAGCGACAGCTCGTCACAGTGCTCATGCCGGACCGTGATCACGAACGAGCCGCTCACGAACAGGTGCACCTCGATCAGCTCCGCCTCATGCTCGCCCCACCTGGCGCCGTAGAAGACGATGAACACGAAATGCCCGTAGTCCTCGAGCTTCGGCCTCTGATCGAAGTTGATCGAGTCCTCGATCGCCAGCGGATGGAGGTCGAACAGCTCCCCGAGCCGCTTGATGTCCTCCGGCGCCGCGGCCTGGAGGTCCAGCCAGAAGAACTCGTCGCGAGCGCGCAGCTGCTCGATCTCGGTGGAATCGATGGCGGTCAGGACACGCACGGCGCAGACGCTACGCCCGTGGCAGGACGGTTGGCCGGTACGAACTACGGAGGCCGGTGTTGTAGTCGACGGTGACGTTGCGCAGCCGAAAGGACACCCCGATGGCACTGGTGGTGGCGATGATGGCGATGGCGATGGCGATGGCGATGGCGATGGCGATGGCGACCCTGCTGGCGGGCGCCGCTTCCGCCCGCGCGGACGAAACCCTCACCACC
>JBBQNR010000038.1:0-27126 GCA_038330145.1 Solirubrobacterales bacterium
GTAGTTCGTCGGTTTATCGAAGCGCTTCCGAGGGCGCAGGCCAGCGGCAACTGGCAACCGGTCCTCGCTGAGGTGGACCCCGACGTTGAGATAGACGATCTGGACATCAGTCTTGACACCGAGCGCTACCGAGGACGCGACAGTGTCCGCAAATGGATCGGGGACTGGATGGAGAGCTGGGAGAGTTGGAGTTTAGAGGACGTGCAAGTGCGGCCCGTAGACGAGGACCGGGCCATCGGCCTGTTCCTGGTGCATGCCAAGGGCAAAGGAAGCGGCATCGAGCTTTCCCGGCGTGATGCCCTGGTCTGCACGCTGCGGGCGGGCAAGATCGAAAAAGGGACGTACTACAACGACCAGCAACAGGCCCTCGAAGCCGTGGGCTGTCGGAGCAAGGCGTCTCATTGGGGAACCTCCCCTAGCTGATTGCCGGAAATAGGGAGATCGCCCGAGCGAAGCGAGGGCGAAGCCTGATCCGATTCAGCGCAGATAGCCGACCGCCGCCGGGAGAGCGCCTTGGACGCTTGCCGCGTAGACGGCCCGCGTGAGACCAGCGCCTCCCGGCGGTGCGAGGCACCAGAAGCGCCAACAGGGCGTGGCGCCCGAGAGCGCCAGCCAATGAGCACGCGCAACGGTTCCTCGTGGCCGGCTTCGCAGTCAAGGTACCCGACCGAGGAGGATCGATGGAGAAGTTCGGAGGGATCGACTGGGCAAGCGAAGAGCACGCCGCCTGTGTGGTGGACGAGGGCGGCGGGCGGGTTAGGACCGACGAGGCGCAGCAGGACTACTCGGCAGAACGCTACTCGCGGTTGACCGTCGGGCGCTGAGCGTCTCGAAGCTAGGTTGCTTGAACCAGTCCGAGGCCCTCGAAGCCGTGGGGCTGTCGGAGAACTAGGTCTTAGTTTTCGCGCGTTGTTTCGCGCGCTCGCCCGACGTCGCGCTGCAGCGCGGGAATCGCCGTCTCGGCCCCAGACTCCAAGACCAGAAGTCGACGGTTCGAATCCTTCCTGCCCCGCTGATTCCGCTTCGTCAGCGGAATGAAGCTGCCTGAAGAAAGCCCGCGCCGGGTCCGATGATCGGGTCGGGAACGTAAGGCTCGTTCACGACTTCCCGAACCTCCTCGCCGCAGTCGTCGCAGACCATTACGTACCGGATGTGCTTCGACTCCTTCGAATAGAAACCCATGCCCGAGTGGAAGCCCCCGTGCGAGCAACCGCTGCCGTCAGCCGCCAGCTGTTACTCGCCCTCACTCACGCGGTTGCTCGAGCGCGCGCGGGTCTGTTCTCAAAGCCACCTTCGAGGCCTCTCCCGTGAGCGTCTCGACGATCGCGAACCGCGCCATCTCCAAGATCACGGTCTCCACCTCGGGGTTCTCGTGATTGAGCACGATCAGGAAGTGGTTTGGCCTGTTACGCACGGACTCGTACTCCTGAATCGTGAGCGTGACGGTTCGGTCGCACCGCGGATCAGCGCACTCGCAGAAGAACGCATTCGCAGGGACTCGCCTCGTCCACTGCATGGACTTCTCGATCGACTCGTTCGTGTCGCGGCGGCGTGCCTGCTCCGTCGCTTCGTGCTTCCGCCTACTTGACCCGTTGAACATGACCCCGGTCACGATCGATCGCCGAGGTAGTGGTGCAGACCAACCAGCTCGAAGACTCTGGACACGGCGGGCCTCGCGCCGACCAGCACAGGAGGCCGGCCGTTGCCCGACCGGCTCCGAGCCTCCAAGAGGGCGTTAAGGCCAACTGCGTCGACGAAGGCGAGTCGCGAAAGGTCGAGGACCGCCACTACGCGCCCGTCACATTCGAGGCGCTCCAGCTCTCGTGCGAGGATAGGGGCGCCGGCAACGTCCAGCTCTCCCGACAACCACACGCGCGCGGCCCCGTTCTCCTCGTCGCTGCCAACTGCGAAAAAGACCAGGTCGAGACCCTGGTCCAGGGGGATCGCGAAGTCCACGCCTTACCTCCGACATCTCGGTCCGATGGAGACCCGGGTCTGGGGGCCGCTTTGGCTGTGCCGGTCGAGGTGTGGGACCGGCTCGCGCCTAGCCGAAGGATTGGGACGAGGCACGCTCAATTTACCACGAAGTGAGGCGATTGAGGGCTTCTTTCCTGGATAAGATGTCTCGGGTTCCAACGAGTGACCGGCTGGGCATGTTGCCGTCCAATCATCCAGAGCACCTTCGGGTTCTCATCGCCAATGAGCGCGCCGAGCGCCTCGAGGCGACCACCCACATCGTGGTCGAACTCGGGCATGAGGTCATCGCGCGCTCGCTCGAGGCCGGGGAGGTCGCAGCCATCACAGCGGAGGCGCGGCCAGATGTCGCTCTGGTGGGCCTCGGGTCAAGCTCGGAACATGCGCTCGCGCTGATCTCGAGAATCGTGCAGGAAGCCGCGTGCCCCGTGATCGCGCTGCTCGAGGTCGACGACCCCGAATTCGTCAACGAGGCGGCCAAGCGCGGGATCTTCGGCTACATCTGCGACGGCGAGCTGGCTGATCTGCGCAGCGCGATCGACATCGTGCTCCGGCGCTTCGCCGAGTTCCAGAAACTGGAAGGCGCATTCGGCCGCCGAGCGGTGACCGAGCGTGCCAAGGGCATCTTGATGGAGCGTCACAAGATTGACGAAAAGCAGGCATTTGAGATTCTCCGCGCCCACTCGAGGCAGACCGGCCGCAAGCTGGTGGACATCGCCGAGGGCATCGTTGACAGCCACCTCATCCTTCCGGCGACACCCGATTCGGACCAGGAGGCCCGCCCTGCGAGGCCGACCACGACGCCGGTGCCGTAGCCGGCGCCGGTGAGAAAGACGTCCGGTCGCTGGGGCGACGCCGGGGCAACAAGCCCACAGAGGTAGCCCAAGACAGCAGGAGGCGGAGTTCCTAGCCGACCTCGGCCCCGGGTTTGCATCGCGGCTAGGTCGTCTTGACGACGATCACCGAGCACGCCGCTTTGTGCGTGACGGTGTTGGGCACGCTGCCCAGCACCCGGCGCTGCATGCCCCTGTTGCCGATCACGAGGACGTCTGCCTCACACTGTTCCGCGAGGCGTACGAGCACCTCGGCCGGGTCGCCCTCCTCCACGCGGGTGCGGCAGTCGATCCCTTCGCGCTGCAGCTCCTCCTGGGTTCTGGTGAGGATCTCCTGCACGCGCGCCAATGGGCTGGAGGCCCACTGAACCTCGGGTGACGCCGTGCGGCGATCCATCGGCGGCCGTTCCGAGTCCTGGAAGGCGCTGACCAGCACCAGGCTCGCGCCGAAGCGGCGCGCGAGCTCGGCAGCCAACCTGACGGCCTCGGTAGCCGTGGCCGAGCCGTCCGTTCCCACAGCGACAGTGGAAATCATCGGCCTGGGAGTATGACGCCAGGAAGCCATCCGTCCACTGCGGCTGCAACCGCTTCGAGGTCCGTTCTCAAACTGTGCTCGCCGGCCACCTGCACCACCGTCCGGCCCGCGGCGGGTGGCGGGATGCCGAACGGGTCCCGGGCACCCTGCACGACCAGCGTCGGGACGGTCACCGCGTCGAGCTCGGCCAGACGGCTCTGCGGTGGGGGCCCCGTCCGCCGGCGGGGCGCCTGCAGCGGGAATGCGAGACACAGGACCGCGACGGCGCCCGTCGCCGCTGCGGACCGGCACGCCACCCGCGCGCCCATGGAACGGCCGCCGACGATCAGCGGCAATCCGTGCAGCTCGCCGGCGACCAGGTGGTCGAGCACCGCCGCCCAGGCGGCGTCGAGCTGGCGCGCGGGAGCCGGGGCGCGCCGTCCGGCGACGCGGTAGGGCTGCTCGACCAGCGCGACGCTGACCCCCTGGGAGTGCGCGACGTCCGCCGTGGCGACCAGGTCTTTCGCATCCACCCCTCCGCCCGCTCCGTGACCGAGGACCAGCGCGGCCTGCGGCTGATCGGCGGGACGCAGATAGGCGTTCGCCGGCCCGTGCGGGGTCGCCACTTCGAGCAACGTCACGGCGTAATCACCGCCTCGCAGGCCACGATGTCCTGGGTTCCCGTCACGGCCCCCTCTTCGTGGTGCAGCAGCCGCAGGCGGTCCTGTGCCGCGATCGCGTGGCGGACCCAGTCCGGTGTGCAGAGCGAGAGGCCGTAGCCGGACCGTCCCTCGTAGTCCGAGTATCCGTACCCGACGCTCTCGTATCCGGCAAGGATCGCCCTCAAGCTGCTTTCGTCCTTCGGCGCGCCGTACAGCTTCCCGGCGCGCAGGTTGGGCTCGGCAGCCGGGCCGAGCACCGTGAACACGAGCAGGCCCCCGGGTCTCAGCACCGATTCGAACAGCTTCAGGAACGGATCCCAGGCCGCGGCGTCGAGGTGTGTCAACAGGGACCCGCACCAGACCAGGTCGAACTCTCCCTCCAGCTCGATCTGCGCGGGATCCCTGTGCGACGGGAACGGCCGTGCCCCGAACGCCTGCGCGCAGAAACGGACTCCGTCTGGGTCGATGTCGCAGGCGGCGAGGCTCGCGTGCGGGAACTCGGCCTTCAGCATCCGCAGGACCCGTCCATGGCCGCAGGCGAAGTCGAGGATCGACTCGATGGTCTCCTTTCCGGCGGCGGCCTGCGCCCGCTTCACGCCCTCGACTCCCGCCGCGCCGGTCGCGAGGTAGGTGGCAAGGCTTCCCGGAAACATCTCGTCGTTCGGCGAGACGTCGACGACGAGGTCGGTGATCTTGGGACCCAGCCGCTCCGCGACTTCGAGGTAGGCAAGGATGTCTCCGCGGGTGATGATCCCCAGCTCGTGGCCCTCGTCCACGACCGGAAGCCGCGCGACCTGCTGCGTGCGCAGCGACTCGAGCACCGCCTCCAGGGAATCATCCGCATCGACCGGGGTCACCTCGCGAGCGACGTCCCCCGCCGATATGCCTGCCAGATCGACGCCGTCACCGCGCAACTCGACCACCATCCGCATGGTCACCACGCTCCTCAGCGGACTCCCGTCGCGGCGCACGAAGATCGCCCCCACGCGCTGGTCCTTCATCTGGTGCTCCACGGCGACGACCGAATCTGCAGCCTCGGCAGACTCGAAGTGCGTCACCAACAGGTCGCGTGCCGCGGAGACTCCCACGGACCGAAGTATTAACCGCTAGGCGCGGTCACCGGACGGCCGCAGCCACGGCACCGCAACGCAAACGCTCGTCGCAAGGAGGGCGCCGACGACGACCCCGATGCCCACGCCGATCGTGACCGGCTGCATCACGTCGGTGAAGGCGGTCCACACGTGTGGACTGGGCGCCTCCGTCGGGACGGCGAGCATCCCCTGCCAGAGCCCAAGTATGCCCCCGGCCGTGCAGCAGGCACAGTGCAGCAGCGCCCGCACATCGCGGCGCAGTCCACGCCGCATGTATTCGCGCACCCCGGCCATACGACTTGATCGGCCAACTGGATGCAGCCTTGAATACGGCTCAGCCGGAGTCGTCGAAGCTGCCGCCACCGCCGCCGGTGGTACCCGACTGCTTCGGGCTCGGCCTCGAGACCGGCGCGGACTGGCGCTGCGGTGCCGGGCTCGGCGTGCGATTGACGACGCGAATCGGGGAAGTCAGAGCGGGGCTCGGTGCGCGGCGCACGACCGTCCGCACGGCCTTCGGGCGGGCACGGGCCGCCACTGCCGCCCGGCGTGCGGCGCGCGCGGCGCGCATCGCCTCGATACGCCGGCGCTCGGCCAGGATGTGCTCGCGCTCTTTGGCCTTGCGCGCCCCGGCGAGCGCCTCGGCCTCGACCGATCGCACCGAACCGGGCGGGGCCGAGCGGGCGGTCTCGCGCTTGAGCGCCAGGGTCTCTCCACCCGAGGGCGCGGCACCGGCCGCGTTGAGCATGAACACGACGCCTACGCTGCCGATCAGGGCAACCGCCAGCACGGCGGTGTACTCACGCAGCGTGTATTGCCGAAGGAACTCTAGGACTGGCACTGTGTCGGCCTCGTGCTGCCGGGCATCAAGCACCGGTCGACGCGCTTCGGAGGTTTGCCGCCACGAATCTTGATGCTCGTGTACTTGCCGATCGTGCCGGCCTGCGTGACGAGGATCTTGATCGTGACGCCGCTTCTCAGCAGGCGGTTCTCGAGCTTGCGGATCCGCATCTTGCGGGCAGCAGCCGCAGCCCGAGTGCTCTTCGAGAAGGGACAGCTCCGTCCGGAACAGCGAATCGTCACGGTCGAGCCGGCCGGGGCGTCCACAGTCATGACGCGGAACTTGGTCCCGCGCTTGCCGATGCGGCCGGCCATCCGGACGATCGGGAACGGACTGAGCGCGCGCAGGCGGTTGATCTCACCCTTCGGCGCCGACGGGGGTACGCCCACCACGATCGTGTTGGTGACGATCGCGAACGAGCCCTCCGTGTCCGTGACCCGCATGCTGACGTTGAAGCTGCCCGCGGGGAAGGTGCGGCTGGCCGACGTTCCGGACGCGTCGTACGCCCCGTCCCCGTCGAGATCCCAGTCCACACGCTCGATGTTCTTGTCCGGGTCGTCGGACGTCGAGAAGAACGTCACGAGCTGCCCGGCGATCGGCGCTACCGGACGGAAGTCGAAGGATGCCGTCGGCGGGCGGTTGCCGATCACGATGGTGTTCGATCCGATCGATCGATCGCCGTCGACGTCCGTGGCGCGGAGGCCCACGGTCTGGTTGCCCGCCGTCGGGAAGGCCTTCGTCACCTTCGGGCCTGTGGCGTCATCGAAGGCTCCGTCGTTGTCGAGGTCCCACTCGATGGTCGGGTGACGCGGCATGTCGTCGGGATCGAGCGACGTCGAGGTCAGCGTTACCGGGTCGCGCGGGTTCGGAGAATCCGGTCCCCATGTGAAGCTCGCGCGCGGAGGAGTGTTTGCCACCGTCACCTCACGGGTCGCGTCGGCAGACGCGCCGAGATTGTCGGTCACATGCACCTTGACCGTGTACAGGCCCTTCTTCACGAACGTCCACGGCACCGACTCGCCCATGGCGTCGTCGAAGGCTCCATCCTTGTCGAAGTCCCACTGCCAGCTGACGATCTGTCCATCCACATCGCCGGTGCCATCGACTTTCTTCGCGGAGAGCACGACCGGCACCAGGCTGATCGGCACCGGAGCTGTCGTTGTCATTCCGATTGCCGCCGTCGGGTTCCGATTCCCGATGAACAGCGGCTTCGTCAAGGTCTGGGAAGCGCCGTCGTCATCCGTGACCCGCAGCGTCACGAGCACCGTGCCCGGCGACGTGTACTGCCGGGTGACCGTCTTGCCCGGAAAAGTCTCGAATGTTCCATCGTTATTCGTGTCCCATTCCGTCTTGACGATCGTGCCGTCGCTGTCACCCGACGAAGTGGAGTCGAACCTGACATCCGTATAGGACATCGGGTTCGGTGTCCCGCCCGCCCACATGGCGGTGAAGGCCGCGGTCGGTGACGTGTTTCCGCCGATCTCGATCACGTGCACGTCGATGTCCGTCAAACCCAAGTTGTCGGTCACCTTCAGCCGGATCGTCTTTTGCGGCGGTACGGTGCTCGAGAAGGACTTCGTGACCTGGGCGCCCGTGCCGTCGTCGAATGCGCCGTCGTTGTCCGTGTCCCACTCGGTCTTGGCGATCGTTCCGTCGAGGTCGGACGAGGCGTTGCCGGCGGCGTTGGACTTGAACGTGATGTTGGCGTTCTTCAGCGCCGCGGTCGGGCCGTCGATTACGGCGGTCGGCGGGCGGTTGGCGATCTGGATGACCTGGCTGACCGTGACGGTGTTGTTGTCGTCGTCGGTCACCTTCAGGCGGACCGTCTTCGCTCCGGGCGTGGAAAACGTCTTCTCGGCCTCGATGTCCGTTCCCTCGTTGAAGTTGTTGTCGCCGTTCGTGTCCCACCTGATCTGTGCGATGGTCCCGTCGGGGTCCGACGAGGTGGACGTGAACGTCACCGGCACCAGCGAGAGAGGCGACGACGGGCTGTACACGAACGAGGCAACGGGCGGCTGGCTGGGAACCGTCAGCGTCTTGGAAGCTGTGTCCGAGCCACCGTCGCTGTCCGTGACCTTGAGGCGCACGGTCTTGGTGCCCGGCGTGTCGAACGACTTCTGGGCCGTTGGACCGAACGCGTCGTCGTACTGGTTGTCCCCGTCGAGGTCCCATTCGAGTACCTGAATCCGGTTCTCAGGGTCGCTTGCCAGCGACGTGAAGGTCACGTTCTCGTTCTTCCTGGGCGCGGCCGGCGAGAACTCGAAGTCCGCTGTCGGCAGCCGGTTCGCGATCACAACGTTCTTCGTCACCACGTGGCTCTCGCCGTCGTCGTCGGTGACCTTCAGCGAGATCGGGTACGTCCCGCCCGGCGTGAATACCTTGCTGGCCGACTGTCCGAGGTGGTCATTGAAGTCGTTGTCGCCGTCGAGCTCCCACGCGTAGCTGACGATCGTGCCGTCGGAGTCGCTCGACGTGGAAGTGAATGTCACGCTCTCGAGCGTCTTGGGCGAAGTCGGGCTGATCGTGAAGTTGGCCGTCGGGGGCTCGTTCGGGGGAGTGCCGACGCTGACGACCTTCGTGAGCTCCTTGACCGCGCCCTCGTTGTCGGTGATCTTCAGGCGCACGATGTAGTCACCGCCGAACAGGTAAACGTGGCTGACCTGGACGCCCGTGGCGTCAAACGTCCCGTCGTCCTCGAAGTCCCACTGCGTGGAAACGATCGAGCCGTCCGGGTCGGTCGACGTCGACGTAAAGGTCACGTTGTCGAGCACCATCGGGCCGGCCGGCAGGAAGTTGAAGGCGGCATTCGGCGTCTGGTTGGGCGGGTCGATGACGTCGATCGTCTTGCTGATCGTGTCGGTGCCGCCGTCCTGGTCCTCGACACGCAGAGTGATCGTGTGCGGCCCGCCCGACAAGAAGGACTTTGAAGCGGACGCGCCCGTCACCTCGAAGCTGCCGTCGTCGTCGAGGTCCCACCGCTGGATATTGATGCGGCCCTCTGGGTCGCTCGCGTCCGAGCTGAAGGTGACCGTCTGGCCCACCTGCGGAGCGGCGGGCGAGTGGTGGAAGTCGGCGCTCGGGTTACGGTTCGCGATGCTGACGTTCTCGGTGTGCGTGGCGGTCAGGCTCTCGTCGTCGGTGACCGTGAGGCGCACCGTGTAGACGCCCGGGATGGGGTAGGTGTGCTGGACGACCTGGCCGCTACCGGTCTCGCCGTCGTCGAACTCCCAGTCCTCGCTGACGATGTTCCCGTCGTCAGCCGATGTGGAGGTGAACGAGATCTGCTCGCCTGACTGTGGCGAGCCAGGGTCGAACGTGAACGACGCGCTCGGTCCCTGCGACTCAGCAGCCACAGCGAAGCGTCCCGCCACGCCGGTGACGATCAATAGCACCGCCAACGCAAGAAAAATGCGTCGCGGGGTCAGCAGGCTGAAGCCGCCTACCATCAAGCTGCCCTCCTAGGCACTGGAATCCACCAATCCACAGACGCATGACGCACTCGTCCGGAGGTATCCATACCGCCGAGCGGGGTGCCGGCGCCTGGTAGCAGAATAGCCGAGCAGCGAGGACTCGCCAACTTATGTTTCGCGCCGCGCGAGCAGCACAAATCTGCGGCGCTGCGCCGAGGCGCCCCCCCCCGGGGCCTCGGCGCAGCGGATGTCACTCCCGAAGGGCCGGCTAGGCCCGCAACAGGCCGGCCATGATGCGCTTGTCCATCTCGGATCGCCGGTCCTCGTCAGCCTGCGCCGGCGAGGAGCCGGACGGCGCCTCCCAAGCGTCCGCCGGCGATGAGTCGCCCTCGGGCCCCGTCAAGGTCATCACGGGATAGAGGACGCCGAGCTCCGACAGGAGCGCGTCGGTGTCCGGAAGCGACGAGGACGACGGCACGCCGGCGGTACGCTCGGGGTCCTTCCTGGTTGCCGGCTGCATAGCCTTCCCTTCGGGTCGCTTCCCTGATCCATTGAAAGGTGCCCCGGCGCACGCATCGCCTAACGGGGTCATTCGTCCATGGCAGGGAATCGGCGACCGACCTCCCCGGGAGCGCTAGGCTGACCGCGGCCTGCCGCCCGCATTTCTCCCGACAGGAGGCACGATGTGATGAATCGGTTCCGTTTGTACGCAGGTCTGGTGCTGGCATGCATGGTGTTGCTGGCGTCCGGATGCGGTGGTGACGACAACAACTCGTCCGACACCACGGCGGCCAACACCGAGACGACCACGACGGACACAACCGCCACGAACACGGGCGCGGCGCCCGCCGGCAAGGCGACGACGCTGAAGGTCGCTGCCGACCCGGGTGGTCAGCTGAAGTTCGACAAGGCGTCCCTCTCCGCGCCCGCGGGCAAGGTCACGATCGTGATGGACAACCCGTCGAGTGTTCCGCATGCCGTGGCAATCGAGGGCAACGGCGTGGACGTCGACGGCGAGACCGTCGAGAAGGGTGGAGTGTCGAAGGCGACGGCGGAGCTGAAGCCGGGCACGTACGAGTTCTATTGCCCGGTGGACGGACACGCGGACGCCGGCATGAAGGGCGACCTGACGGTCAAGTAACGACGCGTTAGGTGACGAAAGGCAGAGGGCCCGCCTCGCGGCGGGCCCTCCTCCGTTCTCCACGGCTCGTTCGTTCTCAGACTTCGTCGCGCTCGACGACCTCGCGCTCGCGCACCGGCTCGCGCACCACGGCGCGCTCACCGACGACCGCGCCGCGCCGCCGGTCCGCCCACATCGTCATCCAGAAGGTCGTGACGATCAGGCCCACGACGCCGGCGATCATGAGAATGAGTCCCACGATGTCGAGGTCGACGCCCTCGACATTGGTGGTCACCGCGTACCTGAGGATCGCTCCCACGGCGATTAGGAAGATTGACGTTCCGATGCCCACTTGGACCTCCTGTTTCAGACGCAAACAGCCTCTCTATCCGCAGAGGCCTACCGCGGGTCCTTTACCCAAGCCCCTCCGCCAACAAACGAAGCGGGTCATCGTCAGGCCGGGAAACGCTCATACAGTCGCCTAAAATCATGCCCCCGCCGCCATCGTCTAACGGTTAGGACGCGGCCCTTTCAAGGCTGAAATCGGAGTTCGATTCTCCGTGGCGGCATGACACTGCCCTGCACGCGGGCACCGTGCATAACCGCGTCGAAGGTCAGGCGAACCTTCGTGAGGCGCAATCCTCGAAGGCGCGGCGGCCCTGCTCCTCGTCCCAGTAGACGAAGTAGCGCCGGCAAAGTCCGTCCTGCCACATCGACAGCTCCCACGAGGGTTGCGTGATCTCGACGCCCGAGCCCTTGCCGCACCCGATGTAGTGGACCAGGGCAAGGATCCAGTCGCCCTCGGACTCGACGTCCTGGGGCTCGATCCGCATCTTGTCCCAGACCGCTCCCCAGCGCTGGATCAGGGCGCGGTACTGGGCGTGTCCCTTGTAGGTGCCGCTCTCGATGTTCGGCGGGGCCACGAACACCTCGACCTCCGGGTCGAAGAGCTCGAGTAGGCCGTTTCAGTCGCCCGCGCTGTAGCGGTCGTATGCGAGCCGGCAGAGGCGTTCGGCCTCGGTTTCCATGGCGACGCATTGTGACGCCACCAGATAGGGGAAGCGCCCGGGCCGAGGAACCGGGCGCGTCGAGAGGCGTTACAGCAGGGGTTCTTGACGCCCCTTGGTTTTGTCCCTCCGGGAGAACGGAGAGCACAGGAAATCTATTCCTTGTACAAGAGGACCGCAAGAGCCCAGCGAAAAAAATGAGCGTTCATTCACCGCAAAGTCCGGAAGAATCCCCTGCTAGAGCGCAATTCGCGGCGGTGCAACCGGACGTGCGTGGCTGGTTCCGGTGCGGGCTGCTGGCTAAGCTCGGCTCCGCCGGCGACGAAAGGGGATCGATGGCAGTCAAGCTGCACAGGTGCTCACTGACCTTCGTGAAGCTCGACGGGCACGCCTGCTGGCGGGTCCAGAAGGCGCTCGACGAGCAGGGCATCGAGTACGAGGTCGTGAAGGTGCCGATGAGGCGCAGAGCCCGGACGGAGGTGGAAGCCGTCAGCGGCCAGAAGGTCGTGCCCATGATCGAGTTCGAGGACGGGACGGCCTACCGCGCCGAGTCCAAGGAGATGGCGGCGCGGATCCGGGAAGGCCGGCTGTTCGAGGGCCAGGCTCAGTCAGTCGAGTGACGAACTAGACATTCGTCTTAGCCGACTTCTGATTTAGGCGTGCCATAATCCTGCGGCATGCACCGCTTGAGCCGCAGGAGGATGCTCGCCTCCCTGGCCCCCGCATTGGGCGCAGGCGCCGTCGCCAAGCTGGGCGGGGTGAGCCTCACGGCGCCCGCGAGCGCCCAGGACGCCCACCAGCACGCCGGCGCACCCACCCCGGCGGCGCCCGTGCACCACCACGGCAAGGCGCTCGACCACCCGGGATTCAAAGCGGGCCAGTCCGTCGACCATGCCGCCAACGGCTTCCACCCAACCGAGCTGCTGCGCGACTTCGACCACGGCACGACCCGCCGCCTGGCCAGTGGCCGGGTGCTGCGCGAATGGGAGCTGGTGGCCAGAGACAAGGAGATCGAGGTTGCGCCCGGCGTGAAGTTCCCGGCCTGGACGTACAACGGCCGCGTGCCGGCACCGGCGCTGCGCGCGCGTGAGGGCGAGCGGCTGCGCATCCGTTTCGGCAACGGCTCCGCGCATCCGCACACCATCCATTTCCACGGCATCCATCCGTCCGGCATGGACGGGCTGCCCGGCGTCGGGCTGGGAGTGATCCAACCCGGCAAGTCGGTCACCTACGAGTTCGAGGCCGAGCCGTTCGGCCTGCACCTCTACCACTGTCATGTCAACCCGCTCGCCGAGCACATCGCGCGCGGCATGTACGGCGCGTTCATCATCGACCCGAAGGAGGGCCGCCCCGAAGCCGACGAGCAGGTGATGGTCATGAACGGCTTCGACACGAACTTCGACCTCGAGAACGAGGTCTACGCGGTCAACACGGTCGGCTTCGCGTACATGAACGACCCGGTGCGGGTCCGGCAGAACGAGCTGGTGCGGATCTACCTGGTGAACGTGCTCGAGTTCGACCAGATCAACTCCTTCCACGTGCACGCCAACTTCTTCGACTACTTCCCGACCGGCACGTCGCTCGAGCCCGTCGAGTTCACCGACACGATCATGCAGTGCCAGGGCCAGCGCGGGATCCTCGAGCTGCGCTTCCCGCACAAGGGCCGGTTCATGTTCCACGCGCACCAGTCAGAGTTCGCGCAGCTCGGATGGATGGGCCTGTTCGAGGTGAGCTGATGGAGGCTCGCACGGCGTCGCGCGACGAGACGGGCCCCAGGCGACTGCCGGCCTGGCTGCTGGGGCTGATCCCGCTGTTGCTGATCGCGGGCGCGGTCGCCACATTCGCGCTGCTCGACGGGCCGGGCCTAAGCAAGCGCACCGGTCCGCCGGTCGAGGAGCTCGCGGTCGAACGCACGGTGTTGAAGCCCGGCGAGATCAAGCTGAGCGTGCGCAACGACGGGCCGGACGCGGTGACCGTCTCGCAGGTGATCGTCAACGACGGCTTTGCGGACTTCACCACGTCCAAGGACTCGCTCGGCCGACTCCAGAGCGCCGACATCGCGGTCCGCTATCCGTGGACCGAGGGCAGCGCCTACAACGTCCGCATCGTGACGTCCACCGGGGCAACGATCGACCACGAGATACCCGTGGCGGTGGAGACCCCGGACTCCGACCTCGGGTTCTACGGGTTGATGGCTCTGCTCGGCTTCTACGTCGGCGTCCTGCCGATCACGCTCGGGATGCTTTGGCTGCCGTTCGTGCGGCGCATCGACCCGCGCTGGCTGCGCGTGCTGATGGCACTCACGATCGGGCTGCTCGGGTTTCTCGCAATCGACGCGACGCTCGAGGGGCTGGACGTCGCGGCGGGAGGTTCCCAGGCGCTCGGCGGCACCGCGCTCGTCTTCGTCGGAGGGATCGTCGCGTATCTGATCTTGACCGCGGTAGGTGCGTGGCTGGCGGAACGTCAGGGCGGGGAGGGGGCCCGCCGCGAGGGCGGTCACATCGCGCTGCTCGTGGCGATCGCGATCGGCCTGCACAACCTCGGCGAGGGACTTGCGATCGGATCGGCCTATGCGGTCGGCGCGCTTGCCCTCGGCGCCTTCCTGGTGATCGGGTTCGCGCTGCACAACACGACCGAGGGCCTCGCGATCGTCGCGCCGATCGCCGCGCGACCGCCGTCGCTGCGAAGACTCGTCCTGCTCGGGACGATTGCCGGCGCGCCGGCGATCCTGGGCGCCTGGATCGGGGCCTCGGCGTTCAACTCCAGTCTCGCCGCGCTCCTGCTCGGCGCCGGCGCCGGCGCCATCGTGCAGGTGATCCAGCAGCTCGTGCCCACCATCCGCGAGAACGTCGGCGGCGTGCAGCGGGTGCTCTACCCCGCCAGCGTGGCCGGCATCCTCGCGGGGTTCGCAATCCTCTACGCGACGAGCCTGCTCGTCAGCGTGTGAGTCGAATGGCGGCTACGCGAGCCGACAACGCCCGCCCTTCGGAGGCGATCGAGAACTACGCGAAGGCGATCTACGCGCTCGAGCAGCGCGGTGGAGGGGCGGTCACCAACAACGCGCTCGCGGAACGTCTGCGAGTGACGCCGGCATCGGCGTCCAGCATGGTGAAGAAGCTCGACGAGCTGGGGCTCGTGCGCCACGTTCCCTACAAGGGCATGAAGCTGACCGCGAGCGGCCGGCGCGTGGCGCTCGAGGTGCTGCGACATCACCGGTTGCTCGAGCTGTACCTGGCCGAGTCGCTGGGCGTGCCGTGGGACCGCGTGCACGACGAGGCCGAGGTGCTCGAGCACGTCCTGTCCGAGGAGCTCGAGGCGCTGATCGCCGCCAAGCTCGGCAACCCCACACGCGACCCGCACGGCGATCCGATCCCGAGCCCCGACCTCGAGATCGAGGAGGGCCAGACCGAGTGCCTCGCCGCCCTGGAGCCCGGGGCGCGTGGCGTGTTCGTGCGCGTGTCGGACTCCGACCCGAGCATGCTGCGCTATCTGGCCGAGCTCGGGATCACGCCCGGCGAGCGCTTCGAGATCGTCGACCGGCAGCCGTTCGGCGGTCCGCTGTTCGCCCGCTTCGACGGCGAGGTACACGTCCTCGGTGGCGCCCTCGCGGCCGCGATGCGGGTCGAGGTCGACTAAATGCTACGGGTCGAGCCTCCGTCGACGGGGACGTTCACGCCGTTGACATAGGACGCGCGCTCCGAGCACAGGAACGCGACGACGTCGGCGAACTCCTCGGGGGTGCCCAGCCGCCCGACGGGAATGTCGGGCTGCGGCGCGTTGCGCAGTTCCTCGAGCGACGCCCCGGCCATGCTGGCGATCCGGTCCGTCGCGATCCGGCCGGGGGCGACGCTGTTCAGCAGGATGCCGTCGCGCGCAAGCTCCCGCGACAGCGTCTTGAAGGCCCCGACGGCTGCGAGCCGGTGGCTGTTGGAGAGCATCAGGCCCGGGATGGGCTCCTTGGTGCTGATGGAGGTGACGTTGACGATGCGGCCCCATCCACGCTCGCGCATCGCGGGGACGACCGCGTCGATCAGCGCCATCGGCGCCAGCACCAGGCTGCGGTACGCGCGCTCCCATTCCGCGCGCTCGAACGTGTCACCGAGCGGCGGCCCGCCCGAGTTGGTCACGAGGATGTCGACCGGCCCGAGGGCCGAGCGCACGCGCTCGACCAGCGCGGGCAGCTCTTCCACGGCCTCGGTGTCGGCCCCGAAGCCGTGCACCACGGCGCCGGTCTCGGAGGCGATCTGAGCCGCCGCCGCCGCCTCGATGCGCTCCGCGGAGCGGCTGCTGATCGCCACCCGCGCGCCCTCGCGCGCCAGCGCGGCCGCGGTCGCCCGGCCGAGTCCCTTGCTCGCGCCCATCACCAGCGCGACCTTGCCGTCGATGCCGAGGTTCAACCGGGCTGGTCCTCTTGCGGATTGGTGAACTCCTGCACCTCGTAGGCCTTGCCCGGGACGGCGCCCAGCGCGAGGACTCGTGCGCCCGCCGCACCTGTGGTCCACTTCCGCTTCTCGCCAGGCCCGACTCTGGCCCACATTCCAGGGCGCATCTCGTATTCGTCGCCGCCTGCGGTCAGCGTCGCGACGCCCTCGAGCACGGTGTAGACCTCTTCCTGGCCGTCGTGTGAGTGGTCGTGCTCCGGATAGCGGTCGGCATCGGGAGGCATGTCGAACACCTGGATGCCGAACGACTGCACCCCGAGGCCGTGCCGCA
Source organism: Solirubrobacterales bacterium (assembly GCA_038330145.1). GTDB lineage: Bacteria > Actinomycetota > Thermoleophilia > Solirubrobacterales > JBBDJG01 > JBBQNR01. The sequence continues at coordinate 16,163 of JBBQNR010000038.1, forward strand.
CAAGCCTCATCGAGCCCCCGAACGCCGTGTGCAGGTCCTCGAGGCGCTTCACCGTGACGTCAGCCATCGCATGCGAACCCTACCGGCGTGGAGAGCCGCGGGCCGGTGTCTACAATGGGCCACTGTTCGGGGGCGTAGCTCAGTCGGTTAGAGCGCCGGCCTGTCACGCCGGAGGCCGCGGGTTCGAGTCCCGTCGCTCCCGCCTTGAGCGCACTTGCGTCAGAGCACTGCGAGGCATGCGAGAAGGGCACTCCGCCCCTCTCGGAGGAGGAGGCTGCCAAGCTTGCGGCCGACGTTCCCGAGTGGAAGCGCGAGACCAACCAGAGAATCTGGCGCAAGTTCGCCTTCGACAACTTTCGTGACGCCTTCGGCTTCGTGGCCCGCGTCGCGCTCGTCGCCGAGGCGGAGGGCCATCACCCGGACATCCTGCTCAGCTGGGGACGGGCGCGTCTCGCCCTCACGACCCACGCGGCGTCGGGACTCACGCGCAACGATTTTGTGATGGCGGCGAAGATCGATCGCCTGCAACAGGAGGCATAGCCGGTGAGCCTCGAGGCGGAGATGCTCGCCCACATCAAGGCCGGCGTGGAGCACCACAATGCAACCTGCCCGATGCCCGCGCGCGCGATCCTGCTGAACGCCGGCAACTTCGAGCTGTTCGGGTGGGACGAGATCTTCGGGCTGCCCGTCGAGCCGCGCGACGACATCCCGCCAAAGCGCTTTCGCGTGGATTGCCCAGGATCGGCTTACGGGATCGAAGAGGAGATCGCCGAGGCTGTCGGCGATCCGCTCGGCGAGCCGGTGCCGGTGATGCCCGACCGGCGCGAGGACGACACGATCGCTTTCTAAGGGAGGCGGCCTTCGCCTTCGAGCTTTTCGAGGTGTGCCTCGAGGGTCAGCATCGCCGCCGGACGCAGAGCCGGGGGAGCGTCGTCCCACACGTCGTCCAGCAGCTCGTCGTGCGAGCGCAACCCGCGGGCCAGCGCGGCGAGCAGACGGGTCTCCCGGTCCAGGCGGTGGGCGATGTACTCGTCGAGCTTTGCCGCCGCGTCCCAGACGACGGGGCCGTGACCGGGACACAGTGCCTCGATGTCATCGAGTGCGCGCAGGCGCTGCAGCGACTCCATGTAGAGCGCGAGGGCGTTGCCGCCAGGCGCGATGAAGACACTGCCCTCGCCGAGCACGGTGTCGCCACAGAACAGGACGCGATCGGCAACGAACGCCACGTGATCCAGGGAGTGACCGGGAGTAGCGATCACGGAGAACGGCCCGAACGAGTCACCGTCGACGAGCTCCACGTCGGGGGACAGCTCCACGGACGGCTCCTCGAACTGCCGACTGCCGACTGCCGACTGCCGACCGACCGCCACCGGCGCTCCGAATCGCGCACGCAGCGCCGACACTCCCGCAGCGTGATCGCTGTGCGAATGCGTGAGTGCGATGCCGGCCAGTCCGCCGCGGCGCTCGGCCTCCTGCGCAACGCGTGCGATGTGCTGGGGGTCGGCCGGGCCCGGGTCGATCACCCAGGCGGGCTCTCCCACGATCCAGGTGTTGGTGCCCGAAAGGGTCATCGGTCCCGCGTTCGCCGCGCGCACGAGCGCGACGCCGTGGGGCACTCGTTCTGTGACCGCGGCCACGGGAGCAGTATCGGGCACACGTTAGGCTCGGCGTTGTGAGCGACGGGCAGCGCAGGCGAGAGCTCGGCCGGGCGGACCGGGTGCTGCCCGGTGCGTGGCGGCTGCGGTTGCCGCTGCCGTGGCCCGGCGTCCCGCACGTGAACGCGTGGGCGCTGAGTGCTGGCGACGGCATCGTGCTCGTGGACACCGGCATCCACGAGGAGGGAGCGCTCGCCGAGCTGGAGCGAACGCTCGCGCAGATCGGGCGTCGCCTCGAAGACGTGCGACTGCTCATCTGCACGCACGCGCACTCCGACCACTACGGCCTCGCCGCCCCGATCGTCGAGCGGGCGGGCTGCGAGCTGTGGATGCACCCTCGCCACGAGCATATGACGCGCGCCATGGAGGATCCCGAGCGTTCGCTGGCCCAGCGCATCGAGGTCGCCCGCCAGAGCGGTGTGCCGCTCGAGCCGCTGCGCCGCTGGGCCGAGGAACGGCGGCGCGACCTCAAGCCGAGCATCGCCGAGGCGATCGAGCCGCACCGCGAACTGCTTCCCGGCGTCGAGGTCGAGACCGACCACGGCAGGTGGTCGGTGCACTACACGCCGGGCCACGCGCCTTCGCACGTCGTGCTGTTCCAGCCGGAGCAGCGGCTGCTCTTGAGCGGGGACCACGTGCTCGGCCGGGTATTCCTGTACTTCGACTACGGCTGGACGCCGGACCCGGTGGGGGAGTTCCTCGACGGGCTCGAGGCGGTCGAGCGGCTCGATGCGCGCCTTTGCCTACCGGGCCACGGCCGGCCCTTCGGCGACGTGCGCGCTCACATCGAGGCGAATCGGGCTGAGGTTCACGAGCGGCTGGACGCAATCGCCGAGGCCATTGCGGAGGACGGCGAGGCAACCGCGTTCGACGTCGTGCGCAAGGTGTTCGGCGAGGTCGACGGCATGATGATGAGCTGGGCACTCACCGTCACGCTCTGCTTCCTGAACCACCTCGAGCGGGCGGGCCGGGTGGAAAAAGTCAGCTCGCCTGACGGGCAGTCGCCGGAGCGCTGGCGTTCGCCCGCTCCCACGGCCGTGCTGCCTTGAGCGCGGACAGGATCGCCCGCGTCGCCGGAGACCTGTTCAGCGTGTAGAAGTGGATGCCCGGCGCGCCGCGAGCAAGCAGGTCGGCGCACTGCAGGGTCGCGTAGGCGACGCCCAGCTCGGCGACCGCCTCCTCGCCCTCCTTGCTGCGCGCCTCGAGCTGCTCGTACAGCGCGGGCGGGATCGCCGCCCCGCACATGCTGGTGAAGCGCTTGATCTGCTCGAAGTTGTTGATCGGCATGATGCCGGCGATGATCGGGCAGGTGATGCCGCTCGCCCGCGCCCGTTCGACGAACTCGAAGTAGTCGTCGTTGTCGAAGAAGAGCTGCGTGATCAGAAAGCTGGTGCCCGCACCGATCTTGTAGTGGAGGTTGGCCAGGTCCGCCTCGGCGCCGGGCGCATCCGGATGGGTCTCGGGGTAGCACGCTCCTGCGATGCAGAAGTCGTAGGACTCCGCGATCAGCGCCGCCAGCTCGGAGCCGTAGGAGAGTCCTCCCGCGACGGGCTTGAACTCGGTCTCCCCTTTCGGAGGGTCGCCGCGGAGGGCGATGATGTTCTCGATCCCGGCGTCCCGCATCTCGTCGAGCACGTCGTGCAGCTCTTCGCGGGTATGGCCGACGCACGTGAAATGCGCCATCGCCTCGATGCCGAGCTCGTTCTTGATGCGCTTGACGATGTCGACCGTCAGCGCCCGGGTGCCACCGCCCGCCCCGTAGGTGACCGAGACGTAGGTCGGCTCGAGGTCGCGCAGCGTCTCGACGGTCTCGAACAGCTTCTGCTCGCCCTCGGGAGTCTTGGGCGGGAAGAACTCGAACGAGAAGCTGGGCTGCTGCCGGTTGCTGAGTAGCTGGTCTATGCGCACGTTGCCGAGAATGGTAGAGGGCGGCCCCTGGACACATGTCCAAGTTTGGGCTGATTGCTTGCGGGGAGCGCGTGCGCTGACGAATCAGCTGGAGACGGAGACGGAACTCCGATACTTCTCGAGAGGCTCGCACCTCTCAGAGGAGCGGCACGGACGCCATGGCGGGGTCGGCTGAATATGCCGGCCTCGCCTTTTTTTCAATCGAAGTCGAAGTCCTTCGGCGGGCGCTGCTCGAACCAGAGCCGATCGTGCTCCGGCGTCTCCTCCAGAAATTCCGGCGTCTCCTCGAGCACATCCTCCTCGGCGGGCTCTTCCGCGAGGTCGTCACGCTGTTTCGCCTCGCGCCGGCGCCGTGCGTCGCGCACGGTCAGTGCGTCGTCGGCCGGGACCTCGTCGGGCTCGAAGATCTCGTCGGCCGTGCTGGTGCGCGGCGACGAGGAGAGCTCGCCGGGATCCCATTCGGCGGTGCTGGGCTGGCCGTTCGCAGTCGGCTCGGCAGCGGCGAGACCGGCGTCGATGAAGGGCTCGTCAAGGGCGTCTTCGGGCTCGGATGGCGCAGGCCGGTTCCCCTTGCCGAAGGCCTCGGTCTCCTTCTCCTTGATCTCGTCGTCGGAGGCCCCCAGGCGGCGCTTCAGCTCGAGGTGCTCCCGGATGGCGTCATCGAGGCTGCCCATGACCCACGTACCTTTGCAAAAGTCGCCGACGCGTGCGGACTTGCGCAGAGGGCGTGGGCGGCCGAATCTATAATCGGACGCCACGGGGCTATAGCTCAGTTTGGGAGAGCGCCTGGATCGCACCCAGGAGGTCGCCGGTTCGAGCCCGGCTAGCTCCACTCCTAGGGAAACCGCTCTGCAACGGGCGATGACCCGGCTCGTCCATTCACGCCAGTGTCGCCCTACGGCCACCGGGGTCAACGCGGGGTCAATACCGAGGACCGTCAGAGGATGGCTCCGTACTTATCCTGGATGAGGTTCGCCATGCGGTCCGCTTGCTCTTGGGCGGCGAAGAGGTGCGCGTAAATCTTCAGCGTGATCGCAGGATTGGCGTGACCAAGCTGGCGCGATACGTACACGACGTTCGCTCCCTCAGCGATCAGCATTGAAGCGAAGGTGTGGCGAAGGCTATGAAACGTCAGCCTCGGCGCGCCGGGGGTATTCAGCTTCGCGTCCTGGACAGCCTTCCCCAAGCCGAGATCCTCGCCCTCAAGGGCGACAGCTTCCGGCTGCGCGACAAGGACCTCGGCTCGCCGCCGCCGCACGACTGACCGCCGGCGCCCGCTCCGCTCCGCCCTACGGGCTCCGCTCCGCGGGCGCCCCCGGCCCTCTAGATGGACCAGATTTCAACCGGCGAGAGTAGCCCAGTTTTCAGCCGGCCTTGACATACGATTCCTCCGCGTTCGAGCTGAGATGAGTCCGTCCACCCAGACGCAAGGAGAACAAGCATGACTCCAAAGAAGGCAAGGCCTGAAGCAAGCATGGGAGACACGGCCGCACAGCAGCTACGAGCGCTCGGAACACGAGGTGTTCTCGTCCAGATGGCGCAACGTGGACAGATCATCGAACTCCGCTGCGAGATGCCGAAGTGCTATTGCCACAAGGGGCGGGGCTACTTCGAGCCGAGATCCACTCCTCTGCCGGATTGGGCACCCTCGCCGGATCACTACCCCCCGGCTCAAGGCCGACGGTGGGCACCTCGTCCCCTGGAACGTCCGGCTCTCTCACGTGCTCTGCAACCGAGAGGACTACGGCTGGCGTATGAGGATTAGACGGATGCTCGAGAGAGGGATGTCACTCGAGGAGATCGCCGAGACCCTGAACCACAAGCGGGTGCGGAGGCCGCGTGGTAGCGCCAAGTGGTCGGCCACCACCGTGCGGAAAGCGTTCGTGTCCTAGGGATGGAGCGAAGTCGCTCCCGGCTGGACATCGAGTTTTCGCGGCTGGGCGCCGATCGGCTGCGAGCGTCCAGCGAGCCGCTCAGCGTAGAGGTCGCCGATCTAATCGACGCAATGCTCGGCGACGGCGTGCGAGTCGACGGTCACACGCACCAAGTTTTCCTAATCCACCGAGGTCGCCTCGCGCGAGAGCCATGGCGGCGAGTCGCGCATCAAGGCCGCCCGCTTCCCGGCGCGCAAGACGCTCGAGGAGTTCGACTTCAGCTTCCAGCGCTCGGTCCGCCGCCAGGTTGTCGAGCACCTCGGCCAGCTCGACTTCCTCCACGCGCGCGAGAACGTCGTGATGGGCCCGCCGGGCACCGGCAAGACGCACCTGGCGATCGCACTCGGGATCAGGGCCTGCCTGGCAGGCCAGCGGGTCGCCTTCGCGACCGCGACCGAGTGGGTGGCGCGACTCGGGGACGCGAAGCGCCAGGGCAAGCTCGAGGCTGAGCTGCGCCGGCTCGGCTTCGTCCCGCTGATCGTTGTTGACGAGGTCGGCTACATCCCGTTCGACCCCGAGGCAGCCAACCTCATGTTCAGCCTCGTCTCGGCGCGCTATGAGCACGCTAGCGTGATCGTCACCTCGAACAAGCCGTTCAGCGCCTGGGGCGAGATCTTCGGTGACGAGATGCTTTTCGAATCGCCCTTCTCCGGGCCGAGATCGTTTGAGCCGAACTCGGCTTCCACCTCAAGCATCGGGGCGAGCGACCGGAGCAAACAAGCGACATAGGCAAGCCTCCGCTCCGTGTGTCATTGCTCGGGCCCGATCCTCACACACGGTGAACTCGTCAGGAAGAAGCCACGGTCGAGGTGCGATCGCATCGACCGAAGTGGTACCACCCCAAGAAACAGTTCCTGACGCCATATGTGTGGAAATCGCACGAAGGAGAGCTCCAGGACCATCTGGCAGCTCGCTCAGGTCGAGGTGAACGACGGCGGCGCAGACGATCAGGCGGCCACGTCCCCGAATACCGCATTCGTGCGCCAGGGCATCTTCGTCCCTTAGCCGCGGCCGACGCCTTCGAGCGCCGCCTTCAGTTGCGGCACGTAGCGCAGGATCGTCTCGTCACGGACTGCGTGAAGGCGCACCACCTGCCAGTCCAGGGCCGGGTTCTGGCGGTTGCCGCCGGTGTCGGGACGCGGCAGCGACATCTTTGCGTCGTACTCCTCGAACGACTTGGTGATGTAGTGGTTGACCCGCAGGCGCTCGGCCGAGAACGTCTGCGTGAAGGCAGCCCCGCTGCGGCGCTTCGGTCCGATCGGGCGCTCGGGGTCGAGGGGCCTATGCAGCTCATCCACCGCCATCAGCCCGTCCTTGTAGACGAAGCAGTGCACACCCTGGCTGCGCACCACGGCGGGTGGGTGGACGATGCTCTTGATCACGTTGTTCAGGACCGCCGCGCGGCGGACGTAGTTCTCGATCACGAGGCCCTCCGGCCGGGTCAGATGGCCCGAGGTCCCGAAGGGGTAGCGATTGACGCCCACGCCCGGTGACTGCTCGAAGTCGCGCAGGACATCCGGAACGCTCGCGCCATCCGGCGCAAAGAGGAACTCGTCGACGTCGATGAACGCGATCCAGTGCGAGTCGTGGCGGTGATGCTCGATGCAGTGGTCGATCGCCTCGGTGAGGCCCGGCGAGAGCGGCCAGTCGTGGACGGTCACGATGCCGGAGTCCAGGTAAGGGCCCAGGGCCGTCTGCCAATCCTCCGAGCTCGCGTTGTTGTAGAGGAAGAAGCGCTCCGCCCCCACGAGCCGGTGGAACTCGATCCACTCCGGCAGGTCGCGCACGTGGTCCCTGAACATCGAGCTGACCGAGAAGTAAGACTGCGCACGCCCTGCGCGCGGGCCGGATCCATCCATCGCGATCCAGCTTAGCCGCGGGAGGTCGCCGGTTCGAGCGCGGCTAGCGCCATCCCAGGATCAGCCGTCCACGGCGCTCAAGTCGCGCGCACCATTGTCCGATCCCTGAAGTCATGCCCAACGAGCCGGTAATGGCCCCCGCGGGCGCACGCCGCCTGGTCACCCGCAGCGACTTCGACGGTCTTGTCTGCGCCGCCCTGCTGAAAGAGCTCGGGATCCTCGACGACATACTGTTCGTCCACCCCAAGGACGTGCAGGACGGCAAGGTCGAGCTGACGGCCAACGACATCACCACGAACCTGCCGTACAGCCCCGAGGTCGCGCTGTCGTTCGACCACCACAGCTCGGAGGACGCCCGCGTCATCGAGGACGCCGACAACCGCGTCTCGGTCATCAGCGCGGACTCGGCCGCGCGCGTGGTCTACGACTACTTCGGCGGAGCGGAGCGCTTCCCCCGCGTGAGCGAGGAGATCATGGAGGCCGTCGACAAGGCCGACGCCGCGAAGTTCAACGAAAGCGAGATCCTCGACCCCCAGGGCTGGATCCTGCTCAGCTTCCTGATGGACCCGCGCACCGGGCTTGGCCGCTTCCGGGATTTCCGCATCTCCAACTACGACCTGATGATGCTGCTGATCGACCTGTGCCTCGAGCACAGCGCCGATGAGATCCTCGAGCATCCGGATGTCGCCGAGCGCGTCGCGCTCTACCGCGAGCACGCCGAGGCGGCAAAGGAGCAGATCCTGCGCTGCTCAGCGGTGCATGGACCCGTGGTCGTGCTCGACCTCCGCGACGACGAGGTCATCCACCCGACAAATCGCTTCATGGTCTACGCGCTCCATCCCCAGTGCACCGTCTCCGTGCACGTGATCTGGGGCCTGCGGCAGCAGAACACCGTGTTCGCGGTCGGCCGCTCGATCATCGACCGCTCGTCGACATTCGGCATCGGCCGACTGATGCTCGCCTATGGTGGCGGCGGCCACGCGGCGGCCGGGACCTGCCAGATCGACAACGATCGCGCCGAGACGATCCTGGCCGAGATCGTGGACACGATCGAAGCCGCCGAGCGCCACCCCGCAGCCGTTTGACAGTCGCAGAGGCGACCAAGCTCAAGACGCTGGCTGCCGCGCTCTGACCGACTAGTCTGCGCGCGATGGACCCTTCGACCACGGGCGGCTGCCTGTGCGGTGACGTGCGCTTCGAGCTCACCGAGCCTGCGCGCAGCGCCAGCTATTGCCACTGCACGCGCTGCCAGCGACGGACGGGCGGCGGTTCGTCCGCGCAGGCACTCGTCGACGGCCGCACGTTCAGACTTGTCCAGGGCGAGGACCTGGTCAGGTGCTGGCGCCATCCGGACGGCGGCTTCGAGAAGTACTTCTGCTCCCAGTGCGGCGCGCATCTGTTCAGCCGCAACCCGAACGATCCCACCCAGATGAGCGTTCGCCTGGGCGCCTTCGACGGCGACCCCGGCGTGCGCCCGAGCTCGCGCCAGTTCGTGGCATATGCGGCGGTCTGGGAGCCCGTGCCCGACGACGGGCTCGAGCGCTTCGGCGAGAGCTCGCGCTCGCTGTAGATCAGGCTCTGCGAGCCGCCGGCGTCCTCATCGAGGAGACGGTGAAGGCGAGCACCGCGAGACCCGCGGCGACGTCGGTGAAGATCGTCGCGAACCAGAACGGAGCGATATCCGGCACTCCGTCGAGGAAGTGGCCGGCCGTCGTGAGGCAGAAGAACGAATAGCCGAGGAGCAGCGGATGCGCCTCGCGATGGCGGCCCTGCGCATAGAGCCGGTACGCGCGGAGCGCCAGGGCCGTGAACAGCGGCCACGAGATGACGATCGCGACGCGCACCACGTGGCCACTGACGAGGTCATCCGGGTACTGATCCACCTTCACGAAGTTGTGGGTGAAGTGCAGGCCGGTCGAGAGGACGGCGAAGCCGAGGATCCAACGGAGCCAGAAAAGTGGCTGTTTTGCGGGCATTAAGCCTCCTCGGCAGAACTAGATAGATCGCTCTAGCGGGTAGAGTACCATGCTGCCGTGGCCACGAAGGAGAGGGTGAGCACCAGGGACCGCATCGTGTATGCGAGCGCCGAGCTGTTCCGGCGCCAGGGGTATGCGGGGACGGGCCTGAAGCAGATCCTCGCCGCGGCCGACGCGCCGTTTGGCTCGCTCTACCACTTCTTCCCCGGCGGAAAGGAGCAACTCGGCGACGAGGTGCTCCGCACAGCGGGCGAGTTCTTCGGGCGGCTCTACGAGACCATCGCCGACGACGCCCCGGACTACGCCACCGGCGTGGCCGTGTTCTTCGACGGCGCCGCGCAGGCGCTCATCGACACCGACTACGCCGACGCGTGCCCGATCGCCACGGTCGCGCTCGAGGTGGCGAGCACCAACGAGACTCTCCGCCAGGCCACCGCCGACGTCTTCGAGGGCTGGATCGCGGCGGGCACCGAGCGCGGGGTCGAGGCCGGCCTCTCGGCGCCGCGGGCCCGCGCGCTCGCGATAGCGATCGTGGCGCTGATCGAGGGCGGGTTCGTGCTGAGCCGCGCGGCGCGCAGCACGGAGCCCATGAAGGCGACCGGGGCGGTCGCGGTCGCTGCGGTGCGCGCGACGCTGGCCGAGCCGGGCTAGCCTGTAGCGGCCATGACGCCCGCGACGCTCGACACGGTGAAGGTGAACGGCATGACGATCGCCTATCGAGAGGCGGGGTCCGGGCCGCCCGTACTGCTGCTGCACGGCTGGCCGACCTCCTCCTTCCTGTGGCGGAACGTGATGGTCCCGATCGCGCGCGGCAACCGGGTGGTGGCGCCCGACCTGCCCGGGTTCGGCGCGTCGGACAAACCGCTCGACGTGCAGTACGACTTCGATCTGTTCGAGTCCACCCTCGACGAGTTCCTCGCAGCGCTCGACATCGACGACGCCGGGCTCGCGGTGCACGACCTCGGGGGCCCGGTCGGCGTCCACTGGGCGGTGCACCGGCCGGAGCGGGTGACGAAGCTGGCGCTTCTGAACACCCTGCTCTACCCCGATTTCTCGGAGGCGGTGATGGCGTTCATCAAGGCCTGCAGCGAGCCGGAGCTGCGCGAGCAGCTGACGAGCCCCGCGGGTCTCGAGGCGGCCATGGGGCTGGGCCTGGCGGACGAGGCGAACCTCACCGAGGAAGTCGTTGCGGCCGTCCGTGAGCCGTTCGGCGACGATGACTCCCGCCAGGCCCTGGCCGCCGCCGGCATCGGCCTTCCGATCGAGGGCTTTGCGGAGATCGAGCGCCTGCTGCCGTCGCTGCAGATGCCGGTGCGAATCATCTACGGCGAGCGCGACCGGATCCTTCCGGACATCGCGAGGACGATGGCGCGTGTGAAGGCCGACCTGCCGCAGGCAGAGATCACGGCGCTGCCGGACTGCGGGCACTTCCTCCAGGAGGAGGAGCCGGATCGGATCGGCGAAGAGCTGGCGCGCTTCTTCGCCGCGTGACGGCTAGCTGTAGTTCCCAGCCAGGTTGTTCAGCTCGGCGAGCCGAGCTGCGGGCGGCTTGTGGCCGAGGGAGCCGTGCCTGCGATTGAAGTTGTAGTGGGTCAGCCAGCCGGGCAGCGCTGTGCTTCGCTCGGCCGATGA
>JBBQNR010000039.1:0-26371 GCA_038330145.1 Solirubrobacterales bacterium
CCCGTGGAAGGGTGACTGGAGGTGCGCTCACGCCGCCTCTACGCGTGAGAGCGAGATCTCCGGAACCGGGACCGCTTCCAGCACCTTGTCGAGCAGGGCGTCGGCGTCGAGCCCGTCGGCGAGCGCCTCGTAGGTCAACACCAGGCGGTGGCGCAGCACGTCGTGCGCAAGCGAGCGCACGTCCTCGGGAACGACGTAGTTGCGCCCCCGCAACAGTGCCAGCGCCCGGCCTCCCTGCACGAGGTTGATCGACCCGCGCGGGCTGGCTCCGTACTCGATGTAGGGGGCGATCTCCTCGAGGCCGTGGTCGTGCAGCCTGCGAGTGGCGCCGACCAGGGCGACCGCGTACTCGCTCACGCCAAGGTCGACGTAGACCTCCCCGATCAGCTGCTGGTAGGAGGACAGCAGCTCGGGCGACAGCACCTGCTCGATCTGAGGCGGCTCCGTGAGCGAGCGGTCCACCACCGCGACCTCCTCGCGATCGCTGGGGTAGTCGATCACGACCTTGAACATGAAGCGGTCGAGCTGCGCCTCCGGCAATGGGTAGGTGCCCTCGGACTCGATCGGGTTCTGTGTCGCCAGCACGAGGAATGGCTGCGGGACCGGCATCGTGTCGGGACCGATGGTGACCTGGCGCTCCTGCATCACCTCGAGCAGGGCGGACTGAACCTTGGCGGGGGCGCGGTTGATCTCGTCGGCGAGCAGGAAGTTGCAGAACACGGGCCCGATCTCGGTGTCGAAGCGGCCGCCGTCGGCCCTGTAGATGCGCGTGCCGACGAGGTCGGAGGGGACCAGGTCGGGAGTGAACTGGATGCGTTTGAAGCTGCCACCGAGCACGTCGCTGACGGCCTTGATCGTGAGCGTCTTGGCGAGCCCCGGCACTCCCTCCAGCAGCACGTGGCCCTGGGCAAGCAGCGCCACGAAGACGCGTTCGAGCATCTCCTCCTGGCCCACGATCACGCGCTTGACCTCGAACAGTGCGGTCTCGAACGTCCGCCTCGCCTCGTCGGCATCGCCTGGCTGCACCAGCTGCCGCATCTCGCTCACTTTGCGCTCCTCTCGATGGCCGTGGTGAGTCCCTGCCTAGGTCCCCACGAGAATGTCGCAACCTAGGGGCCCAGGATCAAGGGTTTCTAAGAATCCCCGCCGGTTTCCTAAGAGTGCCCGAGATGGCTGCGGCTCACGCCGGTCCGCGCCGGGTACCCTTCGGCCCGGCTTGATCCCGATCAAGGACAACATCCCCACCGACCGGTTCCCGATCGTGACGGCGGTGATCATCGCCATCAACGTGGTCGTCTTCCTGCTCTTCCAGGGAGCCACGTTCAGCGGCGATCAGGTCGACTCGAAGACCGTCGTGGAGTACGGCGCGATTCCTTATCGCGTGACGCACCCGGGCAAGGAGTGTGACCTGGCACGGGTTCAGGACGCGAGCACCGGGCGCGTCACCGAGGACGTCGTCTGCGAGGGAACGACGGCTTACGTCGAGGCCAAGCAGCTCGGCGTAACCGAGAACGTAAAGGATGCCCCGTGGATCGTCACCCTCTTCACGTCCATGTTCATGCACGGAGGCTGGCTGCACATTGCCTTCAACATGCTGTTCCTGTGGATCTTCGGAAACAACGTCGAGGACTCGATGGGCCGTTTCAGATACACGATCTTCTATCTGCTCGGCGGCCTGGCGGCGGTGCTGGCACAGGTCGGCGTCAGTCCGGACTCCATGGCGCCCACGGTGGGAGCCAGCGGCGCGATCGCGGCGGTGCTGGGCGGCTACTTCCTGCTCTATCCCTTTGCTCGTGTGCTGACGATCGTGTTTCTGGTGTTCTTCTTCTTCTTCGTGGAGATCCCCGCGATGGTGATGCTGGGGCTATGGTTGCTGCTCCAGTTCCTGCCTGCGGTGGGACAGCTCGCCAATCCGGACGCGACCGGAGGCGGCGGGGTCGCCTACTTTGCCCACCTTGGAGGGTTCCTGTTCGGGATGGCGATGATCCATCTGTTCGCTAAACGAAAATCCGAGCACTATGGAAAGCCGCGCCATCCTGTGTACTGATGCTTGATGCAGAGCGCGATCCTGGCAGCGGCGCTCGCATTCCTGATCCTGCTCGTCGCCCTCACCGTCTCAGTGACCGCAGAGCAAGGCTTCTCGGTCCTGACCGCCGTCTCGATTGTCGTGCTCGCGCTGCTCGGGATCGGGGTGCTCGGTGCCCTGCTGAACCAGCCGCCTGATGAGTAGCCGGCAATGACTGACCGCCGGCGCAGCGTCCTGACCGAAGGTGCCAGGCGGCGGGGACGTCGCGGACGCGGTAGGCCTTCGCGCAGGCGCCGCGCCATAGGCGCTTTCGTGCTGGCCGGGGTCGCGCTGGCGCTGGCGCTTGTGGTGGCCGGCGCGGTGTTCGACCCGGAGTCGATTCGCGACTCGTCTCAAGGCGGGGCCGGTGCGCCCCCCGAGGCCAGCATCTCGCTCCGGCAGGCAGACCCAGGTGCCGCCTCGCCCGCGGGTCCTCGAAGCGGCTCGGACTCCCGCTTCGCACTCGACACCAGGCATCCAGACATCGTTGCCCTGCAGTTCACGCGCAAGCCGCGCGCCGGCCTTCTGTTCGACGTTCGCAGCGGCCGGGTGCTGTGGCGCCGTCAGCCCACGCGGGTGCTCCCGATAGCGAGCCTGACGAAGATGATGACGGCGCTGCTGATCGTCGAGCGCGAGGATGCGCACGATCGCGTGCCAATCACCAAGCGGGCGGTCACCACGGCCGGATCCGGCGTCGGCGTGCTGCCCAAGGGCAAGCGGGTTCAGCTCGAGGCTCTCATGAACGGCCTGTTGCTCGTGAGCGGAAACGACGCGGCCATCGCGCTGGCCCAGCACGCGGCGGGCACCGTGCCGGGCTTCGTGCGTCGCATGAACGTGCGCGCGGCCGAGCTCGGGCTGAGGTGCACCCGGTTCAGCACTCCGCACGGGTTGAAGGACGCGGGCAACCATTCCTGCGCCGCGGACCTGGGCGCGCTGGCGCGAGCCGACCTCGGGCAGCGCAGGATCCGGCGCATCGTTCGCCGCGACCGCGCGATCGTGAAGTTCCCGATCAAGGGCGGTCATCTCTTCCTCTACAACAACAACCCGCTGATGCGGTCCGGCTACCGGGGCGTGACCGGGCTGAAGACCGGCTACACCGACCGCGCCGGACGCTCGATCGTCGCCACCGTGAGGCGGGGCAGGTTGGAGCTGGGCGTCGTGCTGCTGCACTCGTACAACCCCGCCGACCAGGCACGCAAGCTGTTCGAGCGCGGCTTCAAGGCGCTGCGCAGCGGCGGCGGCAAGACCGGCTAGCAGCTTCGAAGACTGCCTGAAGAGGGGGAGCTAGACTCGGGCCGGCGTCTTTGCGGGCGCGCTGTTGGCCGCGGGGGCGGCCGCTGCCTCGGCGCAGGCGGCGTCACGCTTGCCGTACATGCAGCCCCAGACCAGCCTGCCTTCGCGGATCTTCCAGATCCAGTCCGCGGGAGCGTCGTGGACCATGCCCTGCGCTGTGGTTCCGCGCAGCCGGCCGTAGACCACCACGTGGTCGTCGCCGTGGCTGAAGCGGCGCGGCTGGACCTCGATCTCGGTCCAAACGGCGGCTACGTCCTCGAAGTAGAGCCGCATTCCCTCGTGGCCGCGGTACGGCTCGGCTCGACCCGCGAGGGTGCGCGTCATCGGAAAGAACTCCATCTCAGGGTGGATCAGATCGATCAGGGCGTCGAGGTCGCGCGCCCCGAAGGCGTCGAACGCCTTCTGCACCAGGTCCAGGTTCTCGGCTTGGTTCTCGGCTTGCATGCGTTTCAGGATAGCCACGAGTCGTCGGGATAGCGACGATTTATCGGATCCGGATCAGGGCGCTGTCGGGGAGGCGACCTCGGCCTCGCCGCCAGCCGGTTCCTGCGGGTCCCCAAGGGCGGCCTCGAGCAGTTCCTCGCGGCTGCAGATCTTCACTCGCGGGCGGCCCTGCGGCTCTCCCAGCGAGCGCTCCAGACGATCGATCGACTCCCAGCCCGCGTAGCTGACGTGGTCGGGCCGGCGCTCGGCGAGCAATGTCTCGAGCGCGCTCCTCTCGCTCTGCTCCGGCTCCAGCGTGCGCCCCTCGCGGGCGTCCTCGAGCAGCAGCTCCATCGACTCCTGCGCGTCCTTCTTGTTGGTGCCGATCACCCCCGTCGGCCCACGCTTGATCCAGCCGACGCAGTACTCACCCGGGACCACGTCGCCGTCGGCGCCGTCCAGGACACGGCCCTGCTCGTTCGGGATCACCGCGTTGCGATCGTCGAACGGCACGCCGGGCAGCGGGATCCCCCGGTAGCCGATCGAGCGCAGCACGAGCCCACACTCGAGCGTCTCCTGGCGGTCGGTGGGACCGGGGCGGATGGCGCCGCCGTCGGCGACGTAGAGCTCGTTTTGGACGAGCTCGATCTCCTCGACACGGTCGCCGCCGCGAATCTCCGTCGGCGAGACGAGGAAGCGAAACTGCACCCGCTTCGGCCGGCCGGCCGGCTCTCGCTGCGAGTACTCGGCCAGGATCTCGACGTTCTTGCGAGCCGTGAGGTCGCCTTCTCCGGCGATCGACTCGGCGCTGGCCTCGTCGAGCTCGACCTCCGCGGGGTCGACGATCACGTCGGCCTCGGTCAGCTCTCCCATCTCGAGCAGCTCTGGGTTCGTGAAGGCGGCCTGGGCCGGGCCGCGGCGGCCGCAAATCACTATCTCGCGCACGCTGCTGTGCTTCAGCGCCTCGAGCGCGTAGTCGGCCACGTCGGTGGTCGCAAGCTCCTCGTTGGTCAGCGCCAGCATGCGAGCGCAGTCCATGGCGACGTTGCCGTTGCCTATGACAACCGCGCGTTCATGCGAGAGGTCGAACTCGAGCTGGCGGTAGTCCGGATGGCCGTTGTACCAGGCGACGAACTCGGTCGCCGCCCAGCTGCCCGGCAGGTCCTCGCCCGCGATGCCCATCTGCCTGTCGGTCTGGGCTCCGCACGCGTACACGACTGCGTGGTAGTGGCGCACGAGATCGTCGTGGTCGAGGTCTCGCCCGATCTCGACGTTGCCGTAGAAATGGTAATCCGGGTTGGTGGCGGTCTTCTCGAACACCCTCGAAACGGCCTTGATGTTGGGGTGGTCGGGCGCGACGCCGGCACGCACGAGGCCCCACGGCGTCGGCAGCGAGTCGAACATGTCGACCTGGATCGCCAGCTCCTTGTCTTTCAGCAGCGTGCCGGCCGCGTAGAACCCCGCCGGCCCAGAGCCGACGATTGCCACGCGCAATGGAGATTCGGGTCCGCCGGGTGCGCTCATCTCAGGGGAGATCCATCAATGGTGGGTGGATTGGAGGCTGCCACTGTGGCAAGCCGGGAGTCCAGGAATCGTAGCGATTAGATGGTTGATTCCGAATCCGCGCGCCCCTGGCTCGACTGGGCAGGCTCCTTGCGGGCGGCCGTGCGCGCGGCGCCGGCGGGCAGGAGCGCCGCCGCCGGAGGCGAACCGCTTTCCTGCGTGATCCGTGCCCTGCGCCTGTCGTCGCTGATCCTGTCGCTGCTCGCTCTTCAAGCCGCTGACGTCGCGCATGCGCGCTCGGCGCCCGATCCGCGGTCGCTGAACGTGAACGTGGACGTGGCGAGACCGGGCAGGACGATCCCACCATCCTTCCCGGGTTTCTCGATCGAGTACCCGGACCTGCCCGACTACACCGGAACCGCTCAGGCCCCCAACCCCATCTTCACCCGTCTGCTGCAGCAGCTCGGCGCCTATGGCAACGGCCAGCCGAGCCTTCGCGTCGGGGGCAACTCCGGCGACCAGTCGTGGTGGAATCCGGCCGGCGCCCCCAGACCCCCGGGCGTCTTCAACGACATCGGGCCCGACTGGGTGAGCGGCCTCGCCGGCACCGTCACGGCGGCGCGCGCGCCGGTCGTGCTGGGGTTGAACCTCGGGCTCAACGACCCCGCCAACGCGACCGCCCTGCTGGACGCGGTCACCGCCGCGCTTCCGCCTGGCAGCGTGAAGACGGTCGAGATCGGCAACGAGCCCGACCTCTACACGCGCGCCAAGACCTTCTGGGTCGGCCGCAAGATGCTTCAGCGTCCGCGCCACCGCGAGACCTACAGCTACGACCAGTACGCCGAGGAAATGGAGCGCTACGTCGCCGCGCTGGCGGAGAAGCGCGTGGAGCTGACAGCCGGGGGTTTCGCGAGCGCCGCCTGGGACGTCTACACGGCAGCACTGTTGAACCGGTTCTCGAGGCGCCTGTCGGGCCTCGGCGTCCACGCGTACCCGCTGCGCACCTGCGGTCGCGTGCGCCGCAGGCCCGCCAGGGTCCTGATCTCGCAGCTGCTCTCCAACCGGCAGGCGGTCTCGCGAGTGCGACGCCTGGTAGGAGTTGCGGCGGCGAGCGGCGCCGGGGCCCGAGTGACCGAGGCGAACTCGAGTGTCTGCGGTGGAGTGAAGGGCGTCAGCGATTCGTTCGCGACGGCGCTGTGGGGGACGAACGCCCTCTTCGGGTACTTCGCGGCGGGAGCCAGCGGCGTCAACATGCACACCTGGACCGGCGCTTTCTACGCTCCGCTGGAGTTCCGCGTCGAGGCGGGCCACACCGTCGGTGTCGTGCACCCGCTCTACTACGGGATGCTGCTGTTCGCACGCGCGACGGCGTTCGGCGCTCAGCTCGTGCCGGTCACCCCTGGTAGGGCGACCGGAGCCCGTGTCTGGGCCACGCGCACCCCGACCGGCATGCTCAGGGTCGTCGTTGTGAACGGCAGCGCGCGCATGGATCGCCGGATGCGGGTCACGCTGCCCGGACTGACCGCGCCAGGCTCGGTCGAGCGGCTGAAGGCGCCCGCGCTGGACGCGCAGACTGGAGTCACCCTGGCCGGCAAGGGATTCGGCCCGACCACGCTCGATGGCAACCTGATCGGTCGCCACGCGGAGGCGACGGTCGCACCGAAGGGGAACATCTACGCCTTCGACGTTCCGGCCGCGAGCGCGGCGCTGCTGACCGTGCGCTAGCGGGCGCTCCGCTAGGGAGCGAATAGCGCATCTCTCTGTGTGGGAAGATCCGACCGCCAATACTCGGGAAGGAGCCAGGGAATGGACGGGAACGCTGGAGTGGCGCTACGCCGGTGGGGAGCGCTGCTCGCCACATGTGGCCTTTTGATCTTGTGCCTGCTGACCACAGCAGGGGAGGCCCGTGCCGCGATCGGGGACGTCTACGTCGCCGACCCCTTCTCCCAACCCGGCTTCGTGCCGGCGATCGTGAAGATCAACGCTGCCGGTGCTCAGTCGATCGTCTCCACCGGCGACAAGCTCACCCCGGGGATGTCCGGGCTTGCGCTGGTGGGCGGCACGCTTCAGGTTGCCAACGGCGGTCCCGCCGGCAGCGCCAGCATTGTGCGCGTCGACGTCGCCTCCAGCCTGCAGACGTTCACGGCCCAGAACGGACTGATGGCCGAACCGAAGGGCATCGTGCTGGCCCCGGGCGGTGCCGAGGCGTACGTCGCCGACCAGACTGGGAAACAGATCCTGATCGTGAACCTCGCCACGGGCGCCCAGGCGTTCGTTACGGGCGGCGGTCTACTGGACGTTCCGAGGGACGTCACGATCGGCAAGGACGGAAACCTCTACGTGTCCGACGCCGGAGCCGTCCCCGACGTTATCCGCGTGAACCCGGCGAACGGGGCCCAGAGCCCGGTCCCGGTGACGGCCGGCGGCGAGCTATCGAATCCGCAGGGCATCACGACCGGGCCCAACGGAGACCTGTATGTGGCGGACTTCACCGCCAAGGTCGTGCGCTTCAACCCGGCGGCCCCGGTCCAGCAGAAGGCGGCCGAGGGCGGGAACCTCGTGGGCCCGCAGGACGTCGCGTTCACCCCGGCGGGCGACCTGCTCGTGTCGGATGCCGAGGCCTTCGGAAGCGGTGGGGTGATCCGGGTCAACGTCGCCACCGGCGCACAGTCGGTGCTCGCTCAGGGCGGCCTGCTCCAGGATCCGCGCGGGATCGCGGTCGACCCGACCGTGGCGCCCACGACTCCTACCGACAAATCCGTGATCGCCACTTTCCGGGCGAGAAGGGTGCAGCGAGTGCTGCGACAGAAAGGCGTGATCGTGCAGGCGACATGCCCCAAGGAGGCGTGTGTTGCCTCCGCTGCCGGGACCATCAGCGCTCCGGCCGGCAAGCGAAAGTCGTCGGCCGCCAAGCGCTACAAGCTGCGCTCGGTCAAGCGATCGCTGGCGGCGGGCAAGAAGACAAGCCTGAAGCTGCGCCTGCGCAAGGCCACGGTCCGGGCCGTGAAGCGCGCGCTGCGCGCGCACAAGAAGGTCAGGGCCCGGGTCAAGGTCACGGTCACCGACGCGGCCGGCAACAAGAAGTCCAAGACGCTTCGGATCAGGGCCAAGCGGTAGCGGCCCAACACCAGGGCACAGTGCGGGCGCTGTGGCAGGACAGGGCGCGACGCCCGCCGGGCGGCTGGAGCGGGCGCAGCGTTAGATCCAGAAGCGCGGCGCTCGCCGCGCGGCCGGAGCGATCACGCCGGATTGCGTCCCAGACGGCCGGCGACGGCCACCAGAGTCGCCCGAACGTGATCCGGCTGGAATCTGACCTGGGCTCGCGTGAACCGCAGCGCCGTCAAGCCGGCCGCCGCGTGCGCCTGGTCGCGGACGTGATCCCGTGCCTGCTGCGTGGGCGTGCGGTGGTATCGCAGGCCGTCCGTCTCCACGACCATCCCGAGCTCGGGCCAGTAGAAGTCGACTTTGAACCCATTTAGGTGCCGGCCCGTCTCGGGCATCGGGAGCTCCGCATCACGAACGAGCGCTAGGAAGCTGCGCTCGAGCTCTGAGTCGGTGGAAGTAAAGGTGCGGCGGTCGAGCGTTTCCCGCAGCACACCGGTTCCTGGGCGTCGTGGGGCAGTGTCCAGACTCAAGCGAAGCTCTTCAGGATCAGCCAGCTCGAGCCTGTCGGCTTCGTTGATGGCGGCTTCGAGCTGAGCTCGCTGCAGTCGTACCGCGAGGTCGATCAGCGTGCAGGCGGGGCTCGTGACGGGAATTTCTTCACGTAGGCGCAACGCGTCTGGATGGAGGACAGCCCTGCGGTGAACCACGATCCCAGAGGCGCGAATCCTTGCATGTGCCGGAACCGAAATCTCGATCGGGCCGGGTTTCATGGGCCGGATTCCCCAAAGCGCCGCCGCGCTCTCGTGACTCAGCGCTGCTTCGGATCCGCACCGAAGTACGGCCGCCATCCAATGCCCATGTCGCGTGAGCCACGGTCGACCGACGGCGTAAACACCGCGGCGCACGCGGTGCAGGCGGCCAGCCGCGACGCGGTGCCGGATCGCGTTCGCGTCATAACCGAGGTCGAATAGTTGACTCCGCGATACAACTCCATGCTGCCGGCTCACCAGTTTCCACAGCGCCGCCGGAGACGACTGGACAGTTAGGGTGCCCATAGGCACCTTAAGTGTCCAGCGAGCAGAGTTCGCCCGGGCGTTGGAGGCGGCGAGAGCGTGCGAGCCCGGAGGGCGAGCGATGTCGCCGGTTCGAGCCGGGCGCGACGGGATGGAGCATGCCGGACTCGAACCGGCGACCCCCTGCTTGCAAAGCAGGTGCTCTCCCAACTGAGCTAATGCCCCTCAGCGCGATTTTAGAGCCGAGGCAGGCTCTGCTGCTTCGTGGCTAGCGCCGCTCTTGCCCGACTGGACGCTTCCCGTTAGAGCCCTCCGCTGTGGGGAAAGCGCTGGGCGCAAGTCCGGCTGACCAACAGTGAGGAGAGGAGCCCATGGCAGTCGTGATCGTTAACGAGATCAAGGGCGGAAACCCGGATTTTTATCCTTGTATGGGGCGCAGTTTCTGGTCCCACCCTCGGTGTGGCCGTCCGCAGCGAACTTGCATCGACCGTCTTCTGCGTATCCGCCTCACCCGTTTAGCCCGGCCCAAAGTGGGATAGTTTGGCCCGCAATGGCCCGGCAGCAGACCAACGTGGCGCAGGGGAGTTCCGCCGTCAAGACCAAGACATCGGACGGCGCTGTGCCCTCGGCCGCCGACGACGGCGCAAAGACGGCCGTCGAAGAAGCCCCGCGCAAGGGTGAGCAGGGCGCCTCGCGCCCCGGTGACCGCCCGACGGTCTCCGACTACGAGATCGCCAACTATTACTTCGACCTCGCGTGCGACCGGCTGGAGCTCCCCGACGACGTGCGCGCTGTGATGCGCTCCCCCTACCGCGAGATCTCCGTGCAGATTCCGGTGCGGATGACTGACGGCACGATGCAGGTGTACACGGGCTACCGCGTTCAGCACAACGCCGCACGTGGCCCGTACAAGGGCGGTGTGCGCTACCACCAGAACGTCGACATCGACGAGGTGCGGGCGCTCGCGATGCTGATGACCTGGAAGACCGCGCTCGTCAACATCCCGTACGGCGGTGCGAAGGGCGGTGTCAACTGTCCCGGCGACAAGCTCGACGACCGAGAGCGTCAGGCGATCTCGCGCTCGCTGATGGGCAAGATCGGGAAGATCCTCGGCCCCAACCGCGACATCATGGCGCCGGACCTGAACACCGACGCGCAGATCATGGCCTGGATGATGGACGAGTACGGAAAGCTGAACGGCTATACGCCGTCGATCGTGACCGGCAAGCCGATTGAGCTGGAGGGTTCCTACGGTCGTCAGGAAGCCGTCGGCCGCGGCCTCACGTACCTCTTCCGCGAGGCCGCCCCGCAGCTCGGGCTCAGCCCCCCCGACACGACCTGCGTGATCCAGGGCTTCGGCAACGTCGGCTACCACACCGCGAGCATCATGGGACAGCTGGGCGTGCGCGTGATCGCGGTCTCGGACGCGAACGGCGCGATCCGCAACGACGAGGGCATCGACCCCGAGGAGCTGCACCAGTTCATCCTCGCCGGTGGCAAGCTGCCGGAGTTCGAGCGCGGCGAGGCGATCGACCCCGAGGATCTGATCGCCGTCGAGTGCGATGTCTTCGTGCCGGCGGCTCTCGGCGGCATGATCAGAGAGGACAACGCCGACCGGCTGAGTTGCCGCGTGCTGCTCGAGGGCGCCAACAGCCCAACGACTCCCGCGGCCGACGACATCCTCGAAAGCAAGGGCATCTTCGTCATCCCCGACGTGCTCGCCAACGCGGGCGGCGTGGTCGTCTCGTACTTCGAGTGGGTCCAGAACATGCAGCACTTCCGCTGGGAAGAGCGCGAGATCAATGACAAGCTCGGAAACATCATGCGGCGGGCATTCCGCGAGGTGAACTCGATCGCCAAGGAACGCGACCTCTCGCTTCGCATCGCCGCCTGGGAGCTTGGCATCGAGCGCGTGGTGTCTGCAGCGCGCATGCGCGGCTACATCTAGTGGCCCACTAGGCCGTCCCTCGACATCTGTCGCCTGTCCGGGCCCTCGATTCCTCCCCCCGGGCGATACTGGCCGGTCTGCCTTATGTCGATAAGCACTAGTGCGGAGGGCGTCGCCGCGGTACGTAGCCGTGTCGGGAGCCCGCCCGCATCGAGTGAAAGAAAATCAACGCATCAGCCGGGTCCTGAGCTCCTTCGCGGGCTCGTCCGCCGTCGCCTGCGTCGCAATTGGCTCGACAGCCCTCACCGCCTGGCTCGCTGGTGCTTGGGGCATCGGAGGGTGGCTCCTCTACCTGGCGGCGATCGGCATGCTGATCGCCCCGATGCGGAGGGCGGCGCGCTCGCTCGATCGCATCGAGCTGACCCGCAGGCGCGCGAGCGAGGGGCTGGCGGCGTGCGAGGATCGCTACCGCACGCTGGTGGAGCACCTTCCTGGAGCCGCGGTCGTGCGCTTCGACACGGACCTGCGCATCCAGATGGCGCAGGGCGGCGCTCTCATCGGAGAGGGCTCGAGCGAGGACGACTTCGTCGGCAAGCGCTTCAGCGAGCTCGTC
Organism: Solirubrobacterales bacterium; assembly: GCA_038330145.1. Classification (GTDB taxonomy): domain Bacteria; phylum Actinomycetota; class Thermoleophilia; order Solirubrobacterales; family JBBDJG01; genus JBBQNR01. The sequence goes on from JBBQNR010000039.1 coordinate 11,904, forward strand.
GAGCCGGACCGTGCTGCGGTGATGGAGGAGAACTGGTGCCGCGTGCTGGCCGGTGAGATCGTCTTCTTCGAATACGCCACGCGCAAGGGCCAGCTGATGTTGACGGAAGCCGGTCCGGTTCGTGACGAGAAGGGGCGCATCACGGGCGGCATCTCGGTAGGCCGAGACATCTCCGTCCCGCGCGACGCGGAGCGCGACGCGGCGCGCGCGCTGCGTGAGAGCGAGCAGCGCTACCGCTATCTGATCGAATCGACCTCGGAGTGGATCTGGACCGCTGACCTCGAGGGTGTGCTCACCTACTCCAATCCCGCCGCGGAGAACATTCTGGGATACCGTCCCGCCAGGCTTCCCTGGCCGGCCAACTTCGGGGTCCTGCATTCGCATGACGCCGCCCGATTGAACGCCGAGCTGCCGGCCCTGCTCGACGCCGGCGAGGGTTGGTCGGACTTGGTGGCGCGCTGGCGACACACTGACGGCACCTATCGCTGGCTCGAAAGCTTGGCGATTCCGATGTACGACCGCGACGGAAACCAGACCGGCTACAGCGGCATCGAGCGTGACATCACCGAGCGCATCAGGAGCGAACGGCGGGGTGCCGCTCAGCACGCGGCGGCGCGCGCCATCGCACAGTCGAAGAGCGTCGACGAGGCGACGCAGCTGATCCTGCGGGCGGTGTGCGAGGACCTGGACTGGGACCTGGGCTCGCTTTGGCTGCTGGACGAGCCGACGCAGCGCCTGACGCTGGCCGGCTCCTGGGCGGAGGCACAGGCGGTACGCCACGACTTCAAGGAGCTTGGCGCTTCGACAAGCTTCGTTTTGGGCGAGGGGCTGCCGGGCCGCGTGTGGGAGTCGGCAGAGCCCACGTGGTATTCGGACGTGCACCGTGAGGACGAGTTCACCCGCGCCTGGATCGGCACCCGTTTCGACCTGCACGGAGCTTTCGCGTGTCCAGTCGTCAGCCGCGGCCGCCTGCTCGGCGTGTTCGAGTTCTTCTCGCACGAGCCACAACAGCCGGACGGCGGACTGCTCGCGATGATGTCGGCGATCGGCTCCTACATGGGCGAGTTCATCGAGCGTATTCGCGCCGACGAGGCCTCGATCGTGGCCAGAGACGAGGCGGTGGAGGCATCGCGCATGAAATCGGAGTTCCTGGCCAACATGAGCCACGAGATCCGCACCCCACTAAACGGCGTGATCGGCATGGGCGACCTGCTGCTGAATGTCGGCCTCTCGGCCGAGCAGGCCGAGTACGCGGAGATGGTGCGCACCTCCGGAGAGGCTCTGCTCGGGGTGATCGAAGGAATACTCGACTTCTCGAAGATCGAGGCGGGCAAGCTGGAGCTGGAGCGCATGGACTTCGACGTGCGCGGCGCGGTCGAGGACGACACCTGGGGTCTCTTCGCTGCCAGGGGTGAAGAGAGGGACCTGGAGCTGACCTACTACGTGGAGCCGGCCGTCCCGGAGGTCTTGCGGGGAGACCCAGTCCGCCTACGGCAGGTGCTGACCAACCTGCTCTCGAACGCGATCAAGTTCACGCCCAAGGGCGAGGTGAGACTCGACGTGCAGGTGGAGGAGTCGGAGGGCCCCGACGCCATGCTGCGCTTCGAGGTGACCGACACCGGCATCGGGATCGAGCGGGCGCAGCTCGAGCGAATCTTCCAGTCCTTCTCGCAGGCCGACAGCTCGACCACTCGTCGCTACGGCGGAACGGGCCTCGGCCTGGCAATCGCGCGGCAGTTGGTCGAGATGATGGATGGCGAGATCGGAGTCGAGAGCGAGCCCGGCAAGGGGTCGCGCTTTTGGTTCACGGCCCGGTTCGGTGTTTCCGAGCGCACGAGCATGCCCACCGCCGAACACCCGGTGCTGAGCGGGCGCAGGGCGATGATCGTCGATGACCGTGAGGCGAACAGGCTCATCATCGAGCGCTACCTGGAGACCGTCGGGATGCGGTGTGAGACCGCGTCCAGCGGGGAGGAGGCACTGCGCATGCTGCTCGACTCGGCGGGAGAGGATCCCTTCGAGCTGGTCCTGGTCGACTACGAGATGCCCGCGATGAACGGGTTCGAGCTTGCTCGTCGGATCCAGGCCGAGCCGGCTCTCGACGGGTCACGGTCGATCCTCCTGACCTCCTCTCCGTCCCAGCGCCCGAAGCGCCAGCTGGACGGAATAGACGCCTTCATTATTAAGCCGGTGCGTCGCTCGACCCTGTACCGGGTGATCGAGGACGTGCTGTCAGAGGATTGCAGCGAGCGCAGGAGCGCCAACGGTGCGTCCAGTCCGGATCCGCGGGTCGCAAACGGGCGATGGGTCCTGATCGTCGAGGACAACCGGGTGAACCAGCTTGTCGCGGAGAAGATGCTCGAGCGCGCGGGCTATCGCTGGCGGGAGGCGGCCGATGGTCGCGATGGCGTGAAGCTGTCGGCGCAGTTCGGCTTCGCGGCGATCCTGATGGACTGCCAGATGCCGGAGGTTGACGGATATGAGGCCACCGCGGAGATCCGCCGCCGCGAAGGCGAGGGGGACCATGTGCCCATCATCGCGATGACGGCGCTCGCGATGGAGGGAGACCGGGAGCGATGTATCGCGGCCGGCATGGACGACTATTTGCCCAAGCCTCTGCGGGCGCAGCAGCTGGGCGAGGTGTTGAGCCGCTGGACGGAGGAGCACGCGGCCAACGGGCGGACCAGCGCCGAGCAGCCCGGTGCCAACGGGCGGGCCGAGACCAAGGCGGAGCGAGATGGTCTACCGCCGCTGCTGGATCGTGACCGCCTCGATGAGCTCAGCGACGTCGACCCCGGGCTGCTGTCGAGGCTGATTCGCCTCTACCTGGAGAACGTCGAGCGCCGTAGCGGCGAGATCGCCGCCGGGCTCAAGGCGCAGGATGCCGAACAGGTACGCGAAGGCGCGCACTCGCTGAAGGGCAGCAGCGCGAATATCGGCGCGCCGCGCTTCGCCGCCCTGGCGGGGGAGATCGAAGAGCTTGCGCGTGGCGGCGACCTGGCAGCTGCGGCGAGCCGCGCCGGCCCGCTCAGCGATGCCCGCCGTCAGACCGCCGAGGCTCTCAGGGTCGAGGGCGAGGACCGTAAAGCTCCTCAGCCGAGCGGTCCAGAGTCATGAGGCGGCTGGAGTCGGCGGGACCGAAGCCGTAGCGCTCGTAGAGAGTGTGCGCATCCTGCGTGCCGAGCGTGATTCGCCGCATGCCCTGGAGGTCAGGGTGCTCCAGCACGGTCTCGACCAGCCACTTTCCAAGGCCCCCGCCGCGGTGTGACTCCAGCACGAACACGTCCGCGAGATAGGCGAACACCGAGCGGTCGGTGACGGCGCGGGCGAAGCCGATCTGCGCTCCGTCGCCGTCGTAGACGCCGAACACGAGCGAGTTGTCGATCGAGCGCTCCATCACGTCGCGGGGGACGTTCGGCGACCAGTACGCCGTGCGCAGAAAGTCGTGGATCAGGTCGCGGTCGAGGCGTGAGAGCTCGGTGTCGATCTCATACTCGCCTCGCTGCCATCGCATCGGCTACGACGACTTGCCGTTCCTGTCGTCCATGCCGACGAAGTCCCTCGGGCCCCCGCCCGTGTATATCTGCCGTGGGCGAGAGATCTTCTGTTCCTTGTCGTCGACCATCTCGAGCCACTGCGCCATCCAGCCGGACGTGCGCGGGATCCCGAACATGACGGTGAACATCTCGGGCGGCAGCTGCAGCGCCTCGTAGATCAGGCCCGAGTAGAAGTCGACGTTCGGGTACAGCTTGCGGCTGGTGAAGAACTCGTCGTCGAGGGCGCGCTTCTCCAGCTCGACGGCGATCTCCAGCTTGGGGTTGCGGCCCGTCACCTCGAGCACGTCGTCGACGTGCTTCTTGATGATGCGCGCACGCGGGTCGTAGTTCTTGTACACCCGGTGGCCGAAGCCCATTAGCTTCTCCTTGCGGTCCTTGACTCCCTCCAGGAAGGCGGGGACGTTCTCGACCGAACCGATCCGGTCGAGCATCTTGAGGACGGCCTCGTTGGCGCCGCCGTGAAGCGGGCCGTAGAGCGCCGCCACGCCGGCCGCGATCGCGGAGTAGGGGTCCACGCGCGATGACGCGACTCCCCTGACCGCGCTCGTGGAGCAGTTCTGCTCGTGGTCCGCGTGCAGTATCCAGAGCACGTCGAGTGCACGCTCCAGCCTCGGGTCCGGCTCGTACTTGAGCTCCGTCATCTTGAACATCATCGAGAGGAAGTTGCCGGGATAGCTGAGGTCGTTGTCCGGATAGACGTACGGCAGGCCGCGGTTGTGCCGGTAGGCGAAGGCCGCGAGGGTGGGCATCTTGGCGATCATCCGGATCGTCGCCATGTAGCGCTCCTGCTCGTCGTCGATCTCCTTGGCCTCGGGATAGAACGTCGAGAGGGCGCCGACCGAGGCGAGCAGCATGCCCATCGGGTGCGCGTCGTAGCGAAACCCTTCGACGAACTTCTTGATGTTCTCGTGCACGAACGTGTGGATGGTGATGTCGTGCACCCAGCCGTCGAGCTGATCCCGAGTCGGAAGCTCACCGAAGATCAGCAGGTAGGCGACCTCGAGATAGGTGGAGCGCTCGCACAGCTCCTCGATCGGTATGCCGCGGTACCACAGCTCGCCCTTGTCGCCGTCGATCCATGTGATCGCACTGCGGCAAGATGCGGTGTTGAGAAACGCCGGGTCGTAGGCCATCAGGCCGAAGTCGTCGTCGTTCACCTTGATCTGGCGCAGGTCCGGGGCGCTGATCGTGCCGTCCGTTATCGGCAGCTCGTATTCCCTGCCGGTGCGTCGATCGGTGACGCTGAGGGTGTCGCGGCCGCCTACGTCTGCCTCTCCGGGCTTTAGTGTCGTCTGCTCGCTCGCCATCGCTCCTCCAAAGATCGCCCTGCCAGCATCGATTGCAGTAGCTGAAAGGCTACCGGGCGGATCTCGACTCGACCGGCACCGCCTCGAAGTGCGTCATCTCCTTGAACTTCGCAAAGCGCTCGTTGATCTCGTCCAGGGTGAGGCCGCGAACCCGCTCGGTGCCGAATTGCTCCACGTTGAATGACGCCATCACGGAGCCGTAGGTCATGGCGCGGCGCAGCAGCTGCTGGTCGGCCTCCTCCTCGCCGTGGGCGTCGAGGTAGCCGAGAAAGCCGCCGGCGAAGCTGTCTCCCGCTCCGGTCGGGTCGAGCACCTCCTCCAGCGGGTAGGCGGGAAGCGCAAAGAAGCCGTCCTCGGTGAACAGCGCGGCCCCGTACTCGCCCTGCTTGGCGACCACGATCGAGGGCCCCATCGAGCCCACGGCGGCAGCGGCCCGGACCAGGTTCGGCTCGCGCGTCAGCATTCGAAGCTCGGCGTCGTTCATCAGCACGAGGTCGACCGCGCCGATCGCCTGCACCAGCGAGTCCCGCGCCGTGTCGATCCAGAGGTTCATCGAGTCCAGACCCGCCAACCGGGCGCTGGGGCACTGGCGCCTGATTTCCAGCTGCAGGTCGGGCTGGATGTTTGCGAGGAACAGCGTGTCGGCCTGACGCGACTGGTCCGAGAGCTTGGGCTGGAACTCACCGAAGACGTTCAGCTGAGTGTCGTCCGTATGGGCGGTGTTGAGGTCGTAGTCGTAGTGGCCGCGCCAGAAGAAGGTCTTGCCGCCCTCGACGTGCTCGATGTCGTCCGTCGCGACCCCGCGCTGCTGGAGCACGCGGTACTCCTGCTCGCCGAAGTCGTCGCCGACCGGGCCGACGATGCGCACGTCGGTGAAGAAGCTCGCCGAGAGCGAGAAGTGCACGGCTGAGCCGCCGAGCATGCGGTCGCGCTCGCCGAACGGCGTCTTGACCGCATCGAAGGCTATGGAGCCGACCGCTGTGACAGTCATCGCGCCGGGAGCCTACAGGGCCTGTTATTGATCCGGGCTTGGTCGCCCTTCTCCTAGGCTTCGGCTCGAGCGTCGCGTGGGGGCTTGCCGACTTTCTCGGTGGCCTCAAGAGCCGCAAGCTTCCGCTGCTGAACGTGCTCATCGGGGCTGAGGTGGTCGGCCTGGCGATCGTCTGCACGATCGTGCTCGTTCGGGGTGAGGGGCCGCCCGCAGGCGACTTCGCCATCTTCGCCGTCCTCTCCGGTGTCGCCGGGATCATCGGCCTGGCCGCGTTCTATCGCGGCCTCGCGATCGGCAACATGGGTGTGGTGGCGCCCATCTCGGCGACCGCTGCCGCGATCCCGCTCGCGATCGGAATCGCGACCGGAGACCGCCCGAGCGGGTTCGAGTCGGCCGGCCTCGGCCTGGCGCTGGCCGGCGTCGTGCTGGCCTCCCGCGAGGAGCTGGGAGCGGGCGAGGGCTCGGGCCGGATGGCGAGCGGAGCCGGGATGGCGCTGCTGTCGGCGCTCGGCTTCGGGCTCTTTTTCGTCGCCATGGACCGTGCCAGCGACGGAGATGTGCTGTGGGCGATTCTCGTCAATCGCGTGACCGCCGTCGGACTGCTTCTGCTGGCCGCACTTGTGTTGCGGCCGGCGGTCGCCCTGCGACGCGACGACATTCCCGCCATCGCCGCGATCGGTGCGCTCGACATCACCGCCAACACGATGTTCGCCGTCGCCTCGACGAAGGGCCTGATCAGCCTGGTGGCGGTGCTCGGCTCGCTCTACCCGATAACCACGATCGCGCTGGCGCGCATCGTGCTGGGGGAGAGCCCGCACCGGCTGGCGCAGGTCGGAGTGGTGGCAGCGCTCTGCGGAGTGGTCCTGATCTCGCTCGGCTGAGTTGGGCGTGACGAATCCCCGCTATAGCCTTCGCTGCCGTGAAGGTCTGGCTCAACGGTGCGCTGGTGGAGCAGGACGAGGCATGCATCTCGCCCACCGACCGCGGCTTCCTGCTCGGCGACGGTGTCTTCGAGACGCTTCGGTCCTACTCCGGCCGCCTGCCCACCCTGGGCGAGCATCTGGAGCGGTTGCGCGCCGGCGCGCAGGTGCTGGGCATTGCGGCGCCGCCGGGGCCCCAGCTGGAGCGGGGAGCGGTCGAGCTGCTGGAGGCAACCGGGCTCGCAGACGCCCGCATCCGCATCACGGTCACCAGCGGACACGGCCCGCCCGGCCTCGCGCCGGCCGGTGCCGGCAAGCCGACGGCCCTGATCACCGCCTCGCCGCTGCAGCGCTGGCCGAGCGAGGCGAGCGCCGTTGTATGCCCCTGGCCGCACAACGAGCACAGCCCGCTGGCAGGCGTCAAGACGACGTCGCGTGCCGACACCGTGCTCGGCATCTCGTACGCCCGCGTGCACGACGCCGACGAGGCGATCTTCCTCAACACCGCCGGCAACCTCTGCGAGGCCACGACCGCCAACGTGTTCGTGATCGTCGATCAGCGGGTGGAGACGCCGCCGCTTTCCGCAGGCTGCCTGGCCGGCATAACACGAGAGTTGGTGCTAAAGCTCTGTCGCGACCTCGGCTTCGAGTGCGCGGAAGCGAATCTGGCGCTGAGCCACTTCAGCGAGGCCGGGGAGATGTTTCTCACATCGTCGACGCGCGGAATCCAACCGCTGGTTCGACTCGACGGTGGCCACGTCGGTGACGGCGAGCCGGGCCGGCTGACATTGGCGTTGGCCGAGGCGCTGTCGACGCTGATGGAGCGCCGGCCGTAGCTCGAAGAACGGCTAGCGCACGATCCGGAAGCCGGCCCGGCGCACGGTGCCGGTCACGCCTCCCGACACCGGTGTGGCGACGAGTCGGTAGCGACTCCTTGGCAGCGCTTTTCTGCGCAGGCGCCCGGTGAAGCGGAACGAAACCTTCCTCGCCCCTGCGCTCGTGCGGGTGAACCCTCCCCGCTGGTGCACCCAACGCGTGCAGCGCCGGCGCCCGCTGTTGCGGCGCGTCGCCCGCCGGCACTTTCCGCCGACCCGGCGACCCGGCTTGGCGCGATCCACCGCGAAGCGGACCAGCGCCGATGCGTCCAGCGTGTAGGAGACACGGGTGCCGCGTCGAGCTCGCCGGCGTGCGACTCTCCCGCCGCGCCGCGCCGGGCGAAATGCGGACGGGCGAAGCCGCAGCTTCTTCAGGGCGGCGCCGGCCACCACGACTGTGGTAGTGGTCTGCGCGGTCGGGCCTCCGTTGCACGAGGCGACCTGTCCGGTGGAGACGAACGCGGTTGAGCACCCGATGGCATCCGTGACCGTCAGGGACACCGCATAACTGCCCGGCTTCGCGTAGGAATGAGTGGGCGTCGCACCGGCCGTCGAGGTGGCCGCACCGTCGCCGAAGTTCCAGGCAAAGCCCCCGACCGCGCCATCCGGGTCGGTCGATCCGGAGCCGTTGAAGGCCACGGGGACGCCGGCGGGAGCAGTCCGCGCTGTGAACGCCGCGCGTGGACCCTGATTCGGAGTCAGGGCGATGCCATTGGAACTGGCGCCCACTGGCACCGTGGCCGGTGACTTCGGGGTCAGCGTCCCGTCGGCGTTGACGTCGTATTGTGCGACGCTGCTCCCGGTGGTGACGTAGGCGCGGCGGGAGTCGGGTGAGACCTCCACAGCGTTGGCATCCGCGCCGGCGACGACGAAGGCGGGGGTCTTTGGAACGAGCTGCCCGCTAGCTCCCACGCTGAGTTGCGAAACGTTTCCGTTGGTCGCAGCGACGTAGACGTTGCGCCCATCGGGAGACATCGCCAGGTCGATCGGGAATCCGCTCACGCCGGCAGTGAAAGGGTTCTTTGCGGTCAGCTTGCCGTCCGCTCCCACGTCGTACTGCGACACGTTCGAGTCGTTGAGGTTGGACACATACAGGCTGGTTCCGTCCGGAGCGATGACCGGCTCGGCCGGGATCGAGCCGGCGGGGACGGTTGCCGGGCTCTTGGGCGACAGCGTTCCGTCCGCATTGATGTCGAATTGAGCTACCCCTCCGGTGCCGGTGGCGTAGAGGTTGCGCCCGTTGGAGCTGATCGCCAGGCCGTTGGCGCCCGAACCGACCGGGATGAACGCGGGCGTCTTGGGCACGAGTGCCCCGCTCGGGTCGACGTCGTAGATGAAGATCCTGAACCCCTCTGCGCCCAGGTTGCTCCCGACGTAGACGTGGCGCCCGTCCGGGGCGACGGCGACCGCGATCGCATTGCCACCGGCAGGAACGGTCGGTGGGGTCTTGGGCTGCAGGCCTCCGCCCGACGCGACGTCGTAATGCGACACGAACTCGAGCGCCGGCGTCGCCGACGAGTTGGTCGCGTACACGTGGTCGCCAATCGGGGTGATGCCAACCGAGCTCGGCGTCGGCCCCGCGGTTACCATCGCAGGCGTCTTCGCGGTCAGCGCACCGGTCGGGCCAATGTCGAACTGCGCCACCGTGCCGCCGCCACCGCCATTGGCTACGTACGCGCTGCCCGCCGCTCGGGCCCCGGCGGGAGCGAGGGCGGCCAACGCCAACAATGTGAGGATTGCGGTGCGTGCGCTTCTCGCCCGTCTCGTCATACTACGCCTCGTCCGTTCGCACGGCGTCACGGTACAGACCGCTTCGGAAGCAGTCAAACAGTTGCCCGGATGAACAACCTCCTCAGGTTCTAGAGCTAGCGCAGCGTGGTCCGGAGCAGCTGCTCGAGGCGGTCCAGGGTCTGCGTCGTGTCGCGGTGCAGGACAGCGACCATGCCGACCGCCTCGGCGCCGGCGCAGTTCTCGCGCAGGTCGTCCACGAAGACGCAGTCGGCGGGCTCGAGGTCGACGCGCTCGGCGGCGAGCTCGAATATCTCCGGCTGCGGCTTGTGCAGCCCCACCTCACCGGAGATGACGACGCCGTCGAACAGCTCCGGAAACGCTGCACGGTCGTAGCGGCCATGGCCCCAGGAGTTCGATACGAGCGCTGTCTTGAGCCCCGCCGCCCGCGCGCGGCGCAACGCCTCGATCATCGGCTCGTCCGGTTGCATGCCGGCGAAGAGGCGATCGACCAGTCCATCGTGACGGTCCTCGAGGCCAAGCAGGGGGGCGAATAGCTGCGAGAACTCCTGCTCGTTCAGCTCGCCGACCTCGAGCCGCCGCAGCAGCTTCAGCGCCTCGGGGTCTTCGCGGAAGAGCTTCCTGACCTTGTCGAGCTCGAGGCCCTCCGAAACGCAGAAGTCGCGAAACGAGTCCCAGACGCTGGTGGTCAGGACGCCGCCGTAGTCGACCAGCAGGCCTTTCATACCCCGGGCGGCGGCGCCTGCGAGATCATCCAGGCCGCCTCCGCCAGGCGTGGAACGCCCTCGTCGAAGAGCTTCAGGAACGGGTCGTCGGTCGTGCCGGCGAGCGAGCGCTTGTAGTTGCCTTCCATGAACACCGCCGCCTTCCACAGCGCCAGCGTCTGGTACCAGCGCAGGTCGGACACCGAGCGGCCGCTCACCTCCTCGTAGCGAGCGATCAGCTCGTCGCGGGTGGGAAATCCCTCCCGGCGTGTGACCGCCGACAGCGAGCTGAACATCGTGTCCTCGGGATCGCCCGGCTCGATCCAGGTCACGGTCAGGTAACCGACGTCGGCGAGCGGGTCTCCGATCGTCGACAGCTCCCAGTCGAAGATCGCGACCAGGCGGGCGGGGGCGTCGGAGGCGACCATCGTGTTGCCGAGCCTGTAATCGCCGTGCACGATCGTCGCCTCGTCCGACTCCGGCATGTTGGTGCCGAGCCACTCGCCGAGTTGCTGCACCCGCGGCAGCTCGCGCGTCTTGTTGTGCTCCCAGAGGCCGTTGAAGCGGCGCAGCTGCCGCTCGAGGTAACCGGTCGGCTTGCCGTATCCCTCGAGCCCGCAGGCTCGCCAGTCGACGGCGTGGATCTCGACCAGCGTGTCGACGAGGTCGTCGCCCATCCTCCTTCGCTCCTCGGGCGTGTCGAGCGGCTCGGGGATCTCGCTCGTGATCACGTGGCCCTCGCAGTACTCCATGACGTAGAAGGGGGCGCCGATCACGCTCTCGTCGTCGCAGGCGAGCAGGGTGCGCGGCGTGCGCACGCCGGCGTCCTTGACGGCGTCGAGCAGGCGCCACTCCCGCAGAACGTCGTGTGCGGACGGCGGCAGCGGCGGGCGTGGCGGCCTTCGCAGCACGCAGCGGTGGTCGCCGCGCGTGACGAGGAAGGTGACGTTGGAGTGCCCCTCCCCGATCCGCTCCAGCTCGATGGTCTGCTCGTCCGCGGGCAGCCGCTCGGCGAGGTAGCGCTCGAGGTTCTCGAGGATGATGAGCGGCGACAGCTCCTGTGCCCTCGCCTGCTCGGCGTTGCTGACCACGTCGGGCGCATCAACCGTCATTGTGCTCCGACCCCTGCAGTTCGATCTCGTGCACGTGCTCGATGTTGGCGAGATCGTTGGGATCATCGCTGGGGGCGGCGGCGAACCAGGCGTCGAGGATCTCGCTCAGCACCGCCTCCGACGTCGTTCGCAGGCTGAGCGCGAGCACGTTGGCGTCGTTCCACTGCCGCGCTCCGCGCGCGGTTTCGCCGTCGGCGCAGAGCGCCGCGCGAACTCCGGCGACCTTGTTGGCGGCGATCGAGGCGCCGGTCCCGGTCCAGCAGCAGACAATTCCCTGGTCAGCGCGACCTTCGGCGACGTCGCGGGCGGTCAGCTCGCAGGCCCAGGCCCAGTCGCTGCGCTCCCCCGCCAGGGCACCGTGCTCGACCGTCTCGTGACCGCGCTTGCGAAGCTCCTCCACCAGCCCACGGGCCAGGGGTGTGTCCATGTCGCTTCCTACCGCTAGTTTCATGAGGCGGCAGGATATCGGCGGCTCTGCTATCCCTCAGCGCCGGTGGCGCCAGAGCAACCCTCAGACGAGCAGCAGACGGCCCGCTTCGTCGAATCCGGCGAGCGCGAGGACGCGACTCGGGTCAGCGACATCCGCTACTACCGCGAGTCGCCTCTCGCGAAGCGCCTGACCGCCCAGGCCGCCGCGAGTGCGCGCGAAGCCCGCAGAGAGGCGCTGTTGCTGCTGCCCCTCGTCGCTGGGCTACTGCTGCTGTGGCATTTCCGCGAGGACCTGTTCGGCACCGACGTTCCGGTGCGGATCGTCACCGCGATCCTGCTCGCCCTCGTCGGCTGGCGCTTCGCCCGCGACCTCGGACGCGCTCTGGGTCCCCGTCTGCTGAGGCGCTTCGACGACGGCACCGCCTCCACGATCAGCTTCGGGGTACAGCTGGTGACGCTTGTCGTCGTCGTGATCGTGGCCCTGCGGTTGGTGGAGCTCGACCCGCGGGCAATTGCGCTCGGCGGCGCCGTCACCGCCGTCGTGCTCGGGCTGGCTGCACAGAGCACGCTCGGCAACCTGATCGCCGGCGTCATGCTCCAGACGGTGCGGCCCTTCCATGTCAGCGAGCGCGTTCGCATGCAGGGTGGAACGCTGGGCGGCGAACTGGAGGGGACGGTTCTGAGCGTGGGGCTGATCTACACGACGCTCGTGCGTGGGGAGGAGCGCATCCTCGTGCCCAACATCGGAGTGATCAGCGCCAGCATCGTCCCGCTGCGCCGCCCTGCCGGCGTGGACCTGGGGGCGAGGCTGCCGCACGGAGTGAAGCCGAGTGATCTGCAACGCGTGCTCGACGAACGGGTCCAGACGCCGACCCGTGACGAACCTCACATTTCACTTGAGGAGGTGTCGGGAGACTCGGTTCGAGTCCGCATCACCGCCACGCCGGTCGCCGATGCAGACGGGCCGAGGCTCGCAGACGAAGTGCTGGCGGCGGTGGCAGCGGTGGCTTCGAAACCGGTCTCCGAAAAGGAGGAGTAGATGGCAGCCGACTGGAGTTTCAACGGCAGCTGGCCCTACGAGCCGCGCTGGTTCGAGAGCGCGGACGGTCGCATGCACTACGTCGACGAGGGGCCCCGCGATGGCAGGCCGGTGGTGCTGCTGCACGGCAACCCGACCTGGGGCTATCTCTACCGACATTTCATCCCGCCGCTGGTGGAGGCCGGACATCGCGCGATCGTTCCCGACCACCTCGGCTTCGGCCGCTCCGACAAGCCGGACCGGCCTCAGCTGTACACGATCGAGCGCCATGCCGAGCGCCTCGAGCAGCTGCTGGAGTCGCTGGACCTGCGAGGCGCCACGGTGGTGCCGCAGGACTGGGGCGGGCCGATCGGGCTGCGCTGGGCGACCCTGCACCCCGAGCGCGTCGACCGGCTGCTGATCCTGAACACGTTCGCCCACCGGCCGCCCGGCAAGGTCGACCTGCCGTTGCCGATTCGCCTCTTCAGGACTCCCGGCGTGGGCGAGGTGATGGTCAAGGGCCTCGACCTGTTCAAGCGAGTTTTCCTGTTCCGGGCCGGAGTCATGCACCATGAGCGCCTCACGACCGAGGTCAAGCACGCCTACCGCCAGCCCCACCCGACCTGGTCCAGCCGCACGCCGATCCTGGTCTTCCCGCGCCAGATCCCCTCAGGGCCCGAGGGTCCGGTCTCGGACCTGATGGCGGAGGTCGAGCAGGGCCTGGAGCAGCACTTCCGATCCAAGCCGGTGCGGATCGTGTGGGCGATGAAGGACATCGCGTTCACGCCTCAGGTGCTCGAGCAACTGTGGCTGAAGACCTTCCCCGACGCCGACGTCACCCGGCTGGAGGATGCCGGGCACTACCTCCAGGAAGACGCGCACGAGCGGATCGTTCCGGTGCTGATCGACTTCCTGCACTGACCCACCTGCGCGCTATCTTCGGCGCGCCCTTTCGTCAACGTTCAGGAGGATCAGATGCTCAAGTGGCTTGGGAGGCACCGGCCCTCACCCGCGATGGCCGTCGCCGTTGTGGCGCTTTTGGTGGCGTTCGGAGGGTCGGCCGCCGCCGACCAGGTCGTCGATGTCGCAAAGCGGGCCAAGCTCATCAACGGAAAGCGCATCACGCCGCGTTCGCTGGCCGGAAACCGCCTGCGGCGCAACAGCGTCGGACCGAGGGAGGTCCGCGAGTCCCGGCTTGCGAAGGTGCCGAAGGCGCGGCTGGCCGACAACGTCGTCGACGGCGCCATCGGACCGTCGAAGATCGGCCTCGTGCCCGCGGCGCGGGTGGAGAGCACCGCGGCGGTGACGACCCAGAGCGGGGTCGAGGCGGTGCTGAGCTTCGATTCGGAGTCCTTCGACACCGCCAACCTCCATGCCCCGAGCTCGGACCCGACGCGGCTGACGGCGCCGGTCGCCGGCGTATACGAGATCACCGGGCAGGTCGAGTGGGACACGGCCGCCGGCGGCTCCCGCCTTCTGGTCATCCGCCGCAACGACGGCCGGCGGGTCGGCGTGTCGCTGATCCCGGTCCCTGCGGCGGCCAACTTCGTGTACCAGCAGGTGACGACGCAGACGAAGCTCAACGCCGGCGAGTACGTCGAGCTACGGGCAACGCAGACCAGCGGCGCCCCGATCGGGATCTTCAAGGGAGGTGACGAGGAGTCCCAGAACTTCATGATGCACCGCGTCGGCCCCGCCTGACCCGAGAGCAGCGCCTTCGACGAGATAGGCCGGGGGCGCCCTGCCGCAGTGATCCTCGAACGAGCCCGCGCTCAGTCGCTCAGGCGGCTGCGCCGACTGCCGGGT
>JBBQNR010000040.1:0-25447 GCA_038330145.1 Solirubrobacterales bacterium
TTGGCGGCAGCTCGAGAAGAGTGAGATCCGACGCTGCCCGTGAATGCCGCCGGACCGCAGGGCGGAAGTGGACGCGCAGCGGCAGCCGAGCTCGCCTGCCCAAGAACGGCGAACGAGGTGATGGTGAAGAGCAGCATCCTCCGGCGCCACGGACTGCGCATGTCTCGACCTGCCTTTCGCGACTCCAGTCCCGGCGTCGCCGTTTCCTGGAATCCCACTCGGTGTCTGGGCGGAGGCCAGGTGTCGGCGCAGTCAGCCAGACGGGCTGAGGTCGGCAGGTGAACAACCGTCACATGATGCATCGACAGCAATGGCGCACACCACGCCCTCCAAACGGAGTACGCGTGGACGTCTGTTGTCCCGCGGACTCATGGTGCGCTTGCTTCGTGACGATGCAAGACAAACACCAGAGGAGATCCTCGATCGCTCGCATGAGTGATCAGGCGACCACAGGCACGTCGTAGGGCTGCTCATCAATAAGGGAGGACTCTTATGTCCAACCCGACCCGTCGCAGGCGCACCACCCGTGCCGCGCTCTGCCTCGCCATGGCCTTCGTGTTCGTCGCAATCCCGGCTGCCGCGCACGCCGCCCCGGTCAATCTCGCCACCGCTGGTACCTTCGTGGTCCTCGGCGGCTCCGCCGTTACGAACACCGGTCCATCGGTGCTCAACGGCAATCTCGGAGTGGCTCCCGGAACATCGCTCACCGGCTTCGGGTCCCCCGCCGTTGTCAACGGCTCCACCAACAACAACGACGCTGTTGCCAACCAGGCGCAGGCCGACCTCACCACTGCCTACAACGTCGCGGCTGCGTCCACACCCGCGACCGACCTTTCGACCACGAACCTCGGCAACAGGACGCTGACCGCCGGGGCCTACCGGTATACGTCATCTGCGCAGCTCACGGGCGCCCTGACCCTCGACGCCCAGAACAACCCCAACGCGCAGTTCGTGTTTGCAATCGGCTCGGCGCTGACCACGGCACCGGGCAGCTCGGTCGTGCTGACCAACGGCGCGTCTGCCTGCAACGTCTATTGGCAGATCGGCAGCTCGGCGACGCTTGATACCACGACTGCGTTCAAGGGCAACGTGATGGCTCTCACGGCCATCTCGCTCAACGACAGGGCCACTGTGGCCGGGCGGGTCCTCGCCCGCAACGCCGGAATCAGCCTGATCAGAAATGTCCTAGACGCCTCCGCGTGCGGAGCCGGATTGTCGTCGCCGGGGACGCCAGGCTCGGGTGCTGCGGCGCCAACGTCCTCCGTCCGCCCCGGTGCCGCGAGGCTGCGGCCTGGGTCGATCGCGGGCGATCGTTGCAGGGCCGGGTTCCGCGCCAGAGTCTTCGGCCACCAGATCCAGCGCGTCGTCTTTACCCTGGACGGCAGGTCCATCGGCACTCGGATCAGGTCACCGTTCCGGGTCTACGTGCTAGCCGCACCCGGTGGTAGACACGTGGTCAGGGCCCGAGTCACGTTCAAGGACGACACCCGCACCCGGACGCTGACAATGCGCTACCGGGCCTGCGCCGCAGCGTCGGCCGTACTCAACCCGCGCCGCGGCCCCTCGCAGTTCACCGGTTGAGCCAACCCACCGGCGCCGTACCCCGACCCTCCGGCTTGCGCCGGGGGGTTCGGGCGTTTGGGGTGGCGATGCTGACGGCCTGCGCCGGTTCTGTGCTCGTCGCCCCGGCACCAGCCGCCGGCTCCAGAGTGGCCGCGAGCCAGCCGCTCGTGAGGCTGATGCAAAATCACGTCGCGCGAACCGCGCCAAGCGTGCGGGCACACCGGATCGAGACCGTCACGGCTCGGCGGCCGCTCACTCGCGTGCGAACCGTCCTCCCGGTGCTCGGCCGTGCGCGCCGCGGCGGACAATCCTGGGTGCAGGTCCGGCTGCCCGGGCGGCCCAACGAACACAAGGGCTGGATCCCCGCCGACCGGACCAGGCGCACATCAACGGCGTGGCACATCGTTCTCGACCTCTCCGCCCGCCGGGTCAGCGTCTACCACCACGGCCGCGTCAAGCGCCGCTTCGGTGCCGTCGTGGGCAAGCCCTCGACGCCGACTCCACGTGGCGAGTTCTTTGTCGAAGAGGCCGTTGCGCTCTCCTCTGGACACCCCGGCGGTCCGTTCGCACTCGCGACCAGCGCGCGGTCTGCCGTGCTGCAGGAATTCGAGGGCGGCCCGGGCCAGATCGCCCTGCACGGGACCAATAACCTCTCTGGCGCGCTCGGATCCGCAGTCTCGCACGGCTGCGTCCGGCTCAGCACACGCTCCATCACGTGGATGGCGAGGCGCATCGGCAGCGGGGTGCCGTTGACGATCAGCGGGTAAAACTCACGCCATGGAACAGGTTCTGGTGCACACGGCGATGTCGCTGGACGGCTTCATCGCAGGGGTTGACGATGCGATGGATTGGGTGTTCGAGTACCCGCAGGTGCCGGACGAGGAAACCGAGGAGGTGATCAGGACGACGGGGGCGATACTGGCGGGCAGGCGCAGCTACGAGGTGGGCAGGAAGGCAGAGCGTCCCGAGACGAGCGAGCCGTTCGGCGGGAGTTGGACGGGGCCGCAGTTCATCCTCACGCACGATCCGCCCGACGACGAAGAGAATCCGACGATCACGTTCCTGTCAGGCGACATCCGTGACGCCGTCACGACGGCGCTCGAGGCCGCCGAAGGAAAGAGCCTGCTGGTGCTCGGCGCCAACGTGGCCAGGCAATGTCTCGACGCAGGGCTCGTCGACGAGATCCTGATCCAACTCCTGCCCGTCCTGCTCGGCGACGGCGTGCGGTTGTTCGGGGAACCGGGAAGCAGGCGAATCGATCTCGAGACGGTCGACGTCACACCGTTGGGGCAACCGACCAATCTCCGGTTCCGCGTCTTGAAGTAGGCGGAATCGCGCCAAGCGGCATCTATTCGAACACGGTGTGTCCCCCGATGCCGGTCGGCGGCGGATCCGGAAAGGCCGCTTCCATGCTCCATTCGCCGATCAACGCATCCAGGCTCTCTACCGCAGGACCACTGGCGTGCTGCTCCATCTCGATGAAGCCTCCTCGGAGTGATCTATCGAGTTCTCCAACCAGGACCGCGGTGCGGTCCGAAAGTCATCGTGCCAAAGGGACCCTTCGCCCTGCAGTTTCACTGGCCAGGCGACACTGAATTCCCCTAAAGTCGGCCGGGGGATGCCGAACTTGGCCCGAGCAACGAGACTCATAGCGGTCATCGCCGTCGTGGCGGGTACGCTCGCGTTCGCTCCGAGTGCCGGCGCGGCCATCACCTGCCAGTACGACGCCGTCGGGAGCCAGCTCCGCGTGCAGATGGGCGCGAACAACGATTCGCTCCAGTTCCAGGCGTTAGCGACTGGAGAAATCTTGGTGCGCCAGCAGGGCCCGATCGTCACGTGCACTGGCGGCCAGGCGACAACGACGAACATCGACAGTGTCCTCGCCGTCGACAACTCTGACAATCCCGACACGCCGGCCTCCAACGACGGGAACACCACCGTTGCAATCAACTCGCCCACCAGCTTCGGTCCGGGGGCCACGCTGGAGAATGGAAACGCTCTCTACTCGGAGATCGAGTTCACCATCCTTCCGAACGGCGGAATACACGACCGGATGCAGATCGGCGGCACGCCCGGGGACGACTACTGGGTGTTGGGCACAAGTAGCAGGATCAACTGGAATGCGGGCGTCGGGGACCCCTCGCCCGACTCCGAGTTCTTCCTCACCCAGCAATTCGACGAGTGGTTCCTCGACGGCGGCCTTGGCAACGACCAAATCAGGGCCCGGGGTGGGCAGGGCACGGGCAACGACCCGTTCAACCAGCCCGGCTTCCTCGAGATCAATGGTGGGCCCGGAAACGACACGATCGAGGGGAGCGACTCGCCGGGCGGAGACCTGCTGAAAGGCGGCGAAGGTAACGACGACGTGAACGGCTTCGCCGGCGACGACGTCCTGATCGGCGACGACCTGAACCCGGGTGACGACCTGTTGCGCGGGGGGGCGGGAGCGGGCGACACGTACCGCCACGACCTGGCGCAGGCGGGGATGACCGTCGACCTGGGCCTGGCCGGGCCCCAGCCCACGGGCTCGGGCATGGACACGCTCAGCGAGATCGAGGCCGTTCAGGGCACGGTGTTCGCCGACACTCTGCGGGGGGACAACGGAGCGAACCTGCTCAACGGCAGTGGTGGCGACGACACGCTGGAGGGCCGCGGCGGCCCGGACACCCTCGAAGGCCAAAACGGCGTGGACACTGTCAGCTACGAGCAGGCCCCCGCTGGGGTGACCGCGAACCTGACCACGGGAGTCTCCTCAGGCGGCGCGGACAACGACACGTTTCTCGAAGTCGAGAACCTCATCGGCTCTCCGTTCGACGACCGGCTCACGGGCAACCTCGCGACGAACACGATCCGCGGGCTCGGAGGCGCCGACGCGATCGACGTGCGTGACGGCAAAGCCGACACCGCCGACTGCGGGCCGGGTGTCGATACCGCCACAGCGGACTTGGGGCTCGACATGCTGACCAACTGCGAGTTCCCTGCGACCCCCGCCTCGGGCGCCGGAGGCGCGGCCGGCGCGGGCGGGCTGCTCGCCTTCGGCGTCAATACACAGGTGACGCTCAGCCTCGTGGCGAAGCGAATCCCCACCAAGGGGCCCGTCAAGGTTCGGGTCACCAACAGGAACGGCTTCTCGGTGTCCGGCGGCCTGTCCGGTGCGACAACAAAGTCGGTATCGGTCTCGCGCAAGCGGCGGATCAAGCTCAGGGCCAAGGCCTTCACGGTCGGCGCGAATACCCGCAGAACGGTCAACCTGACGCTGCCGCGGAGGCTGGGCCGGCTGCTCGAGCGCAAGCGCAAGCTCTCGCTGCGCTTGACCGCCACGGTCAAGGATTCGGCCGGGAACACACGGACCGTCAAGAAGACGGTCGAGCCGAAGCTGAAGAAGCGCAAGCCGAGCCGCTGAGGCTCGGCGGCGTGGTTATCGGGGCGAGCCGACGGCTTCGAGGGCTTCAACGGGGTTCATGTACCCCTGAATGCGAACGATGCGCCCGTCACGCAGGTCGAGAATGGTCGCCGTGTCGACCACAAGCTCTACCCCGCTGTTTCTGCCGCGCTGGTATTCGCGTTGGAGGACAACCACCCGATCACCGGCGTCGATGAGCTCCTGCGGCTCGATCCGGTGCTCATCCCATTGCTCCTCGACTCTCTCGTAGTCCCGCCTGATCTCGCTGAGGCCACGAATGACGCGGCCTTCCTCGAGGCCGCCGACGGTCCCATGTTGCTCAACGTCCGGATGGACCAGCTTCGCCAACCCTTCCATATCCCCGCGTTCCCCGAATTCGTAGAACCGACGGACGATCTCCACGTTCTCCTTCGACATCGCCTACTCCCTGAGGCCGAAAGCTTCGAGGCCCTCGTCGCGATCCAGATACACGCGGTCGAGCACGATCCTGCGGCCGCGAAACTGGTGGAAGGCGGCTGTCGAAAGCTCCAACTCGACACCACTCGCCTCTCCGCGCAGAGATGTACGAAGCAGGGCGACGGTCCACAGCCCCGACTCTCTTATGTCCTCGGCTTCGACGTGGACAGCGGCCCAGGGGCCGAAGGCGTCGTTGAACCAACTGCGCACGCCGTCGTGCCCGTGGTAGGTCGCGGGATCGGGTACGCCGACGAACTCGATGACTACGTCAGGATCGAAGAAGGCCAAGAGGGCATCGAGGTCACCGCCCTTCAGTTGGGCGAAGTGCGTGTTCACAAGCTCGTAGGCCTCACGCAGCGCTTCGACGTTCTGCGACATCCGCGCAGTATCGCGCAGCCGTCTAGCCCGGTCCTTCCGATGAGACGGCTTTGAACCAACCTGAGGGGTCCTTACTGGAGTCGGCCTAAGCGTCTTTCTCGGACAGACCGGCTGCTTCGATGACCTGGGCCTTGCTGTTCTTGACAACCTCAGGTCGCGAGCTGCTTGATTAGCAGCTCGCTCTGAACCAGCTTCGCTGGTTCAGATCCATTCCGGTCAACCCGATCAATCACGAAAGCCCCGCCTGTTGGCGGGGCTCAGTGTTGATCGGGGCGACTGGATTTGAACCAGCGACCGCTCGGCCCCCAGCCGAGTGCGCTACCAGACTGCGCTACGCCCCGGGGTGCTCAGGATAGCTTGCCGGACGGGCTCGGACCACGGTCGGGACTAGCCTATGGCGCCGCGGGAGATGCACCCGTCAGGCTGCCCACCGACCGAAAGCGAGCACCCCCGCTGATCGATCTCCACTGCCACATCCTCCCCACCCTCGACGATGGCGCGATCGACCTCGAGGACAGCGTTGCGATGGCGCGCCAGGCGGAGACGGACGAGATCGAGGTGGTCTGTGCGACGCCCCACATCCGTCCCGACCACGAGGTCGCGCCGCAAGAGCTCGAGAGTCGAGTCGCAGTGGTGAACGCCGAGCTCGAGCGACAGGGCATTGCCATCCGGGTCGCGGTCGGCGGCGAGGTTGCCGAGGAAGAGGTCGAGCGGCTCGACGACGAGACGCTGCGACGCGTGTCTCTCGGGGGAGCCGGCATCTGGCTCCTGATCGAGCCGAAGGCCGGACCGCTGAGCGACACGCTTCAGCACACCGTCGAGCAGCTGACCGAGCGGGGCTTCCAGACCGTTATCGCGCACCCGGAGCGTCATGCGGCCGGTGACTTCTTCGACCGGGTCGCCGCGCTGGTCGAAAGGCACGCGTTGATCCAGGCCACGGCCGCGCTGGTCGCCGAAGGGCCGGCCTCGGACACGCTGCTGGAGCTGGCACGCCGCGGGCTGCTGCACCTGCTTGGCTCCGACGCTCACTCCTCCCACGCCGGGCGCCCAGTCCAACTTTCGCCCGGGCTCGCCCGGCTCGGGAGCATCGACCTGTTGAAGCCGCACCTGGACTGGATCGCCAACGAGGGGCCGCGCGGGATACTCGCCGGCAAGCCCGTCGCGGCACCGTTCGCACCGGCCTGATTCAGAGACGCTGTAGCTCGACGCGCTTGTAGAGGTCCGCGACGACGTCGCGCGCGCCCGAGCCGAGACCATGGCGCAGGAAGTTCGTGGCGCCCGCCGCGGCTCCCCAGCGCAGCGCCTCCTCGAGCGGGAAGCCGCGGGCGAGCGTCGCGGCAAGCGCACCCACCATCGAGTCGCCGCAGCCCTCGGTCGAGCCTCCGACGAACCTCGGCGCCCGCAGCTCCCACACGTCCGCGCCACGCAGGACGAGGGCGGGATCGCCGCCGCGTGTCACCAGCACTGTCTCCGCGCCTGCCTCCAGTATTCGCCTTGCCGCGGCGCGCAGCTTCTCCGGGTCGGTCATGTCGTCCTGCGCGTATTCCCCCAGTTGCCAGTCGTCCAGCTTGACGACCGTCGGCCGGCCCTCGAGTGCGCTGTTGAGGTTAGGTGGCGACAGGTCCACCACCACCTGCGTGCCGTTGGATCGTGCATTGCCGACCAGGTCGCCGTACGTCTCCAGGGGCAGCGCGTCCTTGGGCACGGTGCTGCAGACCACCAGCACCTCGCTCTCCAGGGCAGCGGCGCAGGCGATCGAGAAAAGGTCGTCGGCCTCGTGGCGCGATGGCGGGTCGCTCCAGTGCTGAGCGATGAAGTCACGCTCCCCCGAGCGGCGGTCGATCACGTATACCCCGCTGCTGCCGGTGGTCCGCACCAACCGCACCTCGCCCGACATCTCCTCCAGCAACGGCGCCAGCAGCTTTCCGGTCTCGCCGCCGCAGAAGCCGCAGAGGATCGGGTCAGCACCCAGCTCGCCCGCCATGCGCGCCACCCAGACACCCTGGCCGCCGGAGTGGACGTGCACGTCGTCCCCGTCGCTTCCGCGACGCTCGACGGTGATCGAGAGCAATGGATGCGGGCCGAAGACGGCGACGCGCGCGGGCTCGGCTGACATCCGCGCAATGGTAGAGATCGCCGCGCCAGGCCTGGGCGCTCCTACGAATGCAAGTGACTCGAAGCGGGCGACGGGAATCGAACCCGCCCTCGGAGCTTGGAAGGCTCCTGTGCCACCACAACACTTCGCCCGCAGGTCTGCCGATTATAGAAACGGCCGCCGCCAAACCGGGGCTATTCGGCGTCTACCCCACTTCTATCGGACGGCTCGCTGCGAAGCTCGAGCGAAACGGTGTCCTCACGGGGTATCCCGGCCACCAGCTCGCGAGCGCGCACCAGCTCGACATTGAACTGCGCCCCGAACAGCAGCGCGAGGTTGGAGATCCAGAGCCAGATCAGAAACACGACAACGGCGCCGAGACCGCCGTAGGTCGAGTTGTAGGAGGCGATGCTGGTGACGTAGAGGGCAAAACCCGCCGATGCTGCGACCCACAGGAACACGGCCAAGAACCCACCGGGGGTGATCCAACGAAAGCCCGGCTGCTTCACGTTCGGAGCGAGGTAATAGAGCGCAGCAACGATCGTCATCACGACGAGCGCCAGCAACGGCCACTTCGCGATCGACCACGCCTTCAGCACGCTGTCGCCGAGGCCGATCTGGTGACCGATCGCCTCCGCCAGCCCGCCGGTCACCACCAGCAGGATCGCGAGCACCGCCAGCAACAGCACCACCGCGATCGTCATCACGATCTGAAGCGGTCGCCGCAGCCAGAACGACCGGTGCTCCTCGACCTCGTAGATGATGTTCGCCGCGCGCATGAACCCCCCGATGTAGCCGGACGCGGACCAGAGCGCCGTGACGAGACCGATTCCCAGCAGGGCGCCGGCGTCGCTCTTGCTCTTCACAACGTCCTCGATCGGTGCCCGGAAGGTGTCGACAGCCGAGCTCGG
Source organism: Solirubrobacterales bacterium (assembly GCA_038330145.1). Lineage (GTDB taxonomy): Bacteria > Actinomycetota > Thermoleophilia > Solirubrobacterales > JBBDJG01 > JBBQNR01. The sequence continues at coordinate 8,807 of JBBQNR010000040.1, forward strand.
GCCGACCTCGTCGATGATGTTGAGCATCGCGTTGGTCGTCCCCGGATACTGGCCGAGCAGGCCCAGAAGCGCGACCAGCACGATCAGCATCGGAAATATCGAGAGCACGGCGTAGTAGGTGAGCGCGGCGGCCGAGTCCATCAGGTTCTTCTCCCTGAACGCGCTCACGGCTCGCTTCATCGCACGCCACCAGCAGCGCACCTCAAGGGTGAACGGGCCCTGGCGGAATTGCGCACGCTTCGACCCCTGGGGCACAGACGTCACCCCCGCATCATTGCGAGAATGTCGGCTTGCGCCTGCATCAGATCGCCTTCAGCCACAACTGCGTCAAGGTCCGCAAGGCCCTGGACCTGAAGGGCCTCGCCTATGAGACGGTCGATGTGAACCCGCTCTGGCGCCGGCGGCTGCTGCGTGAGACCGGCCAGCTCCTGGTGCCGGCGCTGGTCGACGGGGACCGCACGGTGGCCGACTCCACCGCGATCCTGCTCCATCTCGAACAGGCCTACCCCGACCCTCCGCTGCTCCCCGCCGACGCGCAGCAGCGAGCCGAGTGCATGATCCTCGAGGCCTGGGCCGACGAGACCTTCATGGCGCTCACCCGCCGCCTGGCCTACTGGAACATCACCTCCCGCCTCGATCGATTTGGAAAGCTCTTCTTTCCCGGGGCTCCGGCTGCTGTCCAGACAGCACTGGCTCGGCTGGCCCGCCTCGGTCTTCGTCTCCGGCTTGGAATGAGCGAGCGGCAGAATCGCTACGACGAAGCGGAGGCGCGCAGGGCCGCGGAGTCAGCGGTCGCAAGGCTCGGGGGTCGCGATCACCTTGTCGGTGACACGGTCACGTTGGCCGACGTCGCCCTGGCGGCGATGTCGGCCCCGCTGGCTGTGGCGGTGAGGCCCGTGCGCGAGGATCCCGCCGTCCAGGAGCTGCTCGCCTGGAGCGACCGCGTGCTCGAGATGCAGAAGGAGTTCTTGACCGTACAGTCAGTTACCGCCTAGTTTTTTTCAGCCTTTTCTTTATCCACCCACCGGAGTAGGCTGCCCGCAGGCGACGGGCCAGGACGGCCCTATCGGGAGGAAAGAAATGAGCGCAGGAAGTAGCGTCCCATACGGCGCCCCTGGTGCTTTCCCACAGATCGAGCCGGACCAGGCTCCGGGTGTGGACGTGCTCGGACTGTTCCTGAACGAGGTCGGCCGCTATCCGCTGCTCAGCGCCGGCGAGGAGATAGAGCTGGCCAAGCGCATCGAACGCGGAGACCGCAGCGCCAAGGACACGATGATCAACTCCAACCTGCGTCTCGTCATCTCGCTCGCCAAGCGCTACCAAAATCATCAGCTGCCGTTGCTGGACGTGATCCAGGAGGGCATCCTGGGTCTCATCCGCGCAACCGAGAAGTTCGACTGGCGCCGGGGTCACAAATTCTCCACCTACGCGGTTTGGTGGATCCGGGAGTCGATCGACCGCGGCATCTCGAACAGGTCCCGCCTGATCCGCATGCCGGTCTACATGGTCGAGCGTGAGCGCAAGCTGCGCAATATCGAACGGACGCTGACGGCCGAGCTGGGACGGGAGCCGACCGAGCAGGAGATCGCGGACGCCGCCCGGCTGCCACTGAGCCAGGTTCGCGACCTGCGGGAGGGGACGCGCGCCGTCACGAGCCTCGACACGCCGGTTGGCGACAGCGACGAAGCCTCGCTCGGCGACATGCTGGTCTGCGAGCAGGCCCAGCCGCCCGAGGAAGTGGAGCTGTCGATGCAGCGAGAGTCACTGCTCAAGGCTCTCTGCAAGCTGCCCCAGCCGGAGCGCCAGGTCGTCGAGCTGCGCTACGGCCTCGACGGGGATCCGGAGACGATCGAGGCCGTGGTGAGGCGGCTTGGCATCACCAGAGACCGAGTCCGCCGGCTCGAGTCACGGGCACTCGCCCGGCTCGCCCGCTCGGCCGACATGGTCGGCCTTCAACGCTCGGCCTGAACTCGCGGCGTCAGCCCGCCTGTAGCTCCTTCGCGGCCGCAATCGCGCCGTCGCTTGTGGCGTAGACCTGTAACCGCAGGGCCTTGCCGTCACGCAGAGTCCAGAGATGAGCGGTGCGAGCCTCTCCCTCGATCCCCGTCGCCTTCGCCTTGGCGCTGAGCCGAAGTGGCACGACGACGCGGTCCCCGACGGCGACGTAGTCCTCGGCGTCGACACGGAACCACTCGGCGATCTCCCACACGCTCTCGAACAGCCGCCTGACCTCGTCCAACCCGCGGTAACCGCCGGAGAGGATCACGAAGCGTGGTCCCAGCACACGCAGGAGCAGAGCCGCGTACTCGAGATCCCAGGTCTGCTCGATCTCGATCTCGAGATCGAAGGCGGCCAGCAAACCCTCGATGTCGCGGCGATTGAACGCCGAATAGAGGTCGAGCAGCACGTCTATGTTCGACATCGCCATCCGCTCAGCCCCAGTCGCGCTTGGGAACGTCACTTCAACCATAGCCCAGCGCCCCGGCAAGTGATCAGGGGAATCTCCACGGCGCCGGCCGTTTTTAATGTAGTTTGGGCTTACCGCCGTCCACGTTCCGCCGGGAGGAGTCAATGAGCCTTCACCTCGATCGCCTCGACGTCGCAACCGCTGAGTTCAACCCGTACCTCGAGGGGCCGTACGCCGCGACGCAGCAGGAGCTGACGCTCGACGAGTTCGAGATCGAGGGCAAGATCCCGGAGGACCTGAACGGCGTCTACGTCCGCAACGGGCCCAACCCGCAGTTCGAGCCCAGCGGGCGCTACCACTGGTTCGACGGCGACGGCATGGTGCACGCCGTCCATTTCAGCGAGGGACGGGCGGTGTACCGCAACCGCTGGATTCGAACAGATGGCTTCGAGCGCGAGCAGAAGGCCGCCGGCCCACTGTGGCACGGCATCATCGAGCCCTGGAAGGACAACCCACCGGGCGAGCCGGAGAAGGACACGGCCAACACAGACGTCGTCTTCCATAACAACAAGCTGCTCGCGCTCTGGTACCGCGCCGGCAAGCCCTACGCGATGGACCCGGTGACGCTGGAGACGATCGGTGCCGAGGACTTTGGGGGCACGCTTCGCTGCGAGGTCTCCGCGCACGCGAAGGTGGACGAACGGACCGGCGAGCTGTGCTTCTTCGACTACGGGATGAAGCCGCCCTACATGCGCTACGGGGTGGTCGGGCCGGACGGTGCGATCCGGCACTTCGTGCCGATCGACCTGCCAGGCCCGCGGCTGCCGCACGACATGGCGATCACGGAGCGTCACTCGATCCTGATGGACCTGCCACTGGTCAACGACAAGGAGGCGGCACGCGCCGGTCGCTTCAAGCTGCACTTCGAGCGCAGCATGCCGAGCCGCTTCGGTGTCATCCCCCGCTACGGAAGCGCGGAGCAGGTGCGCTGGTTCGAGGCCGACCCGTGCTTCATCTACCACTCGATCAATGCGCGCGAGGAGGGCGACGAGGTCGTGCTCGACGTCTGCCGCGTAAAGCAGCCGGAGCCGCGCGAGGACCTCGACGGGCCGCTCGCTCAGATGCTGAGCTACCTGCGACTCGACGCTCACCTGCACCGCTTTCGCTTCAACCTTCGCACCGGCCGCACCAGCGAGCAGGTGCTCGACGACGACAACAGCGAATTCCCCTCGATCAACCAGGGACTTGTCGGCCGGCCGAGCCGCTTCGCCTACAACATGCACATCTCGCCCGAGAAGTCGCTGCTCTTCGACGGCCTGATGAAGTACGACGTCGACTCCGGATCGTCGCGCACGCACTGGTTCGGCGACGGGCGCTGGGGCAGCGAGGCCCCGTTCGCTCCACGGCCGGGCGCACTGGAGGAGGACGACGGCTATCTGGTTTCGTACGTGTACGACGAGCGCGAGGGGCACTCGGAGGTGGACGTGCTCGACGCACGCGACGTCGAGGCCGGGCCACTGTGCCGGATCAAGATGCCGGTCAGAGTCCCGCTCGGCTTCCACGCCACCTGGATTCCGGGCGAGCGCCTGCCCGGTGGGTCGGCATGAATGCCGACACGCTGGGGGTCGGCGTGAGCGCCGGCACGCCGGGGGTCGGCATGAGTGCCGCGCTTCCGAGGTAGAGGTGAGCGACGACATCAGCGGAAGCTGGCGGCTGGTGAGCTGGGAGGTCAGCTCGACGAGCGGCGAGCGCGAGCAGCCGTTCGGCCCTGATCCCAAGGGCCTGCTCATATACAGCGCCGACGGCTACATGCAGGTCAGCATCGCTCCGCGCGCGATGGCCGATGGGCGCGACGACTACCTCAACTACGGCGGGCCGTTCAGGCTCGAGGGCGACACCGTCGTGCACCAGGTCGAGCTGTCCGCCAACGAGCGCTTCCGCGACACCGAGCAGGTGCGCGGGCTGGAGCTGGACGGTGAGCGGCTCACGCTCAGCGCCGACACCGGCGAGCGCCGGCATGTGCTCGAGTGGAGGCGAGCATGAGCCCACCGCCTGCGACCTACATCCTGGGCGGTTACCAGACAGACTTCGCCCGCAACCTGGCCAAGGAGGGCGCCGGCATCTACGAGCTGCTGGAGGAGTCCGTCTGCGGCGCGCTCGAAGAGACGAGCGTTCCGGCGCAGGACGTCGAGGTCGCTCACGTCGGCAACCTGGCGGCGGAGCTGTTCTGCGGCCAGGCACAGCTCGGCGGGATGGTCGCCGCCATCCACCCCGCCTTCGCGAGCCTTCCCACCGCGCGCCACGAGGCCGCCTGTGCTTCGGGCAGCGTCGCGGCGCTGGCCGCGATGGCCGACATCGAGGCGGGGCGCTACGACGTCTCGCTCGTGGTCGGCGCCGAGTTGATGAGGAACGTCGACGCGCAGACCGCGGCCGAGCATCTCGGCTCCGCGGCATGGGCGGGTCGCGAGGCGCAGGACGCCCGCTTTCCGTGGCCCGCTCTGTTCAGCGAGATCGCCGACGCCTACGCCGATCGCTGGGGCCTCGAGTACGAGCACCTGGCACGCATCGCAGAGGTCAACTTCGCCAACGCTGCCCGCAACCCGAACGCGCAGGCGCGCGGCTGGCGGTTCGCCCCCGGCGACTTCGCGCCCGACGACGAGGTGAACCCCGTCATAGAGGGCCGGCTGCGAAAGCAGGACTGCGGACGCATCACCGACGGCGCTGCCGCCGTCGTGCTCGCAGGTGAGAACTACGCGCGGGAGTACGCACGCCGCCGCGGCATGTCGCTGGAGCAACTGCCCACGATACGGGGCTGGGGCCACCGCACGGCGCCGATGCTGCTGGCGGACAAGCTGCGCTTGAGCGAGGGCTCGCCGTATCTGTTCACGCACCTGCGCGAGGCGATCACGGATGCCTACCGCCGTGCCGGCATCGCCGGGCCCGAGCAACTCGACCTGATCGAGACCCACGACTGCTTCACGATCACCGAATACGCGGCGCTCGACCACTTCGGCCTCACGGAGCCCGGCGCCTCGTGGCGGGCCGTCGAGGAGGGCGTGATCGATCGCGACGGCAGGCTGCCTGTCAACCCCAGCGGTGGGCTGATCGGCCTCGGCCACCCTGTCGGCGCGACAGGCGTTCGCATGCTGCTCGACACCTCCAAGCAGGTGACGGGAAACGCCGGTGAGTACCAGGTCGACGGCGCGCGCACCGCCGCCACGCTCAACGTCGGCGGCAGCTGCACGACCGTGGTCAGCTTCGTGATCGCCGGATGAGCGCCGGCGCGTCGCTCTCCCCGACGGCAGAGCCGGGCTGACGATGGAGGCGTTTGTATACGACGCCGTGCGCACGCCTCGGGGCCGCGGCAGCGCCAAGGGCTCGCTCGCCGAGACGAGGCCGGTCGAGCTGCTGGCGACGCTCTTCCGAGCGCTCGAGCAGCGCAACGGGCTCGACACCGCTCGGGTCGACGACGTCACGGTCGGGTGCAACACGCAGACCGCGGAGCAGGGCTCGAACGTCGCCCGCGCAGCGACGCTGTTCGCCGGCTGGAGCTACCTCTCCTCCGGCGGCACGATCTCGCGCCTGTGCTGCTCCGGGGTCGACGCAATCGCCACGGCGGCGGCCAAGATCGACGCCGGCGTCGACGACCTCGCCGTGGCCGGTGGAGTGGAGTCGATGTCACGCGTGCCGCTGTTCGCCGACGGTGGGCCGATGTTCGCGGACCCCGAGGTCGCGTCGGCCTCCGGCTTCCTGCACATGGGCGTCGCCGCCGACATCGTCGCGACGCTGGGCGTCATCTCGCGTGAGGACTGCGACGAATACGCGTTGCGCTCGCACCAGCGCGCCGCGGCCGCCCGCGACAGCGGCGCCTTCGACCACTCGTTGGTGCCTGTCCGCGACGGCGACGGTGAACTACTGCTGGACCGCGACGAGATGATCCGCGACGGCCAGACGATCGAGCAGCTATCGGCGCTGGAGCCGGCCTTCGCCGCCCTGGCGCAGGACGGTGCGCGCCGGGTGATCGACGACAAGCTGCCGAACCTGGGCGAGCTGGATCACGTGCACACCGTCGCCAGCGCGCCACAGATAGTCGACGGCGCCTCGCTGGTGCTGCTCGGCAACCGCGACCAGGCCGCCGTGCTCGGCGCCGAGCCGCGTGCCCGCATCGTGGCCGCCGCCAACGCGGGAGTGAAATCACCGCTGCTGACGGCGACGGCGCCGGCCAGCGCCAAGGCGCTCGAGCGCGCCGGCATGACGATGCGCGACGTGGACCTTTTCGAGGTCAACGAGTCGTTCGCGGCCATCGTCCTCCACTACGGCAGGCACTTCGACCTCGACTTCGAGCGCGTGAACGTGAACGGCGGCGCGATCGCGATGGGCCACCCGCTGGGCGCGACCGGCGGCATCCTGCTGGCCTCGCTGGTGGACGAGCTGGAGAGCAGGGACCTCGAGATCGGATTGCTGACGATCCCGGCGGCGGCCGGCATCGGCGCCGCGCTGATGGTCCAGCGCGTGTAATGCTCTGACCATGGCGACGACCGCGACCACCACCGGCGCCGACGTCTACGCCCTGCCGCAGGACTTCCTCGACTTCCGCGACACGATCCGCCAGATCGTGAAGGAGCGGGTCGAGCCGCGCGCGGCGGAGATCGACGCCAAGGGCGAGTACCCGTGGGACATCCGCCGGCTGTTCGCCGAGCACGACCTGCTCGGGCTGCCGTTCCCGACCGAGTACGGCGGCACCGGTACCGGCACGCTGATGCTGAACGTGGCCGTGGAGGAGGTTGCCAAGGCCTGCGCCTCGAGCGCGCTGATCCTGATGGTGCAGGAGCTGGGAACGCTTCCGATTCAGCTCTTCGGCAGTGAGGAGCAGAAGCGCAAATGGCTGCCGCCGTGCGCGTCCGGCGAGTGGTCCCCCGCCTTCTGCCTGTCCGAGCCCGAGGCTGGCTCGGACCCGGCGTCGATGCGCACGACCGCGGTCCTCGAGGGCGACCAGTGGGTGATCAACGGCACCAAGAACTGGATCAGCAACGCCGGTGTCGCCGACTTTTACGTCGTGTTCGCGATCACCGACCGCGAGAGCCGCCGCGGCAGCGCCTTCATCGTCGAGAAGGACCGCCCCGGCTTCTCGATGCCGAAGCTGGAGCACAAGCTCGGCATTCGCGGCTCCCCCACCGGCCAACCCGTGTTCGAGGACGTTCGCGTCCCGCGCGAGAACATGATCGGCGAGCCAGGCAAGGGCCTCTCGGTCGCGCTCGCGACGCTCGAGCGCACGCGCCTGGGAGCGGGGGCTCAGGCCGTCGGCATCGCGCAGGGCGCGACCGACTATGCGACCGGCTACGCGCGCGAGCGGATCGCCTTCGGCAAGCCGATCATCGAGCTGCAGGCGATCCAGTTCAAGCTCGCCGAGATGGAGACGCGGACGGCGGCAGCTCGCGAGCTGCTCTATCGGGCCTGCGCGATGGCGGATCGCAACGAGCCCGGCCTCGGCAAGCACACTTCGATGGCGAAGCTGTTCGCCTCCGACACCGCGATGTACGTCACGGTCGAGGCGATCCAGGTCCTGGGCGGCTACGGATACGTCACCGAGTACCCGGTCGAGCGCATGATGCGTGACGCGAAGATCACCCAGATCTACGAGGGCACGAACGAGATCCAGCGCGTGGTGATCGCCCGCGCGATGAAGTAGGCGCGCCGGTTTCGCGCACCCGCGGCGGGGTACTCTTACTGGCCATGCAGCTCTTTCTGGCCTTCATGGGCATAACCGTCCTCACCGTGCTCGCCGTGGCGGCGATACTGGCCGGCGGCACGACGGCCTCGATGGTCGCCGCGCTGGGGCTGGCCGTGGTCGGCACCGTCCTCATCATCGGCCTCACGCTCGCCTACCTGGGGCCGGACGGCCACAACTAGCAGGTCTGCGGCTGCTCGTCGGCGTGCCCCTGCCCGGAGAGGCCAAAAACGCGGGTGACGCCATCTACGAGCCGCGGGCCGTGATCGGGCTCCGCCGCGGCTCGAGCCCCTGGCGGGGCAGCTTCGACTTCATAGTCGAGCCCCGCTGAGCTCCCGCCGGTTTGCCCGCGGGGCGGGCGGGTAAGCGCCAATCGAGGTCGGCACTCCGCGCTCCACGGGAAGGGAACGAGCCAATGACCAGCAGCTCCGTCATATCGCCGCGCCGTCGCATGAGGCAGCAACTGAGGAGGATCGAGAAAGCGCTGCCGCCCCGGCCACTCGGATCATGCCCGACGTGCCGGAGCGCGGTCGAGCCGGACCCCGGCGCGATTCGCTTCCGTGCCGCGTGGTACCACCTGCGCTGCGCCCTGCGCGAGAGCGCGCCCAGCGACGTCCATTCCTGAGCTCGATGGGCAGCTACCGCCGAGCCTTCGCCGGCGACCGCTGCTCCGAGCTGCCCGACTCAGGGAGCGAACACGCCCTGCCGCAGGAACACCGACTCGTCGCCGGTCGTGCATTGCGGCGGGCACCAGAACCCAAGTGAGCCGTCGGATCCCGGGTCCTTGACCGTCAGGCTTTGGACCGACACGATCGCCCGCTCCCCCTCCTTCGCCAAGCCTGGCAGGGCGGCGTCGGCGCTCGTGCTCGCGTTGCAGTTCGATCCGGACGGGTCCGGAGTGCCGACGCAGGCCACCGGTATCGCCAGCGGGTGGTCGCTCAGGCCGTGTACTCGGGCACCAGTGGCACGACGTAGGTGGCGATGCCGCCCGCCTGAAGAGCGAGCACCGTCTGGAAGTTGACCTGCAGAATCGACTCGCCGCCGGTGGGCATGGCCAGCTCCGCGCGAGCTGCCTGTGCCTGAATTCCCAACAGGCCCGTGATGGCCGAGAGGTGCCGCTCGGCTCGAATCCGGCTAGCGGGGCAGTGCGTTGCCAGGCGTGCCGTCGGGCGTCGCGTCGCCGCCGGCAGCCGCTCGACCGCCGGGTGGAGCGGCTGCGAGTGTCAAGAAGACGTCGGCACCTCCCTCGCTGCGGTTGGCCGCGCCGGCTCGGCCCATGTGCGCCCTGGCGATCGCCTCCACGATCGCCAGGCCCAGACCGCTGCCGCCGCGGCCGCGGCCCTCGTCCCCTCGCGTGAAGCGCTCGAAGGCCTTGCCGAGGAATGCCGCCGGGAAGCCCGGTCCCTCGTCGCTGACGTGCAGCTCCACCTCCCCGTTCGCCTGGAGAACATAGAGGCGAACGGGCCCCTGCCCGTATCGGAGCGCGTTGTCGACGAGGTTGCCGAGCGCCTGGCGTAGGCGCAGCGGGTCGGCCCAAAGCTCGACCGCCGCTTCCTCGACCACGATCGGGCGCGCCGTTTCCTCGCTGCGCAGCGCAAAGCGGTCCCGGACATCGTTGAGCACTTCGACCGCATCGATGCGGGCCGGCCTGACCGGAAGCCCACCCTGGTCCGAGCGCGCGATCACGAGCAGGTCCTCGGCCAGCTGCACGAGGCGATCGGTCTCCTCCGCCGCGGAGCGCACCGCCTGCTCCAGCTCCTGCCGCGAGCGGCCTCTTCGAAGCGCAAGCTCGAGCTCGGCCTTCAAAACCGCCAGCGGAGTTCGCAGCTCGTGACTGGCGTCCGAGACGAAGGTGCGCTCACGATTGAAGGCGACCTCCAGGCGCGCCAGCATGTCGTTCAGCGTGTGGCCAAGGCGAGCAATCTCGTCGTTGGCGGGTGGAACCGGCAGCCGGCGCCCCGGCGCGGCAGCGGAGATTTCCTCGGCGCGGCGCCGCATCGACTCGACGGTCCGCAAGGACGCCGCCGAGAGCCCGTAGCCCGCCAGCGCCGCCAGCAGCAATGCCACCGGGCCGCCCACGAGGAGCAACGTGCCGAGGTCTCGCAGTGACGCGTCGCGGCTCTCGAGCGAGCTTCCGACCACGACGATCAGCCGCTGGTCCTGAGCGCGCACGGGCGTGGCCAGCAGGCGCGTCGACTCCTTCTCCGACCTCACGTACACCTGCTGGTCGACCAACGTAGTGCTCGTCTGCGCCCGGGCCAGGTCTCCCGGCCTCAGCAGAGGCCGCCGTGCATACTGAGAGGACGCGTCGATGACGCGCCCCTTTGCGTCGAGTATCTGGGCGAAGGTCTCGTCGCTGTCGGCCAGACGACCGCCCCCGCGCAGTCCGGAGTCGGCCTGCTTGACGAGCGCCGTCACCTCGTCCGCGCGAGCGCGCAGTCCCTGGTCGATCGTTCGGTCGAGGTCCGAACCGAGCCGGAGATAGAGAAACAGGCCTGTCGCCGAGAGAACAAGCGCCATCACGCCGGCGAAGGCAAGCGTCAGCTTGAGCTTGATCGGGATCCGGCTCAGGATCCGCCGTCCTTGCGCAGCCGGTAGCCGACGCCACGCACGGTCTCGATGCTCTTGACGCCGAACGGCCGGTCGACCTTGTCGCGCAGGTAGCGGATGTAGACGTCGACCACGTTGGACCTGTTCTCGTAGTCGTAGTCCCAGGCGTGCTCGAGCAGCTGGAATCGGGACAGCACGTCGCCCGGGTGGCGCATCAGCGTCTCGAGCAGCGAGAACTCCTTCTGCGACAGGTCGATCGCGGTCTCTCCCCTCCAGGCCTGGTGCGTGGCGGGGTCGAGCCGTAGGTCGCCGACCTGCAGCACGACAGGCCTTTCGACGGGGCCCCGGCGCACCAGAGCGCGCAGTCGCGCCAGCAGCTCCGCGAACGAGAAGGGCTTTACCAGGTAGTCGTCCGCGCCGCCGTCGAGGCCGGCGACTCGATCCTCGACTCCGTCGCGGGCCGTCAGCATCAGCACTGGCGCCCAGACGCCGTCGCCCCGCAGGCGCCGGCAGGTCTCGAAGCCGTCGATGCCGGGCAGCATCACGTCGAGCACAACCGCGTCGTACTGCGTCGAGCCGGCCATCCAGAGCGCATCCTCGCCCTTGGAGGCGACGTCCGCAGCCATGCCGTCCTCGCGAAGGCCGCGGCGGACCAGGCTCGCCATCTTGACGTCGTCTTCGACGATCAAAACCCTCATGGGCACAAGTTTCCTCCGCTCCCATGAGAGCTTAATGAGGAGCGGCCCCGCCGTGGCGAGGCCGCTTTCTTTGGACCAGGTGGCGCTGGGAGTCGCCCTACTGCTGTCCCCCGCTCTGGTTGTCCGCGTTGGGGTTGGCGGGCTCGTCGGCGTGGCCGCCCGGACCGTCGTCACCGCCCTTTTCGGAGCCACTCTCCTGCTCGGCTCCGTCGGCCTTCTCGGTGGCGCTGTTCTCAGGCCCATCCGCCTTCTCGGAGGCGCTGTCCTCGGGACCGTCGGCCTTCTCGTTGGCACCGTCGGCACCGTCGGCCTTCTCCGGTCCCTGGTCGGCTGGATCGCCCGCGGTGCTCGGCTGCTGAGCCGCCCCGGCTCCCTGATCCTGCACAGCGGCCTTGTCGGGCGACGTCGTGGAGGGTGCGGAGGTGACCGCCTGTGAGATGGCGGCGCCGCCGAGTGCCAGCGCGGCCAGCGCGGCAACTCCGACCAGCACCTTCTTGAAACGGTTTCTCATCCTGCTCCTCTCATTTCGGGACAACGAAGTCCCGCAAGCTAGGGCGGGGCCATGAGGTGGGCGTGAGCCCTGTCTAAGACCCGGATGAGGCCGCCGAAACGGCGCCGGCCCTACTGCTCGCGGAGGATCGCCCCCAGCGGCAGCCGCCTGAGGCCGCGCGCCGCCAGCGCCGTGGCGATCAGCGTCGCCACCACGGCCGCGCCGGCCAGGCCGGAGAGAAAGACCCATGGAATGGCGAGGGCATCGGGCGGTGGATCGAACACGTGCTGGAGCATCGCCACGAGCATCTTCGACAGCAACCATCCAAGACCGGCCGCGAGGGCAAACGCCGCCGCCAGCACGATCGCGGCCTCGCTCCACAGGAAGGCGCCAATCTCGCGCAGAGGCGCACCGACCGCAGCCATGGTGGCGAACTCGTGACGGCGCTCGGCCAGGCCCAGCGCCACGAACAGCCCCATCGCGGCCGCAGCGAGGATGATCGCGAACGCCTCTTCGATGTGGCTGATGCCGGTGAGGTCGACCGTGGTTATCGAGCTCACGGTCTGGGCCGACTGCTGGCGTATGTCCTTCACCTCGGTGCCGTCCCCCTTGGTCGCGGCTGCGACGCGCCGCGTAACCGCGGGCGGGTCGCCGTTGCTCTTGGCAAAGACGACATTGGGACCCGTGCCATGACCGGCCGTCTCCAGATGGGAGAGGTTGGCCACCATGAAGGAGTCCTTCGGGGCCGACGGAAATTCCTGCACGACTCCGACGACGTGGAACGGCGCGACCCGGAACTTTCCACTGGCACGATCCAGCACGCGCAGCTTCAGCAGGTCACCCCGCTTGAGCGAGAAGTCGGTGATCGTCTCCTTCGACACCAGGATTCCGTCGGGGGTTCTTTGGAGTCTCGACATCATGTCTCGCGCCGAGCCGCCCACGAAATAGGAGTCGCGCAGGGTCGTTGCACGCGTGAAGCTCGACGGGTCGATGCCATAGGTGTCCTGGAGGTCCGGCCCCACGTAGGCGTAGGAGTGGTCGAGCGCGGTCGTCGCCTTCACGCCCGGCACGGCGTCGATCCTGGATGCGAGGTTGCCCTTCGCCGCCGCCCCGGGCGGAGCGGTGGCGACGACGTCGGCGCCGAGCGTCAACTGGGCATCGACGTTCACCTGCTGGTTGTAGGTGGCGGTGAAGATGCCGAGGTTGACGCCGAACGCCAACAGCAGCCCGACCACCACCAGACCGCGGTTGATGGCGGCGCCGCGCCGACCGGCACTTGCGAGCAGGAAGTCGGCCAGCGTTCCAGCGCGTCGGCCTGCCATGCGACCGACCGTCCACTCGAGCATGCGGCCACGCAAGCGCACCAGCAGCAACGTGGCGCCGATCCAGAGCAGAGCAGGGGCGAAGAACATGTACACCGACAGGGACAGCGTCGGATTCGAATCAGGGTTCACCACCGCCGAGAAACCGGTGCGAGCCGTCAGCCAGTAGATCAGCCCGCTGACAGCGAGTGCCGCCACGTCGAGGTAGAGACGTTGCCAGAGCGGCCTGCGCTCGCGGCCACCGCCGCGACGTCCCTCAGCGATCGTTCCGCGCAGCGCTGAGGCGGCCGATGCGAGGCGTGCCGCCGCGGCGCCGGCGCTGGCCAGCAGGATGCAGGCACCGGTGGTGATGAGCCCGCGCGCCAGTGTCAGATGCGCACCGCCCTTGACAAGAAGGGAGACGGCCGCGAAGGCGGTCGCCGCTCCAACCAACCCCGCCACGATGCCGACGACCAGACTTTCGACGGCCGCCAGCAGGATCAGATCGCGCCGCCCGGCTCCACGAGCGCGCAACAGCGCCAGATCACGACGGTCGCGCTCAGCGGTTCCGAGCGCCGCCAGGTACGCCAGCCCCAACGCCACCAGCGCGCCCGGGATGGCCAGCATGATGTAGAGGGTGATCGCGTACATCGCATCGCCGGCCGCCGTGTTGAGTGAGTCCGCGAGGTTGTCGACGAACTGAACCTGGCCGGGAAGGCTGCGCTCGACCCTGTTGCGGGTGTGGTCGGCCTGCTTGAGCGCGGCGCTGGGGCTGCCGCTGGTGAGAGGCTTCGGGTCGAGCTGCGCCTGGACCTGCCACTGAGTGCCGTCCTGAGCGCCGGGTTGAGCACTGGCGCCGACGCTCGCGGGAATGATCGTGCGCAGGTCGGGCGCCAGCGTGCCGGCGAAGGTGTCGAGCGGCATGATCGCGACGTTCGCCGGTGGTTGTGCAGGGCCGGGGCCGGCGACCGGATTAAGCGGCTGGAACAGCTGGTCACCGGCGGTGACCAGTGCGACGCCGGATACGGGGAAGGAGTGCTCTGGACCCCCCTTGCGAGCCGCCAGCTTGACGACGTCTCCGATCTGGGCCTTGAGGGTCGCCGCCATCTGCTGGTCGAGCACCACCGCGCCGGGGCGCACGCTCCCGTTGAGCATTCGAAAGGTGTGGATGTTCTTCAGGTAGTCCGGCGGAACGGCCAGCACGGCGCCGCTGCCGGCGCTCGTCAATCCTGCCGAGCCGCTGTGCGCAGCACTGGCGAACGGGGCCGTCGCAGTGGGCGAGGCCTGCAACACGCCGGGCTGGCGTGCCACGCCGCCGGCCACCTTCTTGGTTTGGGCCAGCGAGGTCGCCGGCCCCTGCCAGTCGAGCGGAACGCTTCGCACCGCCGAGCCGCTCATCGCGCGCAGCGAGTTGCCGACGAACAGCAGCATTGCGCCCAGCAGCGCGACGGACGCTGCAAGCGCCGCTATCCGCGTAAGGGTCTTGCCGGGCGAGCGCAGCGCCGCAGCCGAAGCCAGCCGCAGGGCGGCGATCACGACTGCTCCTCCACACCGGTGACCCGGCCATCGAGCAGCCTCACGACCTTCTGGAAGCGCGCGGCCACGTCTGTGTCGTGCGTAGCCGTGACGAGGGCGAAGCCGAATTCTGCCTTCAGCGCTTCGATCAGGTCGAGCACGCGCGCCCCGGTGTCGGAGTCGAGGTGACCGGTCGGCTCGTCGCAGAGGAGCAAGCGCGGCCGCTGCGCCAGCGCGCGGGCGATCGCAACTCGTTGCGCCTCACCGCCGGAGAGCTCCGCCGGCAGCGCGTCACCCTTGGCCGACAGCCCCACGAGTCCCAGCAACTCCTCCGGGGTCATCGTCGTGCCGTCTGCGCCGCCGGAGCTGCGCATCGCGAAGGAGACGTTCTCGAAGGCGGTGAAGTTCGGGAGCAGGTTCGTTCCCTGGAAGACATAGGCCATCATGCGGGCGCGGGCCCTGCCGCGCGCGCCGGAGTCGAGGCTGGAAAGCGGCTGGCCCATGCAGGCCACGGTGCCGCTGGTGGGCGTGATCAGACCGCCGAGCACGTGCAGCAGCGTCGTCTTGCCCGATCCGGAAGGACCGACGAGCGCGACGCTGTCGCCCTCGTCGAGCGTCAGATCCACGTCGACTAGCGCGTTCACTCGTGCCTCGCCTTGGCCGTAGCTGACATTGACGTTGCGGCAGGAGGCGACCTCGGTGCGCCGCTCCGAGGCCACGGTCACGACACGGCCCTCCCATCTCGCAGCTCGATCACGCGGTCGGCCGCCCGGGCCACGTGCTCGGAGTGCGTGACCACGACGACCGTGCTGCCGTACTCGTCGCACAGCCTCCGGAGCGCGCCCAGCACGATGCGCTCGTTCTCGCGGTCGAGCTCTCCCGTCGGCTCGTCGGCGAGCACCAGTCGCGCTCGGCGTGCAGCCGCGGATGCAATCGCCACCCGCTGCTGCTCGCCCCCCGAAAGCGCGGCTGCCCGGTGCGACATGCGGCCGTGGAGGCCGAAGTGCGCGAGCGCGTCACGCGCCTCGCGCTCCGGATCGTCGCGGCCGGCGAGGCGCAGCGAGGTCGCCACGTTCTCCTGCGCCGACAGGGCCGGCCAGAGGTTGTCGCTCTGGAAGACGACCGCAAGCTCCCTGGCGCGGTATTCAGCCAGCGCAGCCTCGGCGGCACGGGATAGGGAGCGCCCCGCTACCCGCACCTCGCCGGCCGACGGCTGGTCGAGACCCGCGGAGAGCGCAAGCACCGTGCTCTTGCCGGAGCCGGATGGGCCGATGATCGCCACCACCTCGCCCCGCTCGACCTGAAGCTCCAGGCCGCGCAGCGCCACCGTCTCGACGCCACCGGCTCTGTAGATCTTGAACACGTCGTGCAGCTCGAGCGCCGGCCAATCGATCTCCTGGGCCGGCTGCTCCGGCTCGACGTAGAGGCTTCTCACTTCCATCGGAAGCTCTCGATCATCATGCGGTACGCGTCCACGTTGTCGACTCCCTTCGGAGTGCCGAGATCGATGATCGCGGTTTGCTTTCCGTTGGCGACGACGTAGCGGTCGACGACGAGGGTCACCCGTTTGCCGGTGACCGGGTTGGGTGCGCTTCGAGTCGAATAGGCCGCCTTTGCGACCTTGTTTCCCTTGATCGCCACCAGCTGTGGTTGGGTGTTCACGGTCAGCGACCTGTTGGTGCTCTTCAGCTTCGAAAGCGCGGTCGCGGCCGCCTGCGGAGTCGCGTGCGAGCCCGGCGTCACGACGATGTGAGCGAGGTTGTTCTTGTCCTGGAAGGTCACATCGCGCCCGGAGCCCTTCCGTGACCAGCCCTCGGGGTACTTGATGGAGTAGCCGCCGGAAGGATTGCGGAGTGTCAGAAAGACCTGGTTGTCGGGAATGTCCCCTGTGGCCGTCGACTGCGCCTCCGCGGCCAGAGCGCCGGCGCCGGTCGTGGAGGACGCGTTGCCCG
>JBBQNR010000041.1:0-25328 GCA_038330145.1 Solirubrobacterales bacterium
CAACGGAGGTGATGACGTGGAGACAAAGGTGAACAAGACCGAGGAGGAGTGGCGGAAGGAGCTGGCGCCGGAGCGGTACGAGGTGCTTCGCCGGCAGGGCACCGAGCCGCCCTTCACTGGCGAGTACGTGTACTCCAAGCAGGACGGCATCTACCGCTGCGGGGCCTGCGGAAACGAGCTCTTCAGCTCGGACACCAAGTTCGACTCCGGGACGGGCTGGCCCAGCTTC
The DNA here is from genome assembly GCA_038330145.1 of Solirubrobacterales bacterium. Classification (GTDB taxonomy): domain Bacteria; phylum Actinomycetota; class Thermoleophilia; order Solirubrobacterales; family JBBDJG01; genus JBBQNR01. Next base: position 230 of record JBBQNR010000041.1, read on the forward strand.
ACCGAGCCGGCCAATGCCGACAAGGTCGAGCTACGTTCCGACGACAGTCATGGGATGCGTCGCACCGAGGTCGTGTGCGCTCGCTGCGGGTCGCATCTGGGCCACGTCTTCGACGACGGTCCGGGACCGACCGGGCAGCGCTACTGCATCAACTCGCTCTCACTCGAACTCGAGAGCAATTCCGGCTCCTCGAAGTAGCGCGGCGGCCGGGGCGCCCGGTGCGATTCAGGTCAGCAGGTAGCCGGTGATGAAGCCGACCACGGTTGCGATCGCCACGCGGCTGCTGACTTCGTTGAAGGCATGCGGGACGATGGCTATCGACACCACCGCGAGCACCGCGCCCGCCGCGATCGCCTGAGCGCTGCCTATCAGTTCCCCGCTGGCGTCGGAGAGCACGGTGCCGCCGAGCACGGTCGCGAAGGCGAGCGCGAAGCCGATCGCGGCCAGCAGCGTGATCGTGAAGCGTCTGCTGCGGCCGGAGGCGATGATCGGCTGGGCCGCTCCGTAGGCCTCGACGACGTTGCCGATCAGAATGCCCACGAGCAGCGCCAGGCCGATTTCGCCCTCGGCGATCGTGAGGCCGAGCGCGACCGACTCGGGCACGCCGTCGACGAAGATGCCGGCGGCGATCGACTCGCCTCGCGCTGCTTCGGCCCGGTCGCTCGGCATCGTGATCCGCCTGCCCGCGGCGGCCCTGTGCGCCGAGCGGCGCATCGCCGCCATGCTCTCGTCACGCGTCAGCCAGGAGTCGGCGCCGACGTAGACCAGCGTGCCGGCGATCAGGCCGAGCGCCGTCAGGCCGACACCGGCCTGGCGGTCGGCCTCGGGCACCAGCTCGAACGCGATCGCCGCCAGCAGGATGCCGCCCCCGTAGGCCGTGATGGTGGCCGCGACCCGTTCGGGCAGCCTCAGCAGCGCTGCGGCGATTCCTCCGGCCAGCAGGCTGGCCGCCACCACCAAGCCCCAACCGACTGAAGCGCCGAGGTCGCCCATCGAGCACAGAGTCCATCACAGCGGCGGGTCGGCCAAACGCGGCTAGGCCGGTTTTCGCAACCCATAACTGCTGTAAACCCTCAAACCGCGCAATTTGCGGATTAAGCCCGGACGTGTAGCGGGTTTTCGTTTGACCGCGGCCCTGACGCTCGATATAGACCGCCCCGGCAGAGGAGGCCAAGGTCGGAGACTGCGGCGATTTTCGCCCCCAGGGTTTCGGTGTGCCGGGAGCTTGAAAAGAGGCCCCGGAATGAGGCCGTGCGAGCGAGGCGCACGCCCTTTGGCGCTGTCTTCCTCTCCCAAGACGGAAGCAAATCGGAAGCTTTGTCACCAGGTCCAGGAAGGAGCGCTCGAATGTCGCGATCGACATTCCGTCACAGGGCAGGGCTGATCTTGACGCTGGTCGCCTTTGTTCTCGGAGCCACAGCGGCCACCGCCCTAGGATGGGAAAACGAAACAACAACCCCGAGCAAAAGCTGGGATCACGGCAAGAACGAGGGGAGGGGCCACGGCAAGACGCCGGGGAAGGATTACGGCAAGACGCCCGGGAAGGACCACAGCAAGACGCCGCCGACGCCCACGGTCCCACCGTCGACCACACCACCACCACCACCGCCGCCTCCGAGCGTAGCGCCGCCACCCACGGCGGCCGGGCCTTCGCCGGTCGTGACGCCCGCGACCCCAACCCCGACGAGTCCGAATGTAAATGCCAAGGGCGCCCCCGGAGGGGTCAACGTCAAGGGTGAGCAGCAGGCCGGCGGGAATGGGGGCGAGCAGCAGGCCGGCGGGAACACCCCGGCCGAGGTCGCTCCCGGCACGGCCAGCCCGACGCTGGCGCCGGCCGTGGAACGCAAGCAGCTCGCGGAGACGGGACTCGACCCGGCCCTGATGGCGCTGCTCGGCGTGCTCTGCCTCGCAGGAGGGACGCTGCTGTTCCGTAGGGCGCTGACCCGCTGACCGCGGTTCGGTAGGACGCGATCGGCGAACGGCGATGATGGGAAGGCGAAGCAGCATGTCGGCGATCCACCGTGCCCTGCGGTGGTCGCCGCGGCTGCGCCTGTCGAGAACGACCAGCGGCTTCCTCGGTGGCCTGGCGCTGTTCGTCGGCCTCTTCCTGGTCGCAAACGCGGTCGCGACGGCCGTCTGGCAGGACCCGATCACCGCCGTATTCACGCAGGCGGATCAAAAGGCGCTCAACAAGGAGCTGGACCAGTTGGAGCACGCCTCGCTTCCCTCGGACACGCTGGCCCTGGTCAAGAACGCGGGCAGCGAGGACAGTCGCATGGCGGTGCTCGCCGGGCATCTGCGCGACACCGGCGCGGGCGAGCCGCTGGGCCGCATCGAGGTGCCGCGGGCCGGCGCTCGCTTCGTGTTCGTCTCCGGGACGGGCGAGGGAGCGCTCAAGAAAGGGCCCGGGCACTATGCCGGCAGCGCGCTGCCGGGCGAGGCCGGAACGGTCGCGATAGCGGGCCATCGCACCACATACGAGGCGCCCTTCCGGCGCCTGGACCGAATACACACGGGCGACGAGGTCATCCTCACGATGCCGTATGGGCGCTTCAGCTACAGCGTCGAGGGCTCGCGGGTGGTCTCGCCGTCCCACGTCAACGTCCTCCGCCACGTCAAGCACAGCCGCCTGGTGCTGACCACCTGCACGCCGCTGTTCAGCGCGAAGAGGCGACTGATCATCACCGCGCGGTTGCGTCGCGCCATTCCTCGTGGCGCGGCGGCCACGCTGAAGCCGTTGCCGCCGGTCGCTCCCTTCTCGTCGGCAGCCGGCTGAGACCGCTGCCGGAAGGGCCCCTAGAACGCCGCCGGCTGCGGTCGCGAGGAGGTGAAGATCGCCGCCGCCACCGACATCAGGTGCTGCTCGAGCTGGTCGAAGACCGATATCGGCACCTGGTCCTGGCGCGAATGCATGAGCACGTCCAGCGAAAGGTCGCGCAGATCCTCGCCACTGTCTCGCAGCCTGTCGGCGAGCGGGTCATGGGCATCCAGCTCGATCGAGGCGTGCTCGATCGCGATCGCCAGCGACGCGAGGGCGCGAGCAAGCATCTCCAGGCGTGAATGGCCCGGATCGTCGATCGCAGCCTCGTCCTCGCCATCGTGTTCGCGCGAAACGGCGACGGTCGCGTGGTAGGCGCGTATGGCTCGTGCCAGCTCGTCCCTGCTCTCTCCGAATGCGCGTTCCAGCCCCCGCAGCGGCAGCGTCACCCTGCCGGCCGCGCGCAGCGCGGACCTCGCGCGCCAGTCGATCAGGGCGCGCGTGACCCAGCCGCCGACGAAGGCGGCCGCGAAAAGGCCCAGGATGATGATCTGCTCGCGCGTCACTGGAACCTGACCCTAGACGATTGATTCCAAATTCCCCGCACCCCTGGCGCTCCCGGGAGCACGCGGATTCGGGATCACTCGTCGACGATCCCGAACGGCTCGCAGGCCGGCGGCGCGGTGGGTCGCTAGGCTGCGCGGGCCGATCGACCTAAGGGGGTCCGCAGCGTGCCTGCACAGCAATTCGTCGACGCACTGAACGAGCAGATCGCAAACGAGTTCGCCGCCTCCCACCAGTACGCCGCGATCGCGGCGCATTACGAGTCCCGCACCTTCCCGCGCCTGGCGAGCTTCTTCTACGCCCAAGCGCTCGAGGAGCGCAGTCACGCCATGATGATGGTCAAGTACCTGCTCGACACCGACTCGACCGTGGAGTTCGCGGCGATAGTCGCACCCCGTGGCGACTTCGAGGATCACGTGGCGCCGATCAGGCTGGCGCTCGACCAGGAACGAAGCGTGAGCAGGCGCATCAGCGAGATCTTCGAGCTTGCTCGCCAGGAGCGCGACTTCCTCAGCGAGCAGTTCATGCAGTGGTTCCTCAAGGAGCAGGTCGAGGAGGAAGCGACGATGAACGAGCTGCTCGAGGTGGCCGAGCGCGTCCGTGACATGCCGATGGAGCTGGAGAGCTACATCGCCCGCGAGAACCCGGGTGCCCACGCCGATGACCCGTCGGCCCCCGAGGTGGCCGGCGCCGTTTAAGCGACCGCGCGCTTTCTAGCCTCCGAATGCGAGCCGCTCGACCTGCGAGCCGCGCGCGACCAGCACGTCTTGTACAAGCGAAGGCTCGAAGAGGCCGTGGTCGACCACGCCCGGGGTGGCGGAAAGCCGGGCTGCAAGCGTGCCGAGATCTCCCAGCTCGCCGACGTAGTCGGCGATCAGGCCGCCGTCGGGGCTTGGCGGGACGGAGCGAATCCGCGCCTGCCCCAGCGCTCGCAGCGTCGCCGACGCACCGAAGCTGAGCAGCTCGAGCGGGATCGGGGGCGAGATCTCCTCGACCAGCTTGTCGGAGGAGGCGATCACGACGAACCGCTCGGCGGCTCTGGCGACGATCTTCTCTCGCGTGTGCGCTCCTCCGCCGCCCTTGACCACCCATCCGGTGCGGTCGATCTGATCAGCGCCGTCGATGGCGATGTCGAGACGGTCGAGCGTGTCGAAGGCCTCAACGGCAAGGCCCAGCTCGCGCGCGGCCCGCTCGGTCGCGATGGAGGTTGCGACGCAGCGCAGCGTGAAACCGCGCCGGGCGAGCGCGGGCAACAGCAACGACACTGTCGACCCGGTGCCGAGGCCGACCGCCATCCCGTCCTGCACCAGGGCCGCGGCTGCCTCCGCCGCCGCCTGTTTCTCGAGTTCCGCGGTCGTCATGGGCCGTGCGGGTAACGTACCCACAAGTTAGGACCAACTTCGTGGAATCCAACTGAACACCGTCCGGAGCGGGGGAATGACCAGACAGCTCATCGGTGTCGACGTCGGCGGCACCAAGATCTTGGCAGCTTCGCTGCGTGACGGCACCAGCGATCGGACCGTCGTAATCGAGATGGGAGCCGGTGGCTCCGAGCAGCTGCTCGACCAGATCGAGGGGCTGGTGCGAACTCTGTGGGAGGACGATGTCGCGGCGGTGGGCATCGGCGTGCCATCGGTGGTGGACTTCGCCAGCGGCCGCGCCAAGACGAGCGTCAACGTGCCCTTCGCCGACGTGCCGCTGCGCACGATCCTGCGCGAGCGGCTGGGGCTGCCGGTGTTCGTCGACAACGACGGCGCCTGCGCCGCACTCGCCGAAGCGCACGACGGTGAGCGGGTTACGACCCAGAACCTGTGCATGTTCACGGTCGGCACGGGCGTCGGCGGCGGCTTGGTGCTTGGCGGCCGCGTCTACCGCGGCGCGACCGGAGCCGCGGCGGAGATCGGCCACACCCTCATCGGCCTGGACCTGGAGCACGCGGTGCCCGCGGCGGCGACCTTCCCGCAGCGTGGGTCGCTCGAGTCCTTCGCTGCCGGCCCGGTGCTGGACCGTCTCGGCGCCGAGCAGGGTTATGCGAACGGGGTCGAGGTCGTCACCGCTGCGCTGGATGGAGACCCGAAGGCCCGCGAGCTGGTCCAGCTTCTCGCAAGGCGTCTGGGGATCGGCATCGCGAACGCGATCAACACCTTCGACCCCGACGAGGTGGTGCTCGGTGGAGGCGTCGCGGCACGGGCGGGCGCGCTGTTGCTCGAGCCGGCCCGCGCCACGGCATTGGGATTCGTGCTTCCGGGAGTGGGGGAGGCGACGGAGATCCGCCTCGCCCGCCACGGCGCCGATGCGGGCGTGCGAGGCGCCGCCCTGCTGGCCGGCCTGGAGCTGGATGCGGGCGCCGAGTCGGACGCGGGCCCGGTCCCGGAACGCAAGACCGCGCGGCGAACAGCGCGCGTTCGCGACGCCATGCGCGTCCGCCGCCGCTAGCGCCGCCGGACGCATGCGCAGCGTGCAAAGAGGGCTGAAGCTTCCGCTGGGGAGCCCGCAGGACGAGCGCGAGCTGGTGGCGCGCCTGCGCGCTGGCGACGAGGCTGCATTCGCGACCCTGGTGCAGATGTACAGCCCCGCGCTGCTGCGCCTGGCGCGTATGTACGTGTCGACCCGCACCGTGGCGGAGGAGGTGGTGCAGGAGACGTGGCTTGGCGTGCTCCGGGGCCTGGACCGCTTCGAGCAGCGCTCCTCCCTGAAGACCTGGATCTTCCGCATCCTCGTCAACACCGCCAAGACGCGCGGCCAGCGTGAGGCGCGCACGATCCCGTTCTCGTCCACCGGCCCGGCGCCCGAGGACGAGCCCTCTGTGGATCCCGACCGCTTCCAGTCGGCCGACCAGCGCTGGCCCGGCCACTGGGCGCTCGCCCCCACGCGCTGGCAGACCCCGGAGGAACGGCTCGTCTCGGCAGAGACGCTGCGGGTGATCCTGAAGGCGATAGACGAGCTGGCGCCCGCACAGCGAGAGGTGATCACGCTGCGCGACATCGAGGGTTGGTCGTCGGAGGACGTGCGTAACGCGCTGGAGCTGAGCGAGACCAACCAGAGGGTGATCCTGCATCGAGCGCGCTCGAAGGTGCGCGCGGCGCTGGAGGATTATCTCGGCGAGACGGAGTCGAAGGCGTGATGAACGATCAAGCAACAGACCCGCGCGAGATGACCTGCCAGGAGCTGGTGGAGTTGGTCACCGACTACTTCGAGGGCGCAATGCCCGCCAGCGAGCGCGAGCGCTTCGACGAGCACCTCGGCAATTGCCCGTACTGCGTCATCTACCTCGACCAGCTGCGCCAGGTGATCGCCACGCTGGGCCGGCTCGACGCGGAGCCCCTCTCACCGCAGGCACGGGACGCACTGCTGAGCGGCTTTCGGAACTGGAAGCAGCGCTAGCGCGAATTGCCGGCATGGGCCGGCGTGCCGTCAGCCGACGTGCCCGCCCGGCATGCGGTCGTCGTGACCGTGGCAGTCGTCCGGCTGCCATCCCGGCACGGTATTGCCCTCGGGAGGGATCGGGCTCTTATCGAGGATGCGCGCCATGTGCACGACGTTGTGGGCCATCCAGCTCGCCGTCTTCTGCGTGTAGGGGTGGTTCTGGCCGCCGGCCTCGATGAACGAGGGCCCGGGCCCGGCATCGCCGACCCAGTAGGTGTCGGCGTTGGGCGGGATCGTGAAGCCGAGGTGGGAGAGGTTGAAGAGTGTCGTCTCCGCGCAGGCGTGGGCTCCGTCCTCGTTGCCGGTGATCACCACGCCGCCGACCTTGTTGTACATCGGATACTGACCGACCTCGTTGGCGGAGTTATAGGTGCCGTCGAGGCGCTCGATCACGAGCTGCGCGACGCTGCTGCGCACGCCGAACCAAATCGACATCCCATGATCAGGATCTGGGCCGCGAGGATCTTCTCGAGTATGGCGGGCCATTCGTCGCCCTCTCCGAGGTCGGACTCGACTCCGAACGGCACGTTGTGATCGACCACCCTGATCGTCTCGCACTCGACGTCGAGCTGCTCGAGATGCCCGATCACGATGTCCATCAGGGCCTGGGTGTTCGATTCCGCGGGCGACTTCTTGAGCGTGCAGTTGAGCAGCACGGCCTTGAGTTTCAGGTCAGAGCTCCTTTCGCCGAATGGGGGCTATTGAACGGCCTCGCCGCCGGGCGATACGACGAGCCATGTTCCGCCGAACTCGACCACGTCCTGGCACGTGATCTGCCCCGGCGCGCGGTCACTGACGTAGTAGTAGAGCGGATGGCCGTCGTAAGTGACCTGCCGCCTGCCGCCACGCCTCTTGGTGGTGCTGATCAGTGAGGCCTGCGCGCCATCGCCCGCTCGCGGCCTGCCGCGCGTGTAAAAGGGAGGCCAGGCCCGTGCGCACTCGCCGTAGCAGCGGCTGCTGCGTCTCTTCTCGCGCGTGAAGAGGTAGAGCGCGCGACCTCTGCCGTCGAACAGGACCTTGCCGTAGCGGCTGCTCATCACCTTCACGCGCGAGCCGTCGCGGCGCTTGCGCGAGGTGTCCGCCGTGCCACCGTTGCTGTGGCTCGTGGCGGCCGTCGTTACCGCGGCGGCTGAATCGCGTCCGTCGGAGTCGTCGTTGCTTCCGCAGCCGCCCGCGCAGGCCGCGATCGTGAGATTTCCCACCAGTACGGCAACGATCGGCTTCAGCTTCATCGGCCCGGCCTCCCCCGTAGATGGACTGCCTGTGAGGGACAGTCGGGCGGCGACGGGTTTCGTTACGGAGAACGGGGCAGCCGGTCGGGGCGGCTACTGCACGGTCAGGCGGTGACGCGCGGCGCCCGTGGGGGTGCGCCGTCCTGCTGCTCACCCGGCTCGCGATCCGCGATCGTGAAGCAGAAGCGGCTGCCGCTGCCCTCCGCGTCCTCGACCCAGATCGTGCCGTCGTGGCGGGCGACGATCTTGCGACAGATCGTCAGTCCGATGCCCGTGCCGTCGTAGTCCTGGCGGCTGTGGAGGCGGCGAAACATCTCGAAGATGCGGGTTCTGTGCTCCTGCTTGATGCCGATGCCGTTGTCTGCGACGCAGAAGCACCAGGCCTCATCACGTCGCTCGGCCGACACGTGCACCCGCGGCTCGTCGTCACGCACGAACTTGATCGCGTTCGAGATCAGGTTCTGAAACAGCTCGCTCAGCTGTGACGGATCGGCAGCCACAGTCGGCAGCAGGTCGGACGTGACGACGGCGTTCGAATCGTCGATGCGGGCCTTGAGCGCCGACAGCGCCTGCTGGAGAAGCTCGTCGCAGTTGACCTCCACGGGACTGTGCTCGGCGCTGCCGAGCGTGGAATAGACGTTGAGCGCGTTCACCAGCGCCTGCATCTGAGCCGCGCCGTCGACCGCGTAGCCGATGAACTCGTCGGCGTCCCCGTCCAGCCTGCCGCGGTAGCGATTGTCGAGCAGTTGCACGTAGCGCGACACCGTATGGAGAGGCTCCGAGAGGTCGTGTGATGCGACATGGGCGAACTGCGCCAGCTCCGTGTTGGAGCGTCGCAGCTCTGCGGTCTGGCGCTCGAGGCCGGACTTGATGCGCCCCAGCTCCTCGGCGCGCTTGCGCTCGCTGATGTCGTGCAGGAAGGCATTGAAGACGTAGCCCGTCTTGGTCCGCTGCGCGGAGACGCCGATCTCGATCGGAAACTCGTGGCCGTCACGGTGCATGGCAATCAGCTCCATGCGCTTGTCGAGCAGCGGCGCCTCACCGGTGCGCAGAAAGCGTTCGAGCCCATTCTGGTGCGCCTCGTGAAAGCGGCGCGGGATGATGCGGTCGTGAATTGCGCGGCCGATGGCCTCGCCTCGCGACCAGCCAAAGGTCGACTCCGCCTGGGTGTTCCAGCCCGTGATCACGCCCCGCTCGTCGATCGAGACGAATGCGTCGTGCGCCGTCTCGATGATCGTGCGCATCTGCTCCTTGCTCTCCTTGACTTGCCGCTCGGCCCGAATGCGCTCCGTGATGTCGGTCGACACTGCGCAGACCGCGTAGGGCTCGCCGTTCTCGTCGAGCAGCCGGAACCTGGTCGAGATGTAGGTGCGCGGCGCCCCGGGATGCGGGAACACCTCTTCCGTCTCGAGCGCATCCGCGGACTTCAGCGCCTTGCGGTCGGCCGCCCGGAAGCCGTCGGCCGAGTATTTCGGGAAGAGGTCGTAGTCGGTCTTGCCGACAACCTGCTCGCCGGAGATCCCGACCAGCTTCTGGAACGGATCGTTGGCGACGAGGTAGCGGCCCTCGAGGTTCTTCATGTAGATGATGGCGGTCGTGTTGTCGAGGATGGAGGAGAGCTGCGTCTTGCTCTTCTGCACGATGGTGTGGGCCGAGCGCAGCCGGTCGGAGAGGTAGCCGAGCGTGGCACCGAGGAACAGGAAGACGACCGCGCGCGTGATCCAGCCGTACAGCGCCAGATCCAGCTCGTGGATGTGGGCGTAGACCGCGAACAGCGCCACCGCGACGCCGGCCGCCAGCAGGCCCGCGCGGGTGCCGTACTCGACCGCGACGACCGTGATCGGAACGACGTAGAGGAAGGCGGTCGCCTCGTCCACCTGGTCGACCACCAGCCGCAACGCGAAGACACCCAGGAAGCCGACCAGGACGGAGCTGAGGATGAACTGCTCCCGCCGCTCGGAGGGTGTTCTCAATCCGAGCTTCGATAGGATCGAAGCTCCAAGGCCGTGTTGGGAGCTGACCGTGGAAATCACCGTTTACCCGGGGTAGTTATCGGCGCTCGGTGGGCGTTTCTGAATGCCTCGACGGATTGCGGCTGGGACGGGTGGCTGACGGCTAAACTGGCTTTCCCGCGTTGCTCCGGGCATCTGCGCAGTCCGGCCGCGGGGCGCCGATGCGGGCGTGGTGAAATTGGTAGACACGCGGCGTTCAGGTCGCCGTGGGCGAAAGCCCATGGGGGTTCGAGTCCCTCCGCCCGCACCTCGAGGCTCTAGAATCGCCTCCGAGCAGCACGAGCACGAGCGCTTCCGAGAAGCGTTTTTCACCTGGCCCGTTCGTCTAGCCTGGCCTAGGACGCCGCCCTCTCACGGCGGAAACAGGGGTTCGAATCCCCTACGGGCTATAAGCGCGATTGCGGCGCGCTCGCAACGGGGGGAGCGAGCGGCGGCCGAAAAGGCCGGCCTCGACTAAAGTCGCGCCCCTATGAAGGCGGCGGTGATCTACGAGAACGGCGGCCCCGACGTCCTGCGCTACGAGGACGTACCCGATCCGGAGTGTCCCGACGGCTGCGTGGTGATCGACGTCGAGGCGATCAGCATCGAGGGCGGGGACCTGCTGGCGCGCGCCGGGTCGCCACCACCGGCGGTCCCGCACATCGTGGGCTACCTCGCCGCGGGCACGGTCATCGAGGTCGGCCCCGGCGTCCAGGACCGCACGGTCGGCGACCGGGTTGTGACCCTGAACATGTCGGGATCGCACGCCTCCAAGCGGGCCGTTCCCGCCATGTCCACCTGGCCGATCCCCGACGGATTGGACGCGGCCCCCGCCGCGTGCGTCCCGGTCGCGCTCGGGACCGCCCACGAGTGCCTGTTCACTGCCGGCAATCTGAAGGCCGGGCAGACGGCCCTGATCCACGCGGGGGCGGGAGGCGTCGGGATGGCGGCGATCCAGCTCGCGAAGCAGGCCGGTGCGACCGTGATCTCAACGGCGTCCAGCGACGAGAAACTCGAACGCCTGCGGGAGTTCGGTCTCGATCACGGGGTCAACTACGCCAGCGAGAACTTCGTCGAGCGAACACGTGAGCTGACCGACGGGCGCGGCGCGGACGTGATCCTCGATTCGGTTGGCGGCCAGAACCTGGTCGACAGCATCGGAGCACTCGCCTACCGCGGGACGCTCGTCAGCGTGGGGGTGGCGGGCCGCGCCGGCTCCAACGTCGAGGCGAGGGATATGTGGGGGCAGAACAACACGCTGCGCGGCGTCTTCCTCGGTGGGGCGCTGCTGACCGAGTACCCCCGCGTCCACGCGATGATCGCCGATTTGTTCGAGCGCGTCGCGAGCGGCGGGGTGCGTATCGAGATCGACCGCACCTTCCCGCTTGCGGAGGCCGCCTCCGCGCACGCGTACATCGAGAGCCGGCAGGCCTTCGGTCGCGTCGTGATGACGCCGTAGGCCCTGCGCCGACTGGACTGGCCGACAGCACGGTCTCCGACGACGAATACAAGGCCGCGCCGGCGTCGTAACCGGCCGCAAGGCGCACAACTCGCGGGATTTTGTCGTTAGCCGTATATGGGCCGCATTCAATTGACCAACGGAGTCCCTTCCTGGGTGCTGGAGAGCGAACTCCCTGTCTGCAAAGCCAGCGGCGGCCTATGGAGCCTGCCCCCGAGCGCGAAAGATCTGCTCAAGTCCGGCGCTCCGGGGCCCGAAGGACGAAGTGTGGAGAAAGAGGACGGGACCGCACCGCCGTTCCGGAAGTCGACCGCGGCTTGCGCCTGGGCGGGAGTCGCGACCGGTTTTGTCGTTTTCTTCGGCGGCTGGGTGATGGACGTGACGGCGCTCAAGAACGTCGTCCCCGGGACTGTGGTCATGAAGGCGAGCACGGCTGCGGCGCTTGCCAGCCTGGGCCTGTCGCTCCTGCTTCGCATGAGGCCCGCCCCGTCCCGGCTGCGCCGGATCGTGGGCGTAGCCTGCGCAGTCTTTCCCCTCTTGTTGGGTCTCGCTTTCCTCAGCGAGTACGTCCTGGGGTGGGACCTGGGGATAGACGAGTTTCCCTTCGTGGACTCTGTCGGGCGCGCACAGGGGATCGCGTATCCGGGCCGGCTGGCCCCGACGACCGCCGTGAACCTCGTCCTCGTAGGCCTCGCCCTGCTCACCCTCGACGCTCGCCCCCTTCGGGCATGGCGTCCACCTGAGCTCCTCGTTCTGCCGGTTGCGGCGGTGGCGGCCATGAGCCTGATCGGCTACACGTACTCGATTCCGGCCTTCTACGGGCCCGGCTCGGCAGCGAAGATGGCACTCAGCACGGCAGCATGCTTCGTGGCGATCGCGGCGGGAGTACTGCTCTCGAGACCTCACGGGCGCCTGCTCACTCTGGCCACGACAACCGCCCCGGGCGGGATGATGGCGCGCCGCCTGGTGCCCTTTGTGGTCGTGATGCCGTTGCTGCTCGGCTGGCTGCGCCTCGAGGCCGGTGACGCCGGGGTGTTCGGGGACCGCGTGGGTACGTGGTGGCTGACTGCAGCGACGATCGTGGGCATGCTGCTGTTGCTCTGGCGTGGCGCCGCTCAGCTCAACGTGGCCGACGTCGCCAGGAAGGAGCTCGAAAGCCTCCTGAGTGAGCTGGCCAACCATGACGAGATGACCGGCCTCTTCAACCGGCGCCGATTCGAGGAGGAGATGGCAAGGCACGCCGCGCTGGTCGCCCGCCGCGGGGGCTCGACGACGTTGATGCTGATCGACCTGGATCGCTTGAAGGAGGTCAACGACCAGTTCGGCCACGCCGTGGGCGACGCGATGTTACGGGCGGTGTCAACGGCTTTAAAGAGGCGGATCCGAGACGCGGACGTCACCGCACGTCTTGGTGGCGACGAGTTCGGCGTTCTCTTACTCGACAGCACTCCCGACGGGGCTGCGGCGGTGGCGGCGGATCTGCTGGTCGCGGTCCGTGCCGCCACGGCGGGCTGCGATGGCGCGGAGGAGGCTTGGAGCACCGCAAGCATTGGCGTGGCGCACACCACGGAGCCGCTGGCAGACGGCGGTCGCTCGCTTCTGGCCCAAGCCGACCAGGCGATGTACGAAGCGAAGCGAGCCGGCGGCGACCAAGTCGCTCAGTTCGGCTCGGTGCTGCCGTCGGTGAGACCGGCGGCCTCCAGGCGCTCGAGCCTCGTTGTAGACCTGCGGCGATAGACTGCCGCTTCAGGTCGGTGGTCCCCCAATCTGGGGCTAAGAGGGAAGTCCGGTGCAAGACCGGCGCGGTCCCGCCACTGTGACCGGGAGTGTCCGTCGCACTTCGATCGGTTGATCGGCGACGAGCCACTGGGAAGCATCGCTTCCTGGGAAGGCGCGGCGGAAAACCCGGAAGCCAGGAACACTGCCCCGACCAGGCCGTGCACAACCCTCGAGGAAGGGAAGGCTTCCGATGCAGATCAGATTTTTCTTGGCCACGGCGCTGGTCGCGCTGGTGGCGTCAGCCCCTGCCTGGGCTGCGCCCACCACCGTTCAACTGAGGGTCGAAGGCTCCGCTTCGACCATCTTCGAAGGCCCCGTCACAACCGACGGCAAGCAGATCGACAAGGGCAGCGGACCGCATCCGTGCGACGGCACCAGCGGCGGTCAGCCGCCGGGCCCGACCATGACCTCCGCGCTCGACGACGGCTCGATCGCCGGCGGGTTCACCTGGGACGGGACCTGGTTCGACTTCGGCGATTTCGGGATCGACCGTGTTGGCCCCGATGCCGCCAGTGTCGCCACGAACCAGTTCTGGGGCTACGGCCTCAACTTCGTGCCCGCCGGTGTGGGCGGTTGCCAGCAGCTGTTGCAATCCGGCGACGAGGTGCTGTACGCCTACGACTTCTTCGGGCCGGACTTCGGCTCCCGGCCGTTGCTGAAGCTGGGTGGTCCGGGGCAGGCGGCGACCGGTAAGGCCGTCTCGGTGTACGTGACAAACGGAACCGACGGCAAGCCCGTCGAGAGCGCGACCGTGTCGGGGACGGCGACCGCCGCTGACGGTTCCGCAAGCGTCAGCTTCTCCTCGCCGGGCCTGAGGACGCTGAAGGCGAAGAAGCCGGGATCGATCCGCTCCAACGCGCTGCGGATCTGCGTCTCGGACTCCGGCGCCGAGACCTGCGGCGTGCCGGCCGGGCAGCTTGGCGCCTCGTCGGGGCGAGCGGTCCGGGACAGCAAGGCGCCGGCCGCCCGCATCTCCGGACCGCTTGACGGGCGTCGCTACCGGCGCGGGCCGCGACTGCTAAGTGGCTCCGCCAGCGACTCGGAGACCGCCGTGACACAGGTGAAGCTTGCGCTGCGGCGTCATGTCGCCGGTCAGAGCTGCCGCTGGTGGAGCGGGCGGCGTGAGCGCTTCGTCGGCAGCAACTGCCGCAAGACGTTCTTCTTCGCGATCGGAGACGACGCACAGTGGTCGTACCTGCTTCCGCGCCGCCTTCCACCCGGTCGCTACGTGCTGGACGTGAAGGCCTTCGACCGCGCGCGCAACCGCGACGAGGTGTTCCAGCGCGGCCGAAACCGGGTCGTGTTCGAGGTTGTGGGCCGCAAGCCGGCGGCCAGGCGAGCCGGCACGGCGGCCGATGCGGATCACATCCGAGCAACCGGCGCCCGCGCCGCGCGGGGCGCGCGCGTGCAGGTGATGGTGGTCGGGCGCGGGGGCGTGATGTCACCGGCGCGCACGTTGCGGGCGGGGGCGGCGCGCGTGCAGGTAACAGGCCGGCGCTGCGCCGTGCCGGCCTCGACCCCTCTGTCGGCGCTCGCTCGCGCGCTCTCCGGCTCGAACGTGCGCTACCACCTGCGCGACTTCGGGCGCTGCTCGTCCAGGCGCGCCTCGGACAGCGGCCAGCTGTTCGTGGATCGCATCGGCGACGAGCGCAACAGCGGCAGCGACGGCTGGTTCTACAAGATCAACCACCGCGCGGGCTCCACGGGCGCCGGCGACGTCGACGGCCCGTTCGGCCGCGGCCGGCTGCGCAGCGGAGACACCGTCCTCTGGTTCTACTGCGTGTTCGATACGGCGGCTTCGAGCTGCCAGCGATCGCTGGGAGTGTCGGCGAAGCCACGCGAGCGCAGGCCGGGAGATGCGTTGCGGGTGACCGTGCGCGCCTACGACAACGACCGCCGCGGCAGCCCCGTTGCAGGGGCCGCAGTGGCGCTTGGAGGCCTGTCCGCGACCAGCGACGGCCAGGGCGTGGCGCGGCTCACGCTCGCAAGCGCCGGCCGGCAACTGCTGGGAGCGACCAAGGCCGGCCTGCTGCCCGCCTTCCCGTCGACCGTGGTGGTGAGCCCCGGCGCATCATGACCTTGGGTCGTCACACAGTCGCGCTATTGGCCGTGGCGGCCCTGGCACTGGCCGCGGCGGGCTGCCGCCTCGGCCCGCAGGCCGATGGTAGCGGGGCGTCGCTGACGGTCACGCGCGATTACGGCGCGAAGGCGATCGCGCGCGCGATCGAGCAGGATCTTCCTGCCGGCGAGACCGCGATGCGTCTGTTGCAGCGAAACGCCGACGTCGACACTCGCTACGGAGGGCGTTTCGTGAACGCGGTCGAGGGCGTGCGCTCGTCGACGACCGGCGGGCGCCACGACTGGTTCTACTACGTCAACGGCATCGAGGCGGACCGCTCCGCCGCGGAGAAGCGGCTGCACGACGGCGATCGCGTCTGGTGGGACTATCGCGACTGGACGGCGGCGATGCGCGTGCCCGCCGTCGTCGGCTCCTTCCCCGAGCCGTTCGAGCACGGCCAGGACGGCAAGCGCTACCCCGTGCGCCTCGACTGCGCCGCCGACGCGGATGGTCCCTGCCGTGATGTGCTCGACCGCCTGGACCGCGCCGGCGTCACGGCCAGCAGCACGGCGCTCGGCGCTCCGGCGGGCAAGCAGGTGTTGCGGCTGGTGGTGGGGGAGTGGAGCGACGTGCGCAGCGACGCGGCGGTACGCCAGATCGAGGAGGGGCCGGGTCGGAGCGGCGTGTTCGCGCGCATCCGCCCCGGCAGCGCCGGGCTGGAGCTGCTGTTGCTCGACGAAGGCGGCCGCATCGCGCGGCGCATCGAGAGCGGGGGAGGGCTCGTTGCGGCGACCAGGTTCGAGGAGCAGCAGCCGACCTGGGTCGTGACCGGGACGGACGGGCCCGGCCTCGAGGCGGCCACGCGGCTCGTGACTGAACGACTGCTGCGTGATCGGTTCGCGGTGGCTGCGACCGCGACCGGTCCTGTCGCGCTTCCGTTGCGGGAGGGCGCTCGCTGACAGGGCTTCCGACATACCGGCCGACCGGCTCCGCGCTGCACGTGGCCCGGCCCGTCGCTGCGGTCGCGTTTCTGACGGCGATCTGCGCGCCGGCGCTGGTCTTCGACCATCCGCTCGTGCTCGCGGGCTCGCTCGCCGCGGTGGTCGTTGTCGGCCTCGCTGCCTCGGTCGGGCGCGAGCTCGCCCGCGCGGCGCGCTACGCATTGCCGCTGGCGTTGCTGGTTGCTCTGATAAACCCGATCGTGTCCCGTGAGGGTCTGACGGTGCTGTTCGCCGGCCCGGTGGTTCCCGTTCTCGGCGCGCTCGACATCACGCTCGAGGCCGTCGTCCAGGGAGCGGTCACGGCGCTGCGAGCGGAGGTCGTGCTGCTGGGGTTCGCCCTCTATTCGGCCGTCGTCGACCCCGACCAGGTGCTGCGGCTTTTCCGAAGGCTTTCGTTTCGATCGGCGCTGACGGCATCGCTCGCCACCCGCCTGGTCCCGGTGCTGGGCCGGGACGCCGTTCGCCTCTCCGAGGCGTACGGGCTGAGGGCGGCGGCGCCGGCGCTCGAGAACGAGCGCATGCCGCGCCTGCGCCGCGGCGCGCTGCTGACACGCGCCCTGGCGGCCGGAGCGCTCGACCGGGCGGTCGACCTCGCGGCGGCGCTCGAGGTGCGCGGTTACGCCAGCGCTCCGCGGGCCGGCGCGACGCGCTGGCCGCGGGCCTGGTCACGGCACGACTTCGCCTTCGCGCTGGCCGCGCTCGCGATTGCGGTGGTTGCCGCAGCAGGGCTGGCTGCCGGATCGGGTCACTTCGACGCCTACCCGTCGCTGCAGGCGTCGTTCGGCCCGGCCGACCTCGCGCTCGCGGCCGCGCCGCCGCTCCTCGCCCTGGTCCCGTTCGCCGCTGCCCGGCGCGTGCGGCGAAAGGCGAGGTCATGACCGAGCCCATCCTGAGCTTCGACGGCGTCGGTTACCGCTATCCGGAGACGTCCCGACACGCGCTGGACGGCATCGAGCTCGAGCTCGGCGAGGGCGAGCTGGTGCTGCTGGCAGGAGCCTCTGCCTGCGGCAAGTCGACGCTGCTGCGCGCAGCCGCCGGTCTGGTGCCGCACTTCTACGGCGGCGAGTTCTTCGGCCGCGTCACCGTCGGTGGGCTCGACACCGCGCAGGTCGGCCCGGCCGGAGTCTCGGCCGTCGCGGCCTCGCTGTTCCAGGATCCCGAGTCGCAGGTCGTGATGACGACGGTCTCGGCGGAGCTCTCGCTGCCACTGGAGAACCTCGGCAGCTCGCCGGCGGCAGCGGCGCGAGCCGTCGAGGAGACCGCACTGGCGCTCGGTATCGACGGGCTGCTGGAACGGTCGATGCACACGCTGTCGGGTGGCGAGCTTCAGCGCGTGGCGCTGGGCGCCGCACTGGTGACACAGCCGCGCCTGCTGCTGCTCGACGAGCCGACGTCGCAGCTCGACCCGGTGGCCGGCGACGAGCTGATCTGGCAGCTGCGGCGCCTCAACGAGCAGTGGGGCACGACCGTGCTGCTCGCCGAGCACCGTGTCGAGCGCTGCCTCGCCGCGTCCGATCGCGTCGTCGTGCTCGACCGCGGCGCGCTTGTCTGCGATGAGAGCCCGCACGACTTCGTCGCCTGGGCGGTCGAGCGCGCGCCCGAGCTCGCGCCTCCCGCAGCCCGCATGTTCGCGCTCGGCGGCCTGCGCCCGCTGCCTCTCGGTGTCAAGGAAGCGCGGGAGTCGCTGCGGGCGCAGGGGCTCGGCGATCGAGGCGGCTTCGACGAAGCTGACCTACGGCAGCCCAAGATCGACGACCCTGAAATGCAGCAGCGCGACGAACGTTCACCGAAGCGCGCCCAACGCTTCCGCCGTCTGCTGCGCCCCCGCCGCGCCGGCGCGGCGGGCTTGGAATTGGAGCGCGTCTGGGTCGAGTACGACGACGGCACGGGCGCCGGCCTGCCGGCACTGCGTGGGCTCAGTCTTCGCATCGAGCCCGGTGAGACGGTGGCCCTGCTGGGAAGGAACGGCGCCGGCAAGAGCACCCTGCTGCGCGCCGCTGCCGGGATGCGCTCCCCCGACCGTGGGACGGTGAGGGCCGGGGGAGAGGTGGGTCTGGTCGTGCAGACACCCGGCGACTACTTCCTGCACGAGCGCGTGATCGACGAGTTGCCGGGCGCTTCCGCCCTCGCCGCGCTCGAGGACGTCGGCCTTTCGCACGCCGTGGACTCCAACCCCCGCGACCTCTCCGGCGGCGAGCGCCAGCGCCTGGCGCTGGCGATCGTGCTCGCCGGGCGCGGCATCGGCGGCGGCGATCCGCCCGCGGTGGTCGCGCTCGACGAGCCGACGCGCGGAATGGACCGCGGCCAGAAGGACGAGCTCGCCGCGCGCCTGCACTCACTTGCCGAGAGCGGCAGCGCGGTGTTGGTCGCGACCCACGACGTCGAGTTCGCCGCCAGGGCGGCCGCTCGCTGCGTGTTGCTGGGATCGGGCCAGGTGGTCGCCGACGGCAGCACCGAGGAGGTGCTCTCCGGAGGCCGGTACTTCGCGACCGAGGTCGCCCGCGTGCTCACCCCCGGCGCCCGCGCGGTGCTGCCCGAGCAGGGAGCGCGATTACTGGCGGAGCGCCGAACGGTGGCGAGCGTCGCATGAGCTTGCAGCTCGGGAGCATGGCGCTATGAGCTGGCAGCTCGGGAGCATGGCGCTCGTCCTGGCCGCGCTGGCCGCCGGCTTCCTCTGGTACGAGCGCGGTCGTCCCTCGTCGAAGCTGCTGGCGCTGGTCGCGGCGCTGGCCGCGATGGCCGTGGCGGGCCGCGTCGTGCTGGCCCCGATCCCCAACGTGCAGGCGACCACGGACGTCGTGCTGCTGACCGGGTTCGCGCTCGGAGCGGGGCCCGGCTTCATGGTCGGCGCGGTGGGCGCGCTGGCCTCCAACTTCTTCCTCGGCCAGGGGCCGTGGACGCCGTGGCAGATGCTCGGCTGGGGCGGGATCGGGTTGGCGGGAGCTGCCCTGGGGCTGCTTCGCCTGCGCGGGGTCGCCCAGCGCTGGTCGCTCGCGGTCGTGTGCGCGCTGGCGGGATTTGCGTTCGGCGCCTGGATGGATCTCTTCGTGCTGCTCAACTTCGCCGCCGAGCGCTCAGGCGACAGCTACCTCGCGATCGCGACCGTCAGCCTGCCGTTCAACCTCGCGCACGCGATCGGCAACGCGCTGCTGGCCCTGGCACTCGGGCCGGCCTTCGTGCGCATGCTCGATCGCTACCGCAGACGCTTCTCGGTCGACTGGCGCCCGGCGCCGGCCGCGGGCGCTCGCGCGCTGCCCGGCGCGGGAAGCGCCGCGGCGGTTCTCGCGCTTGTGATCGCGACAGGCTTGCTGGTGGCGCCGCAGGCAGACGCCGCCGGCGGCAGGGCAGCGGCCCTGCGCTATCTCACCAGGGCACAGAATTCGGACGGCGGCTTCGGGGGTGCTCCCGGCCAGGCCTCGGGCCAGCTGCTGACCGGATGGGCCGTGATCGGCCTCGAAGCAGCGGGGCGCAACCCGCTCGACGTGCGCAGGGGCGGCAGGAGCCCGATCGACTTCATGCGATCGCAGGTGAAGGGCATGACGGATCCAGGCGAGCTGGAGCGCACGATCATCGCGCTGCGGGGTGCCGGCATCTCGCCGCGCAGCTTCGGCGGGCGCGACCTGGTCGCCGACCTGCTGTGCCATCAGCGCCCCGACGGGTCCTTCGACGGCTACATGAACTGGGCCGTGTTCGGTGTGCTCGCCCTGCGCAGCGCCGGGCGCTCACCGAAGTCGCCGCCGGTGCGGCGCGCGCTGAAGTTCATGCGAGACGAGCAGACCGATCGGGGCGGCTTCTCCTTCTCGGATCGCAGGGGAGCGCCGGACGTCGACGACACCGGCTCGGCGCTCCAAGCTCTGGCGTCGGTTGGTCGCGCACGGTCCAGTGCCGGCCGGCGCGCGCTGCGGTTCCTGCGTGGCCAGCAAAACGCGGACGGTGGCTTCGGTCTGCTGCCCGGCCAAAAGTCGAACGCGCAGTCGACGGCCTGGGCGGTGCAGGGGCTGGTGGCGGCCGGTCGCGATCCGGCGCGAGTACGCCGCCGCGGCGGCCGCTCGGCGCTGAGCTATCTCAGCTCGCTGCAACAGCCCAACGGCAGCTTCCGTTACTCGCGCACCAGCGCGCAGACGCCGGTCTGGGTGACCGCGCAGGCGTTGGCCGCGATCGAGCGCAGGGTGCTGCCGCTGCGACCGGCGCCGCGCGCGAAACGGTCGGCGCGGCGGCCGACCGTGGCTCACAAGGGCGCAAGCGTTCAGCGGTCGCCACATGCCGGCTCGTCGACGAAGAGCTCGCAGCAGCAGTCGCCCAGGGGGGCGGCAGGCACGCCGGCAGCAGCGGGCCCCGGAACCACCGAATCCGCAGGATCGGCCGGCAGCCCAGCGCAGACGATCGCCGCCACCAACACCTCGCTGCGCCGAAGCGAGCCGGCGCAAAACGACAGCCCTGCCCCATGGGCGGCCGGGGCCGCCGCCCTGCTTGCGACGGTGCTAGGAGCGGGCTGGCTGCTGCGTCGCCGCAGGAGCTGAAGACGCCCCCGGTAAGCTCAGCGCTTGGATGGCGCAATGAGGGACGACGGTTTCAAAGACTTCGTGCTGGAGCAGCTTTGCGAACTGGATGACGTCGACTGCCGCTCGATGTTCGGCTGCTACGGCCTCTATCTGAGCGGTGAGTTCTTCGGCATCCTCGACGGCGGCGATCTCTACTTCCGCACTGACGGTGAAACCCGCGACAAGTACGAGCAGCTTGGCTCGGGTCCTTTTCAGCCCAACGAGCGGCAGACGCTCAAGAACTACCTAGAGGTGCCACCCGACGTCGTCGACGACCGTGGTCGGCTGACGAGTTGGGCGGCTGAGGCGGCCGCAGCCGGCCGGAACTAGATGCGCTCTCGCGCCGACGCACTGAAGCGCCTCACGAGCGAGCGTTTCGACGTCGTGGTGATCGGCGGCGGCATCACGGGCGCCGGGGTCGCGCTCGATGCGGCGACCCGCGGCTATTCGGTTGCGCTCGTCGAGCGCGCCGACTGGTCATCCGGCACCTCCAGCCGCTCCTCCAAGATGATCCACGGCGGCCTGCGCTATCTCCAGAATTTCGACCTCGGTCTCGTTCGCGAGGCGCTGCTGGAGCGCCAGCTGCTGGTCAAGCTGGCGCCGCACCTGGTCAAGCCGCTGCCCTTTCTGGTGCCGGCGTTCGAGGGCGCCCGGCCGGACGTACGCGTCGGCGTGGGGCTCAACATGTATGACGTGATCGCGCACGAGCGTCGCCGCAGCCGGCGCCGTTCCCAGCGCGAGGCCGCGGAGGAGGGTGGCGAGTACTGGCGGCCCGACCGTCACCGCACGATTCCCGGCCAGGAGGTGGTGGAGTTGCTGCCCGCGCTCGAGCCTCGAGAGCCGACTTCCGCATACCTGTTCTACGACTGCCAGACCGATGACTCGCGCCTGGTGCTGACGATCCTCGGCGAGGCGGAGCGCTTCGGCGCCGTGTGCGTCAACGACTCTCCCGTCGTGGAGCTGATCGAGGAGCAGGGCAAGGGGGCCGGCGTCGTCTGCGTCGACCAGCAGTCGGGCGAGCGCTTCGCGGTCGCTGCGGACAACGTCGTCAATGCGACCGGCGTCTGGGCCGACCGTATCCGGCCCGACGAGCTTCAGCAGGAGGAGGACGTGCCGGTGATCCATCCCAGCCGCGGCACGCACGTCGTGATCGACCGCGAGAAGCTGCCGCTGAACGCGGCGGCGATCGTGCCGGCGGGACAGGGTCGCACGATCTTCGCCCTGCCCTGGCTCGGCCAGAGCCTGATCGGGACGACCGACAACGACTACGAGGGAAGGCTCGAGCATCCGCAGCCGAGCGAGCAGGACGTCGCCTACCTGCTGAATGCGGTCAACGGCTTCTTCGACGTCGAGCTCGGCTTCGGCGACGTCGCCGGCGCCTACGGCGGGGTGCGCCCGTTGATCTCGACCGGCGATCCCAAGAAGAGCGTCGACATCTCGCGTCGCGCCGAGCTGTACGAGACCTCGTCGGGGATGATCACAATCACCGGCGGCAAGCTCACCACCTGGCGGCGGATGGCCAAGAGCGTGGTCGATCGCCTCGCCGAGCGCGAGTTCCGCGAGGCTCCGTGCCGCACGCACGAGATCCCTCTCGGCCACGAGGTCGATCCGGCGGGGCTACCGCAGATCGAAGGCGTCGACGAGCGCTCTCGCGAGCACCTGGCATCGCGCTACGGGCTGTTCGCCGAGCAGGCGCTGCGCATCTGCGCCGAGCGCCCGGAGCTCGCCAGGCCGATCCTGCCCGGTTTCCCCGACCTGCTCGTCGAGGCGACGGTCGCCGCTCGCCACGAGCAGGCGCGCTGCGTCGCCGACGTGCTGCTGCGCCGCACACGGCTCGGGCTGCTGGCCGCGCGCCGGCTTGCCGGCGACCGTGACGCGCTGCGCCGGGTGGCCGGCGCGATGGCGCCCGAGCTGGGATGGGACCGGCGCCGCATCAAGCGCGAGGCCGAGGCCTGGGTCGAGGCGGCCGCAGCCGAGGGTCTCGTGCCGGTGGAGTCGGAGCGGCCGCTGGAGGCGACTGCTGGCTGACGGCCGGGCTGACGGCCGGGCAATGGCCGGTCCGACGGCCGGGGAAGCGCCAGCGGGTGCGCTACTTTGAAGTCGATGCCCGCATCGCACGCACGGTTGCTGAAGGCAGGAGAGCAGACGCTCGAGCTGGGGCGGCGGCCGCTGGTGATGGGGATCGTCAACGCGACGCCCGATTCCTTTTCGGACGGCGGCGCGTACGGCGACCTCGATACGCGTGTGGAGCGGGCGCGGGAGCTGCTGAACGCCGGCGCCGACATGATCGACGTCGGTGGCGAGTCCGGTGTCACGGTCGGCACGCCAGTCGCCGCGGCCGACGAGATCGAGCGCGTCGTGCCGTTGATCGAGGCGATCGTCGACGACTTGGGCGCAATCGCCTCCGTGGACACCTACAAGCCCGCCGTTGCTCGGGCGGCGGTCGAGGCCGGCGCCTCGATCGTCAACGACCCCAGCGGCCTGATCGATCCCGAGCTGGCACGCGTCTGCGCCGACACCGGCGCCGCCCTCGTGCTCACGCACACGCGAGCGCGTCCGAAGCAGAAGCTCCGCGATCCGCGCTACGCGGACCTGACCGAGGACGTCAAGCGCTTCCTGGCGGCACGGATGTCGCTCGCACAGACGCTCGGCGTGGGTGAGCAGCAGCTGCTTCTCTGCGTCGGACCCGATCTGGGCAAGGAGCCGGCGCAGACGGTCTCGCTGCTGCGCAGGCTCGACGAGCTTCACGAGCTCGGCCGGCCGTTGCTGCTGGCGGTCTCGCGCAAGGACTTCGTCGGCGCCCTGGTCGAGCGCCCGCCGCGTGAGCGGCTGGCCGGCACTCTGGCAGCGGTCGCGCACGTAGTCTCGAAAGGTGCGCATGTGCTGCGCCTGCACGACGTGGCCGAGGCGTTGGACTTCCTGAAGGTGAGAGCGGCGCTCGAGGGCGCGGAGGACGTGCCGGGGGCGCTGCGATTGGCTGACGACCTGCGAAGGGAGCCGGCGGCGGTGCGACCACTGCGTGCCGGCACAAAGGGGGCGAGGGCATGAACGAACGGGCGACCGACGGCCGACGCATCGGTGGAGACGGGACGGGCAACGGCGATCGCGAACGTGGCGATCGGGCGCGCTGCACGATCGCGCACATCTCCGACATCCATTGCGGCTCGCCGCACTTCCAGGCGGATCTGCTGGAGCGCGCGATCGAGGAGATCAACGTGCTCGGTCCCGACATCACCGTCGTCAGCGGCGATCTCACGACCGACGGCTACCGTCCGGAGTACGAGCTGGCGCGCGACTATCTCGGGCGCATCGATTGCGAGCAGAAGATCGTGGTGCCCGGCAACCACGACTCGCGCAACGTCGGCTACGTGCACTTCGAGGAGATGTTCGGCTCACGCATCTCCGTCATGCACAGGGACCGGGTCTCGATCGTGGCGCTCGACTCCTCGGAGCCCGACCTCGATTACGGGCAGATCGGCCGCGGTCGCTACCCGTACATAGAGGAGCACTTCGCCGAGCCGGCCGAGCTGCGCATCTTCGTCATCCACCACCACCTGCTGCCGGTTCCCGGCACCGGGCGCGAGCGCAACATCGTCTACGACGCCGGCGACCTGCTCGAGGTGCTGCTGCGGTCGGGGGTCAACCTCGTGCTCTGCGGGCACAAGCACGTTCCCTACGCGTGGAAGCTGGAGGACATGTTCGTCGTCTCGGCCGGCACCGTCTCATCGCTTCGCCTGCGCGGGCACACCCGCCCCTGTTACAACATCATCGAGATCGACACCGACCGCGTCTCCGTGGTGCGCAAGTACCCGTTCGACAGGCACGAGATGATCGTAGAGTTCTCGCCCGTCACCGCGCAGTACCGCAAGGCGGAGGAGTTCCGTCGCCGCGCGGAGTTCCGGGAGGGGGTCGGCTAGTGGGCCTTCTCGGAACGTTCGCCAGGGAACGGCGAGGCGCCCGGGGCCGCCAGGCAAGGACGCAGGGAGACCCTGTACTGGTCAGTACAGGGTCGACCGAGGACGCCGCATGGCGGCCCCGGAGGCCGCCGTTCCCGGTGAAACGTTTTGAGAAGGGCCACTAGTGGCGCGGCGGCCCCGGCCGCTGCGACCGGCCAGAAACCTGTGAGGGTCATCGCGCTCATAGACGGCGAGCACCATCCGGTTGTCGCGCGTGCGGCGCTGGAGCGGGTGGCGGCCGATCACGAGTTGGTCTCGGTGCTGTTCGTCGGTGGCGAGGAGAAGGTGCCGCGCGCGGTGCTCGAGGACCCGGCTGCTCATTACGGGCGTGAG
>JBBQNR010000042.1:0-24688 GCA_038330145.1 Solirubrobacterales bacterium
CTGGCGCATGACCGGATATGTCTGGGAGTCGGCTTGAGCGGTTTCCAGTGCCGCTTTTCGCTCTCTGCAGCGGCGAAATAGCGAGCAGAGCCAGGCGTCGTTCTGCTACTGTCTCGGCACGCAGGGGGGAGCGCTGCCGCGGTTCTTGGACGGGACAAAGCCGGCATGGGAGGCATGGATTGAGGCTGGGACGTAGGTCCGCAATGGCATTTGCCGTGGGCGCGCTGCTGTCGCTCGCGCTGACCAGCATCGCGCTGGCGACTCATCGGCGGCCGGGAGCCGGCACGCCGTTCCGAACGGCTCTGGTGACGGCCTACAAGCCGTGCCCGAACGATGCCGTCCCGGCGCCCAACAGCAACCACGTCGCGCCACTGGCCCTTCCGTCGTGCACTCCGCCCCAGCTCGAGTCGTCGACGCTGACGATGGGCACCGCCGGCACCGGACACGCGGTCGCGCGGCTGGACGTTTACTGCACAGATGGCCAGATTCCTCCCTGCACGCCCAACGACGACAACGACACGGAGGACGTCCTGCTGCGAGTCACGGCCAGCGACGTCCGCTGTGCGGTCGGCGGCATTCCCAACTGCACGGATCCAGGAACCGATTACACAGGTCAGCTGATCCTGACCTCCACCATTCGCATCACCGACCACCTCAACGGCGATCCGCCGGCGATCTGCACCAACGGCTCGGGCAACCCGCCATGCGTCACCGCCACCGTCATCGACCTTCCCTTCTCGGTACCGATGAGCTGTGCTGACAACGGCGGGGCGAGCGGGGGCGTGTGCAGTCTCACGAGCACGATCGACACCCTGCTGCCGAACACCGTGATCGAGTTCCAGCGTGGTGTGGTGGCGGTTCAGAACTTCCAGGTGCGCGACTCCGGCCCGGACGGCTCGGTGACCCCGCCCTCACCGTTCGTCTGCCCACCCATTTGCGGCACGGGCGACGAGACCAAGTACCTGGAGCAGGGAGACATGTACCCCTAGGCGGTTCCGGAGGCCGCCGGGGCGAAGCCCTGCTCGTCACCCGCGATCCCGATCGTGGGAAGCCTGATCCGTCCCGCCTCGTCGGTGACGGTGCCGATGCGCCGGGTGCCGGGGTGGTGGCGTCGCAGCAGCTCCAGCGCGCTGCCGGCGTGCTCGGACGCAACCATGCAGCAGAAACCGGTGCCCATGTTGAACGCCTGGTACATCTCCCGGGCAGTCAGGCCGCCGGCGCGCTCGATCAGCCCGAAGATCGCCTGGGGCTCGAGCGGGTCGTCGATCTCGTAGCCAGCGCCGGGGTTCAGCCGCAACAGGTTCAGCAACCCGTCGCCGGTGATGTGCGCGAGGCCGTGCACCGGCATCTCCGAGCGCAGCAGCTCGAGTGCTGCCCTGACGTAGATCACGGTCGGCTCCAGCAGCTCCTCGCCGAGCGTTCGGCCCAGTCCGCCAGGAACGTCGTCCAGCGACAGGCCACCCTGCTCCAGCAACGCGCTTCGCGCAAGCGTGAGGCCGTTGGAGTGGATGCCGCTCGACGGCAGTCCGAGCACGGCGTCACCGGCGCCGATTTCGGCTCCGGAGACGATCTCACTCAACGGCACCACGCCGAAGCAGGAACCCACCAGGTCGATGCCCAACGGTGAGGGGTGGCCCCGGATCAGCTCCGGCAGCTGGGCGAGCTCTCCCCCCGGGATCTCCACCCCGGCCAGCTCGGCGCCTGCCCTGAGGCCTTCGCCGATCGCCTCCAGGACGTCGGGGTCGGCCTGCTCCACCGCGATGTAGTCGACGAGCGCGAGTGGCTCGGCGCCGACGCAGATGATGTCGTTGACGTTCATCGCGACGCAGTCGATGCCGACCGTGTCGAAGCGACCGGTCTGCTCGGCGACGATCAGCTTGGTTCCGACGCCGTCGGTGCAGATCGCGATGCCCGTGCGGTCATCGATCGCCAGCACGCTGGCGTAGTGGCCGGGTCTGAGCTGCTCCCGGCCGGGCCGGCCCGGGTCGATGCGCCGCAGCACCGAAACCAGGCGACCGAGCGCCTCTCCGGCACGCGCACTGTCCGTCCCCACGTCCACTCCTCTATTCAACAGCAGCCGGCACACCTCTCGCCGTCCTCGCGGCGCCGTCAGGCGAGCTGCTCCAATCGTGAGCCGCTCGTGTCCGGCGGCCGAGCCGCAGCAGCACGGCCAGGGCGAGCAGCATGCGATAGATCGCATAGGGACGCAAGGAGCGGCTTCGCTCGAGCATCGAGATCAGGCGCATGGAAACCAGTGTCGACCCGAACGCAGCGGCCGCCCCGGCGGCCATGCCCGTGACCACCTGCGGGGGAAGGTTGCCGCGCTGCACGAGCCTGGCGCCCTTCATTGTCGCGGCGCCGACGATCACGGGCAGGGCGATCTGACGCGAGATCACGTTTGCATCCCGCCTCCTGAATCCCAGCAGGCGCGCCGCCGTCAGCGTGGCGCCGTTACGCGATACACCAGGCGCCAGCGCGCAGGCCTGGGCGACGCCGATGGCCAGCGCGTCCAGCGGGCCGGCCTCGTTGCGGCCGCGCCGTTCCTCGCTTCCATCGGCGGCGGCCATCGCGATCGATCCGGCCGCAAGCCCGAGCGCCACCGGCAGCGGCTCTCCCAGGCGACGCTCGATCAGTCGCTCCAGGCGCCAGGCGACAAGCGCCGCCGGGGCGAACGAAAGCGCGAGGTTGACGGCGTTTCGGACGCTGAAGTCGCGCACGTAGTCGGCGACCTCGGCACGGAGGCCGATCAGCAGCGCGACAGCGGTCCCTGCGTGCAGCGCGACCTCGAATGACTTGCGAAGCTCCGGGTCGAGGTCCGCGTACGGCCAGTCGAGCAGCTTCGGGACCAGCACCAGGTGGCCCGAGCTGGAGACCGGCAGCAGCTCGGTCGGGCCCTGCAGGATTCCGAGCACGACGGCGTGCCGGAGGGGGATGGCCTGCCCGCTCGCGTCCCTGCCCTGTGGCTCGGGCATCAGCCGCTCGTGTCTGGAGCCGGACGGCGGGCCTCGTCGCCCTCGCCGCCGCGGCGCCTTCTCAGCACCAGGTAGACGATGCCGATCACGATGCCCGCCACTATCGCGTAGTCGAGGTAGTGCAGCTTCTGCTGCCAGTCGTCCCATCGGTCGCCGACCTGCTTCCCGAGCAGGGCGAACGCCAGCACCCAGGGAATGATGCCGGCGATGCTCAGCAAGGTGAACCTCCAAAACGGCATCTTCGCCACGCCCGCGGGAAGGGATATGAAGGTGCGGACCACCGGCACCATGCGCGAGAAGAAGACGGTGCTGCCCCCGTAGCGGTCGAACCAGCGGTCCGCCCACGCGATGTGGGCCGGCGTTATGTGCAACCACCTCAGCCAGCGGCTGTTCTGTTCGATCAATTCGACCCGGCCGTAGTAGCCGAGGCCGTAGGCGACCCATGATCCGACGAGGTTTCCCGCCGCGCCGGCCACGACTATCTCCAGCATTGTGAAGCGGCCATCGGCGACCTTGAAGCCCGCGAACAGCATGATCGCCTCGCTCGAGGTCGGGATGCACGCGCTGTCGAGCAGCATCAGCAGAAAGATGCCGGCAAGGCCGAGATCGCCGATCACGTTGGTCGCGAAGTTCACGACCGGCTCGGTGATCGAGGCTGTCGTCAGCAGCGGATGGAGCATGGGGAGCCGGACGGGGAAAGGGGGAGCATGGGGGAGGCGCCTTCGGGCAGCCGATGCCCTTGGGCCAGCGCAAGACAGGGTAGCGTCCCCGTGATGACGGTCTCGCTGTTCGACACGGCCGATCTGGTCGCCGAGCTGCGTCCGCAGCTCGATCGGAGGTTGCTCGAGGTCGTGGAGTCGGCTCGGTTCATCCTCGGCCCCGAGGTAGAGGCCTTCGAGACGGAGTTCGCCGAGTACCTCGGCGTCGAGCACGTGGTCGGGGTCGCGAACGGCACCGACGCGCTGGTGATCGCGTTGCGCGCGCTCGGCGTGGAGCGCGGCGACGACGTGGTCGTGCCCTCGTTCACGTTCTATGCCACCGCCGAAGCGGTGGCGGCGATCGGCGCGCGGCCGGTCTTCTGCGACATCGACCCGGAGACGTTCTGCGTCAGCGGCGAAACCGTCGAGCGGGCGCTGACTCCGAAAACGCGCGCGGTCGTTCCGGTGCACCTGTTCGGCACGCCGGCGCCGATGGCGGAGCTCCAAATGCTGGCTGAAGACCGCGGCCTGTTACTGCTCGAGGACGCCGCGCAGGCGGCCGGCGCGCGCCTGGACGGCCGGCCCGCGGGGGCAATCGGGGACGCCGCCACGTTCAGCTTCTTCCCGTCCAAGAACCTGTTCTGTCTCGGCGACGGCGGCGCGATCGCCACCGCGGACCCGGTCGTCGCGGAGCGTGCGCGGTTGCTGCGCCTGCACGGCTCCCGCGACAAGACGCGCTACGAGCTGGTCGGCTACAACTCGCGCCTCGATGCGCTCCAGGCGGCGGCGCTGAGAGTCGCGTTGCCACGGTTGGAGAGCTGGACCGCGGGGCGTCGTGCGCTCTGGGAGGCCTACCTGGAGCAGGGCCTCGGGGAGCTCGTCACGCTGCCGAGCGCCCCACCCGGGGCGGAGCCGTCGCCACACATGAACGTGGTGCGCTCCGAGCGGCGCGACGAGTTGGTGGCCGCGCTACAGGTGGCCGGCGTGGAGAGCCGTGTGCAGTACGCCGAGCCGCTCCACCTCCAGCCCGCAATGCGGGGCTACGCGGAAGGGGTGAGCCTGCCCGGCACCGAGCTTGCAGCCGCCACCAACTTCGCCCTGCCGGGCGGCCCGACGCGCGGCGCCCAGACCGCTCGCAGGGTGATCGATGCGCTGCGCCAAGCCCTAAACTCCTCCTGATGCTGAAGCGGCTCCCCTCGCCGAAGGACCCGGCATTTCGCCATCGCATGCTCCAGGTCCTGGTGGATGCGGGCCTGGTGGCGCTCGCGTTCTTCCTCGCTTTCGTCCTACGCTTCGACTCCGGCATCCCGCCGCGCTACCGCGATCTTCTGGAGCAGACGATCGTCGTCGTGGTGGTCGGGAAGGTGGCCATCTTCACTGCCTTCGGCCTCTACCAGAAGTGGTGGCGCTACGTCGGCCTGCGCGACTTCGAGACGATCCTGAAGGCGGTCGTGGTCGCCAGCCTGGTGCTGGTCGGCGTCCTCTACATCTGGTCTCCGACCGAGAGTGACCTGCCGCGATCGGTGGCGGCGATGGACCTGTTGCTGACCGCCGCCCTGGTCGGCGGCGTGCGGCTTGCGATCCGCAGCGTGATCGAGCGGCCACCGCGCGGCGCCATGTTGCCCAGGGGCCAGGAGGTCCTGATTGTCGGGGCCGGGGAGGCCGGGCAGCTGGTGGCGCGTGAGATGCAGCGCAGCCCGGAGCTTCGCCAGGCACCGATCGGCTTCATCGACGACGACCCGCGCAAGCGCGGCATGCGCATACACGGGCTGAAGGTGCTCGACACGACGCGTCAGCTCCCTCGCATCCTCGACGACATCACGCCCGACGAGGTGATCATCGCCATCCCGACTGCCGCCGGCATCGTGCGCGGAGGCATCGTGAAAGCGTGCCGCGACCGCGACATCCCGGTCAGGACACTGCCGGGAGTCTTCGAGCTGATCTCGGGATCGGTGAACCTGATGCGCCAGGTGCGCGAGGTCCAGGTCGAGGACGTGCTCGGCCGCGAGCCCGTGCAGCTCGAGGTCGAGGACGTCGGCGCGTATTTGCACGATCGCACCGCGCTGGTGACCGGCGCAGGCGGCTCGATCGGCGGCGAGCTGTGTCGACAGATCGCACGCGTGCACCCACGCCTGCTCGTGATGGTGGACCACGCCGAGGACAACCTGTTCGAGATCGAGCGCGAGCTGATCCAGGAGCGCCACTTCACAGGCTGTGAGTCGATCCTCGCCGACTGTCGTGAGCAGGAGCGGATGAACGAGGTCATGCGCCGCTTCCGTCCCGACGTGGTGTTCCACGCGGCGGCCTACAAGCACGTCACGCTGACCGAGGACAACCCGCTCGAGGCCGTGCGCAACAACGCCATCGGCACCAAGGTCTGTGCGACCGCGGCAGCCGACGCGGGGGTGGCCAAGTTCGTGCTGGTCTCCACCGACAAGGCGGTGAATCCGAAAACCATGCTCGGTGCCTCGAAGGCGATGGCCGAGTGGATCGTGCAGGCCTACGGGTCTCGCTATTCGGAGACCGTCTTCTGCTGCGTACGGTTCGGGAACGTGCTCGGCTCCAGCGGCAGCGTCGTGCCGCTCTTCCGGCGCCAGATCGAGCAGGGCGGTCCCGTGACGGTCACCGACCCCAAGATGGCCCGCTACTTCATGACGATCCCCGAGGCCGTTCAGCTCATCATCCGAGCCGGCAACCTCGGGCGCGGCGGCGATGTCTTCGTGCTCGAGATGGGGGAGCCGGTCAACATCCTGGAGCTCGCGATCAACATGATCAAGCTCTCGGGACAGGACCCGGAGCACGACATCCGGATCGAGATTGTCGGCCCACGGCCGGGCGAGAAGCTGCGCGAGGAGCTCTTCAACGAGGGCGAGAGCCCGACGCCAACCGACGCCGATCGCATAATGAGGGCCGAGAGACCACCGCTTGACCCCGAATGGGTCGAGGGAGTGTTCGACCAGGTCGAGCGCCTGGTAGCCGATGGAGACGAGGCGTTTCTGACCCAGCGCATCTCGGAGCTCGTGAAGCAACCAGGCCGTGTGCCCGTCGCCTAGATGACTGACGCGATCCCGTGCGTGCGGGGACGAGGCAGATAGGACACGTGGACCTAGTCGAGCGGGTGGGATCCTACGCCGGGCTCGCCGGCTTCATCGGGCTCGCCATCCTCGCGTTGCTCTACTTCTCGCAGGCCAGGGACGTGCGGCGCCTGCGCGAGTGGGCCGGCCGCGCGCCCGACCGAGCTGCGGATGCCGCCGCCACCCAGCAGCACCATCTCCCGCCGACGGCGATCGACGCCCTGCCACAGCGCCAGCGCAAGCCGCTGCGCGAGCGCATCAGGCGCATCCACATCCCGCAGGCCCGCTACATCGCGCTCGTGATCGGAGGCCTGGTGGTACTGGCCGGCGCGGCGCTGGCGGTCATTCAGCTGACCGGCGACGACGGGAAGGCCGGTTCGACCAAGCAGCAGGCAGCAAAGACCAGTCGCGGTCGGGACCGGCCCGCCTCGAATGCTCGCAACGCCAACATCAGTCCCTCGGAGATCACGGTGGCGGTTCTGAACGGCACCACGATCGCCGGTCTCGCGGCGCAGGTCGGCGAGGAGGCGAGCGCAGACGGGTTCACGCTCGGGACCGTGACGAACGCCGCACGGACCGATCAGCAGCGCTCCCAGGTGCTTTACCGCAACGGCCAGAAGGACGCGGCCGCACTGGTCGCCGATCGCCTCGGCATACGCTCCACGGCGCCCGTCGATCCTCTCAGCGGAGAGCTCGCCGGCTCGTTCGACGTCGTCGTGCTGGTCGGTGGCGACCGCGCGAGCTGAGCTCCGGCGTGGCCACCGCGAGCTGAGATCGGCGTGGCAACCGTGGCGTCGCCGGTCGCGCTCAGGAACGGCTCCATCGTCACCCGCCTCGTCTTTGCGCTGCTGGTCATGGCCAGCGTGGCGGCCTTCTTCCTGACCACGAGGCTGAAGCGCTCGACGCCGGTGGTGCAGCAACTGAAGTCGAGCCGCTACCTGTCCCCGAACGGAGACGGCCGTCACGACAGCAGCGAGATCTCGTTCCGCATCAAGCAGGCCGACGAGGTGACGGTGACGATCGTGAACGCGGACGGTGACGAGGTGCGGGCGCTGGCACGTGACCGCGACCTGAGCAAAGGCCGCCACTCGTTCCGCTGGAACGGAAGGGCGAGCGACGGTGCCGTGGCCGCCGACGGCGAGTACAGGGTCAAGGTAGGCCTGCGACATCAGGGTCGCAGCGTCACCTCTCCCCGCAGGATCTTCGTCGACACGGTGCCGCCGACGCCGATCGTTCGCTACGTCTCTCCGGACGCCATCTCGCCGGGCGGGGCGGGTGACCGCGCACGCCTGCGGTTCGACGGGCCGGCACGGGTGGCGCCGAGGCTGCTCGTCTACCGCACCGATACTCCCCGACCGCGTCTCGTCGCTCGCCGCAGTGGCCGTCCCGGCAGCCATGAGCTGCACTGGGACGGGCTGGTCGGGGCAGCGGGAGACAGGAGCCCCGCCGCCGCGGGCAACTACGTGATGGTGGCTCGGGTTCAGGATGCCGCCGGCAACGTCGGCCCGCGCGGCCTTCCGCCTGCGCGCGGTCGCCTGCCCGGCCATCCGGGCGTGCGGGTCGAGTACCTGTCCGCGCGCGGACCGCTCGAGCCCGTGTCATCCGGGAGGCAGGCGAGCTTCGCGGTCGCGGCTCACGGCAGGCGCTACCGCTGGAGGGTTAGGCGCCTCGGCAGCTCAAATGCGCTCGACCGCGGCTCTTCACGCGCGTCGACGCTGCGCGTGACGGCGCCACGCGGGCGATCGGGAGTGTTCCTGCTGGGCCTGCGCGCTGGACGGCACGACTACGAGACCCCATTCGCCGTGCAGGCCAAGCGCCGCCGACACGTGCTGGTGGTGCTGCCGGCGACCGGCTGGCAGGCGCGCAACCCGATCGACTCCGACTCAGACGGCTTTGCCGACACGCTGCCCGAGCAGCAACGGGT
The DNA here is from genome assembly GCA_038330145.1 of Solirubrobacterales bacterium. GTDB lineage: Bacteria > Actinomycetota > Thermoleophilia > Solirubrobacterales > JBBDJG01 > JBBQNR01. Next base: position 8,669 of record JBBQNR010000042.1, read on the forward strand.
CACGCTGCGCCGGCCCTTCGGCACCACCGGGTTTCCACCCGGGTTTGCCGCTCGAGAGGTGCCGTTGCTGCTGTTTTTGGACAGCGAGGGTCTGCGCTACGACATCACCACCGACCTCGCTCTGACCGGGCGCGGAGCCAGGCCGCCGGTCCGCTACGGGGGGATGCTGTTCGCCGGGCCGCCACGGTTCTTCACGCTGGAAGCCGGCCGCCTGGTGAAGTCCTACGTCGACGCCGGCGGGCGGGTGGCCTGGGCCGGCACCGGCGGCCTGACGCAGCCGGTGGAGCTGCAGAACGGGACGCTGACGGCGGCCCCCGGCCGCCGGCGCCGCAACCTCTTCGGTGAGGTCGTGCAGCGCGGCCCGGGCGGGCCGCTGACCGTGCTGGGCGACCGGATCGGGTTCTTCGCAGGCTCGGGTGGTGCCCTCGGGCCCTTCCCGGCGGTCGAGAGCGCCGACCGGCTGCCCGCCGGGGCGGCGTTGCTGGCTTCGGCCGGCGGCGAGTCGGAACGGCCGGCCGTGGCCGTGTACCGGCTCGGCAAGGGAGTCGTGGCCCGCGTGGGCGTCGACGGCTTCAGCCGCGAGGCGCGCAGCTCCCCGACCGTCGCGCGCATAATGCGCAGGCTATGGACCCTGCTCTCGCGCTAGGGGATGCGGCAGAGAAGCTCGGCGTCGTGGTGGCGGCTGCTGCCGCCGCCGGAGCACTCGTCTGGCCCAGTCCGCGCGCTCGCGCGCTTTCGGTCGCCTGTGCGCTGATTGCGGCGACGGTGGTGCTGGTCGGTCACATCTGGAACACGGACCAGTTTCGCTCCATCAGCGGCAACGCCGCGCTCTTCACCGCGCTCGCGCTCGTCGGGGCGGCCGCCGTCGCAGGCCTGGCGATTGCCATCACGCAGCGACCGGCCCTGTTCCCGCTGCTCGCCGTCGCCGCGCTTCCCTTCCGTGTCCCGATCGATGCGGGCGGGTCGACCGTGAACCTGCTGGTGCCGCTCTACTTCGTGATCGCGGGAGCCTCGGCGGCGTACGTCTGTCGCCAGCTCGGCGCTGGCTCGCAGCCGCAGGCCGGTGGGCACAGATCCGCTCTCGAGTTGGCGATCGCGGGCTTCCTGTCGCTGTACGCGCTGCAGTCGCTCTACTCGCGTGACTTCGAGACCGCCCTCGAGCAGATGGTGTTCTTCTATGTCCCCTTCGCGCTGCTGTTCAGGTCGCTGGCGGATGTGCGCTGGGACCGCTCGCTGCTGGTTGGATGTGCCGGCGTGCTGGTCGTGCTGGCGCTGGCGTTCTCGGCGATCGGCTTCTGGGAGTACGGCCAGCGCGAGCTGCTGTGGAACCCGAAGGTCATCAGCGCCAATCAGTTCGAGTCCTACTTCCGGGTCAACTCGGTGTTCTGGGACCCGAACATCTACGGTCGCTTCCTCGCGATCGTGATCGTCGTGCTGGCCGCCGCGATGCTCTGGAACGGTCGCCGCGACTACGCGCTCGCGTCCGCGGCGGTGCTGGCGATCCTGTGGGGCGGGCTGGTGCTGACGTTCTCGCAGTCGAGCTTCGTCTCGCTGCTGGCCGGCCTCGCCGTGCTCGCAGCCCTGCGCTGGGACGCGCGTCGCATGATCGCGGTCACCGCCGTCGCAGCGGCGCTGGGCGTCGTCTTCCTGCTGGCGTTTCAGGACACGCTGCGGATACACCTCGGCAGCTCGTCCGGGCTGAACAAGGCGACCAGCGGTCGCGTCGACCTGATCCAGGGCGGCGGCGAGCTGTTCGCGGACAGGCCGCTGTGGGGCTACGGATCGGGCTCGTTCGCACGCGCGTTTCGCCTGGAACGCAAGGGCAACCAGCAACAGGCCGTGTCGGCCTCGCACACCCTGCCGCTGACGGTGGCGGCGGAGCAGGGCCTGATCGGCCTGCTCGCCTATCTGGTGTTGTTGGCGGCGGCAATGGCGACGCTGTTCGGGCGTCCCGGCACGGCATACGCGGCGCGTCCGCCGCCCGCCGTCGCAGCCGGGGACGGTGGTCTCGCGACCAGCGACCTGAGCGCCTTCGTAGCGGCGCGCGCGGCTCTGGCCGCCGCTTTCGTGACGATCCTCGTGCACACGATGATGTACGCCTCCTTCCTCGAGGACCCGTTCACCTGGGTGCTTCTGGCCGCCGGTCTTGCGATCGCGCCGTTCGCTCGCCTGGCCGAGCGGGCGCCGCGCCCCGCCCCGGCGCCCGCGGCGCAGCCGGCCGCCGCTCCGTGCTGAGCAACCTCAAGCGGCTCGCGAGCACCGGCGCCGCGTACACCGCTTCGAGCGTGATCTCGAAGCTGTTCGCGCTCGCGCTGCTGCCGCTCTATACGCGCCACCTGACGCGCGCCGACTACGGCGCCGCGGAGGTGCTGCTGGCAGCAGTCGTCGCGCTCAGCATCGTGGTGCGGCTCGGCATCATCGAGGCGCTGCTGCGCTTCTACTATCGCTTCGACGATCGCAGGGGGCGGGACGACGTGGTGCGCAGCTCGTTCGCCCTGCTGCTGGTCGCGAGCACGGTGGGCGCGGCGCTGGCGGCCGTCTTCGCAGCGCCGCTCTCGGAGCTGTTGCTCGACAGGCGCGACACGGAGCTGATGCTGATCGCGGTCTTCGGGCTGTGGGTGTTCACGAACTACGAGCTTCAGATGGCGCTCTTCCGCCTCGACGAGCGCGCGGCCGCCTACTTCGCCGCCAGCCTCGTGAACGTGCTGATCACGATCGCGCTCACGGTCTGGCTCGTCGTCGTGAAGGACGAGGGCGCGCGCGGGCTGCTGCTCGGTAACTTCGCGCCGACCGCGATCGTGCTCGGCTCACTCGTGATCTCGAACCGCCGGCGGCTGGCGTTGCGCCCGGATCCGGACGTGCTGCGGCCGATGTTGCGCTTCGGCCTGCCGACGATGCCCGCCGAGCTGTCGCTGTACGCGCTCAACTTCATCGACCGCATCATGCTGGTGCGCTTCGTCGGGCTAGCGGAGGCCGGCCTCTACTCGCTGGCGGTCAAGTTCAGCCAGGTCGTGACGGTGCTGGTGCGAGCCTTCAACCTCGCCTGGCCGCCCCTGGCCTACTCGATCCGCGACGACGACGAGGCGCGGCGTACCTACGCCTTCATCGTCACCTACTTCCTGCTGCTGGCATCCGGGATCGTGCTCGCGCTGTCGCTGGAAGCACGCTGGGTCGTGCGCGCGCTGGCCGCGCCCGAGTTCTTCGATTCCTGGAAGGCGGTGCCGCTGGTGTCGACCGGCGTCACCCTCTACGCGCTCTTCATGGTGCTGGTCGTCGTCGCCGGGAGGGCCAGCCGCACGGAGTACAACTTCCCGGTCACCGCCGTGGCCGCGGCGACCAACATCGGCCTCAACCTGCTGCTGGTGCCGCCCCACGGGATCGTGGGCGCCGGCATCGCGCTGGTCGGCTCCTACCTGGTGATGCTGGCCCTGATGCTCGCGGTCACGCGCCGCCTGTTCCCGGTGCCGTTCCAGTGGGGCCGCATGGCGCGCGTAATCGCGATCGCGGGCGGCCTCTACGCGCTCGGGGAGATCCTGTTGCCCGCCGAGGGAGCGACGGGCCTGCTGTCGCGGGCGGCGCTGCTGCCGGCCTTTCCGCTGCTGCTGTACCTGACCGGCTTCTTCCACCCGGCGGAGCTGGCGCAGCTGCGCTCGATGCGGGAGCGCCTGCGCTCGCGCGACGACGCCTCAGCCGAGGCGTCGCAGGACGTCAAGGCCCTGCAGGGCCGCTCGGACCTGATGGACGACATGCACGACGCCCAGTAGGCCCACCAGCACCGTTCGCGCGACGGTCTGGTCCACCGCCGGGTAGTCACCGCTGAGCGCGCTCAGCAAGAGGTCGATCAGCACCGCAAGCGAGACCAGGTTGACCAACCCGGGAAAGACCAGCAGCTGCCCGAGGTTGGTGTGGCGGCTCCAGAGCAGCCCACGTCCGCGACCGCCGGCGCGACGCTCGCGATAGCCGGCGTCGAGGTCGAGCAGCTCCGGGTCACCGCCCTGGCGCGCGAGCACGGCTCGCAGCATCTCCGGGGCCGAGCGCAGCTCCGGCCGGTCGCGGTACAGGCCCAGCAGCACGTGGTCGCGCGCCGAGTACGCGACCCGGACCAGGCTCAGGACGATTACCAGCGCCGCCAGCAGCAGCCACTCGCGCCCGTTGACCGAGAAGGCTCCGTAGGCCAGCGCGGCGATCATCGTCGCGGGGACGTAGTAGTGGCCGATCCAATCCAGGTACGCCCCCCCGGCGTTGGTCGCGGCGCCCTGCCTCAGCGCCTGGAAGCGGGCGATCTCGCCGTCCGAGTAATCCAGCACGAAGGACATTTGCAACAGCAACACCCCGATCAGCAGCGGCCAGAAGTCCGACCACGCCAACAGCAGCGCGCCGGCGATGCCGATCAGCACGGCCGCGACCGTGACCTGGTTCGCGCTCAGGCGGGTGTGAAGCAGCAACCAGGTGAGCCTGATCGAGAGCTTGCGCACCAGACGTGCGTAGGCGATCCTGAAGTCGAGCGGCTCGCTCGGGTCCCTGCCCTCGCCGCCGCAGATTGCCTCCAGCTCACGTACAGGCGGGACCGGCATTTCTCCAATATATGAGCGAGGTCGGCGCGGCAGTCGAGATCGGGCGCCCATGTACCTTTCCTGTCGATGAGCCCTGCTCTCCCAGTCGTGTACCTGGCCGCAGGTGAGGGCACGCGTTTGCGGCCGCTGACCGACGACCGGCCGAAGGCGATGATCGAGGTCGGCGGCTCGTCGCTGGCCGAGCGCGCACTCGCAAGCCTGCGCGCGGCCGGGGTCTCGCGCGTGTGCGTGGTCACCGGCTACCGGCCGCACGATCTCGACGTCCTCGGTGAGCTCGTCAGCGAGCAACGCCACAACCCGCGCTTCTCGGAGCACGGCAACGTCTACTCGCTCTGGTGCGCGCGCGACATCGTCGCCGGTGGTTGCCTGATCGTCAACTCGGACGTGCTGTTCGAGGACGAGGTGGCGCGGCGGCTGCTGTCGCTCGAGGGCAGCGCAGTGCTGTGCGACTCGTCGCACGGAGTCGACGAGGAGTCGATGAAGGCCGTCAGCGAGGACGGCAGGCTGGTGCGGCTGTCCAAGCATGCGCCGGTACAGTCGAACCCCGAGTACATCGGACTCGCGCGCGTCGACCCCGCCGAGGGGCCGCTGCTGGCGCAGATCCTCGACGAGTTCGTCGACGGCAGCCGCCTCGACGTCTATTATGAGGAGGCGCTCGAGGAGCTGGCACGCCGCCGCCCGCTGCGCACCGTTGCCGTCGACGGACTGGCCTGGATCGAGATCGACGACCACGCCGACCTGGAACGCGCCCGCGGTGAGGTGCTGGCGCGGGTGCCATGACGGCGGCGCCGGAGGGGCGAACGAGCGCGGTCTCGGTGTGGCGGCGCCAGATCGAGCTGCCGCGCTACCTGCGCAAGGTGCGGGGATCGACGCAGCTGGCTTCCGAGCTCAGCTCGGTTTGCGGTCAGCTGGGCTTCTCGCGACCACTGCTGCTCAGCGGGCCGACGGTCACGATGGAGCTTGCGCGAGAGCTTGCGCCCGTTCTCGGGGGTGCGGCCGAGCCGGTTCGCGTCGGCGACAACACCCAGGCGGAGGTGGACACGATCGCCGGCGGGGACGCGATCGGCGAGGCGGACGTGCTGGTCGCGGTCGGCGGCGGCCGCACGATCGACGTCGCCAAGGCCGTCTGCGAAGCCGTCGACCTGCCGGTGATATCCGTCCCGACGCAGCTGACCGCGGACGGCATCGCCTCGCCGGTGAGCGTGATCAGGTCCGGATCGGGACAGATCGAGAGCCGGCGGGCACGACTGCCGATCGGCGTCGTGGTGGACCTCGAATTCGTCGGCCGCTCGTCACCCGAGCGGGTGCGTGCCGGCCTGGGTGACCTGCTGGCAAATCGCAGCGCCGTGCTCGACTGGAGGCTTGCCGAGGCCGCCGGCGCCGACACCGCCGACGACTTCGCCGCCCTGCTTGCCGAGTCGGCGAGCGAGCTCGTGTACGGCACCGACGTCTCTAGCCTCGCTGCCGGAGAGCCCTCGGGGGCTCTGCTGGAGCGCCTGCTCGACGGGTTGGTGCTGAGCGGGCTGGCGATGGAGATCGCCGGTTCGTCGCGGCCCTGCTCGGGCTCGGAGCACCTCGTCAGCCACGCGATAGACCGCCTCTACCCGGGCACGGCGCAGCACGGAGAGCAGGTCGCCTTCGGCTCGGTGCTCTGCGCCCGGCTGCAGGGAGAGGACTGGCGACAGCTGAGGCAGTTCTTGCTCGATGCCGGGATGGAGCGCTCGGCAACCGGGTTGGGGCTGGGCCAGGAACGCATACTCGCCGCCCTCGGAGCAGCGCCGACGACGCGCCCGGGCCGCTACACGGTGCTGGACGAGCTCGACCTCGACGACGCCGCTCTGGGCCGGCTGGTCGGCGAGCTGCTGACCCCAGCCTCTTGACGGTCTCGACGGCCGGCGACGCCCTGGTGCGCCGGGCCGGTCCCGACGATGCCCCGATCGTTGCCGAGTTGGTCTACGCGACGTCGCCGAAGCTGCACGACCGCTTCGTCGGGGGCAGGGCGCAATCGCTCGTGATGCTGACGACCGCCTTCTCCCGGCCGGGCAACAACGTCAGCGCCGAGGTCGTGCACGTCGCCGAGCTGAACGGCCGGGTCGCGGGCGCGATGGCCTGCTTCGCGATCGATGAGGCGCGCCGGCGAGGGCGCGCGATCCTGCGCGTGGCGCTCGGCTGCACGCCGCTGCACCGCTGGCCGGCGGCGCTCAGCCTCTACCTGCGCGGCGGGCACATGACCGCCCGCCCACCGGCCCGCTCCCTCTACGTCGACTCGATTGCGACCGACGAGCGGCTGCGGCGCCGCGGTGCGGCGCGTGCGCTGCTGGCGCACGCCGAGGAGCTTGCGCGCTCGCAGGGGCTGCTGCACGTCTCCCTGGACACCGACCTGGAGAACACGCCCGCCCGCCACCTGTACGAGAGCTCGGGCTTCATCGGCGTCGCAGAGACGCAGCCGCGCGGTGGCCTGCCGGGCTTCGTCAGCTACGTGAAGACGCTGTGAAAGACCGCTGGATGACCCGCTGGAAGACCGGTTGGATGACACAGTGGATGACACATGGGCTGGGCCCCATTGTGGCTACTCGCCGAGCACCTTTATGACGAGCCGCTTCTTCCTGCGCCCGTCGAACTCCGTGTAGAAGACCTCCTGCCAGGGGCCGAGGTCGAGCTTGCCATCGGTCACCGGCACGATCACCTGATGGTGCACGAGCAGGTTCTTCAGGTGCGCGTCGCCGTTGTCCTCGCCACCGCGATGGTGGCGGTAGTCGCCTCCGTCCGGCAGCAGCGAGCGGGCCGTCTCGTTGACCGGTTGCTTCCAGCTCGGCGGCGCGAGCTTGCCCAGCCACTCGAGCGCGTCCTCCTGGATGCCCGCCTCGTCGTCGTTGATCCAGACCCCGGCCGTGATGTGCATCGCCGACACCAGCGCCATCCCCTCGGCGATGCCCGCCTCGTCGACGGCCGCCTGCACGTCCTCGGTGATGCGGACGAACTCACGCCGCTCGGCGGTTTGGAAGCTGAGGTACTTCGTGTTCGACTTCATCGTGGTCCTCCTTCGGTGGCACGCTCGCTGCTGTCGAGGCGGCGGTTGTAGGCCTCGGCGGCCTCTCGCAACCCCTCGCCGTGGCCGGGGAAGAGCGAATGGTAGGCGTGACGGAGGTAGCGGCCGGCTCTGCGTCGCGGCAGCAACAGCGCCGCGAGCGAGCGCATCAGATAGGCGAACGCGCTCGAGACGCGCATCGCCAGCGCAGCGCCACGCCCGGCGTGCTTGCGGACGAAGCGATCGCGGTTGCGGCTGAACTCGACGATCCGCCGTCGCTCCGCCGCGCCGTGGGAGAGCTGCTCGCGGTGGACGATGCGAGCCTGCGGCACGTACAGCACCGACCAGCCGGCGTCCCGGGCGCGCCGCTGCCAGTCGACCTCGTCGGAGTAGACGAAGAACTGCGGGTCCAGCCGGCCCACCGCCTCGAAGGCGCTTCTGCGCACCAGCATGCCCGCCGACTGCACCCAGTCCACCTCGCGAACAGTTTCCCCGCCGCTTTGAACGGTCAGCCACCGATGCAGGAACAGCGCCCCGGCGGCGGCGGTCAGCCAGCCGGGAAACCGCCACGCCGATGGTCGCGGGACTCCGCGCTCGTCGAGCAGTCGCGCTCCGGCCACCGCGGCGACGGGATCGTGCTCGAGCGCCGACAGCAGAACGTCGGCGGCGCCATCGGTCAGTTGCGAGTCCTCGTTCAGCAGCAGGCAGTAGCGCCCGCGTGCCTGCGTCATCAGATCGCTGTCGTTGTCGGGCTTGCCGCGCCGACGGTCGAGCTCGATCATGGCCACGCGCTCGCCGTACCTGGCTCTGACCGCGGCGGAGGAGCCGTCGTCGGAGGCGTTGTCGAGCACGAGCAGCTCGAATTCAGGGCTCGGCGGATGGCGAAAGACCGACTCCAGGCAGCCGAGCAGCAGCTCGCGGCCGTTGGTGTTGACGATGCAGACCGATATCTCCGGCTGGCCGGGCCGTGCGGGTGGAGCGGTCACTGCGGCCATAATGCCCGCTCATGCGGATCAGCGTGGTCGACCCCCCGGCCTTCACGCCGCCGTACGATCACTCGCTCTGCGCTGCGCTCGCCGAAAGGGGCCACCAGGTGGAGCTGGTCACGAGCCGGTTTCGGCATGGGCCGGTCCCGCTCGCGCGGGGCTATCGGAGAACCGAGAGCTTCTATCGCCTGGGAGTCGCCAGCGCCGCAGCCAAGGCGGCGCAGCACCCATTCGAAATGCTGCTGCTGGCGCGTCGCTTGCGACGTGAAGAGGCGGACGTCGTGCACTTCCAGTGGTTGCCGCTGCCCGAGCTGGACCTACGCCTGCTGAGAGCGTTCCCGAGGCCACGCGTATTGACCGCGCACGACGTGCTGCCGCGGGAGGGGTCGCAACGCCGGCGCCGCGCGGCTCGCCGGCTGCTGGATGCGTTCGATGCGCTGGTGGTGCACTCGGAGGCGGGAAGGCAGAGGCTGGTCGGTGAGCTGGGTGTCTCGGCGCAGCGCGTGACCGTGATCCCCCACGGCAGCTTCGAGCAGCTCGCCGATCTGCCGGCGGACGTGCCGATCGACCCGGCCGCGGGCGACCTCGACGGACGCAGGGTGGTGCTCTGTTTCGGGCTCATGCGCCCCTACAAGGGGATAGACGTGCTGGTGGAGGCGTTCGCGTCCACTCCGGACGACGCCGTGCTGCTGATCGTCGGCAGGGCGATGATGCCGTTGGAACCGCTGCGCAGGCGTGCGCGAGAACTCGGCATCGCCGATCGCGTCCGCTTCGTGCCACGCTTCATCACCGACCCTGAGATCCCGGCCTACTTTCGCCGCGCCGACATCGTCGCCCTTCCCTACCGGGAGATCGAGCAGTCCGGCGTGCTCTTCACCGCGCTCGCGTTCGGGCGACCACTGGTGCTGAGCGACGTGGGCGGTTTCACCGAGGTGGCGGAGCAGCATGGCGCCGCTCGCCTGGTACCGGCCGGCGACGCCGATGCGCTCGGCCGGACGCTGTCGCAACTGCTGGGCGACGAACAGGGCCGCGCGGACCTCGCCGCCGCCGCGCGCCGAGCCGCCGAGGGCCCCTATTCCTGGCGGCGCGCCGCGCAGCTCAGCGAGCAGCTCTATGAACGACTGCGGGAACGCGAGCGGAGCACATGACTTTTCTCGAGTGGATCTTCTGGCTCTCCGCGAGCCTGATCGTCTACACGCACGCCGGCTATCCGCTGCTGCTGAGGTTGCTCGTGTGGCTTCGGCGCGAGCGGCGGCCGAGGCTTCCCGTCGAGCCTTACCTTCCAGCGGTGACCCTGATCGTGGCCGCGCACGACGAGCAGGACGTGATCGCGCGCAGGATCGACAACGCGCTCGCGCTCGACTACCCCAGCGAGAAGCTGGAGCTGATAGTGGCATCCGACGGGTCCGCCGACGCGACCGTGGAGCTGGCTCGGGAAGCCGCTGCCCGCGACCGGCGGGTGCGCGTCTTGGATCTGCCACGTCGTGGCAAGGTTGCCACCCAGGACGCAGCCGTCGAGTCCGCGGGCGGCGAGATCCTGGCCTTCTCGGATGCCAACGCGCTCTGGGACCCGGACGCACTCGAGCGGCTCGTGCGCCGGTTCGCCGAAGCGCGCCTCGGATACGTCTGCGGACAGCTTCGCTACACGGCGGCGGACGGCGGCAACCAGGAGGGCGCCTACTGGCGCTTCGAGAACACGGTGCGGGCGCTCGAGGGCAGGCTGGGGTCGGTGACCGCCGGCAATGGTGCCATCTACGCCGTGCGGCGCGAGGCCTACCTGAAGCTCGATCCGCGCACCAGCCACGACCTGTCGCTGCCGTTCAACCTCGTCAAGCGCGGCTGGCGCGCCGGCTACGAGCCGGCGGCTCGCGCCAGCGAGCGGCCGCTGCCCTCGGTCGAGGGCGAGTTTCGTCGCAAGCGGCGGATGATGAGCCACGCGTGGCCCACCGTCGTGCGCGGCGGAATGCTCAACCCTCGCGGCTACGGGCTCCTCTACGGGTTCGAGATCTTCTCGCACCGCGCGCTTCGCTACGCGACCCCGCTGCTGCACCTGATCGTGTTCGGCACGAACGTGGCACTGGTCTCCGAGGGCGGGGTGTATGTGATCACGCTGACCGCGCAGCTTGCACTGCTGGTCGGCGCGGCGCTCAACCCGATCACCGCTGGTCGCGTGCGCCTTTTCGCCCTCTGCCACTACTACGTGCTGGTGACCGCCTCGCTCGCCGCCGGCCTCTGGGACTGGATCGCCAAAGGCACGCCGACGACCTGGGAACGCGCAGAGGGCCGGGCTTGAGCAGCGGCGCGCCCGCCGATCCTCGCCCGCGCGCCGCGCGTGCCGGCAAGCGCGCTTTCGATCTCGCTGCGGCATCGCTGCTGCTGTTGCTGAGCGCTCCGGTGCTGGCCGTCGCGTGCATCGCGATCCGGCTCGAGAGCCGGGGCTCGCCGCTCTATCGTCAGCGGCGGATCGGCAAGGCGGGGACGCGGTTCGACCTCTACAAGTTGCGCACGATGGTGATCGGAGCCGAGGGCATGGGCGCGGGGCTTGCGGTCGACGAGGGCGACCCGCGCATCACGCGCGTGGGCGCGCTGCTGAGGCGGCTGTCGCTCGACGAGCTGCCGAACCTGGTCAACGTGCTGCGCGGGGAGATGAGCCTGGTCGGCCCGCGACCGACCGTGCCGGCGCAGGTGGAGCAGTACACGTCGCGCCAGCTCGGCAGGCTCGCGATCGAGCCCGGCATCACCGGCTGGGCGCAGGTACGGGGCAGGGCGGCGCTGCCGTGGCGCGAGCGCATCGAGCTCGACCTCTGGTACATCGAGCACTGGTCGTTGCGGCTCGACCTCCGCATCCTCGCCGCCACGGCCCGACTGCTCGCGAGCGGGAAGGGCCTCTACCGCGGCAGCACCGGTGGCTGGCGCGATTAGTGCCCCATCCAGCAATCCACACCCGCTTTGGCTGGCTGCAAACCTTCGCCTGCCAGCGTCCTCAGTCGCCCCTGTGCCACCAGCACAGGGGCTCCCTCGGCAGGCTCAGTTTTCGCGGCCAAAAGCGGGCCTGGATTACAAGACGGGGCACTAGATGACTGATGCCACGATCCCCGCGCACGCGGCCGCGGCATCAATCGCCTCGCCTCGCCGCGCCTCGCCGCGCCGCGACCAGCGCGACTATCGCACCGTGAGCGCGATCGGGTCCGAGCGGGCGCTGAGGTTGCGTCCGTCGGCGTCCACTCCCAGGCGCACGCGGTAGCCGCCCGGCTTGCGCGGCTTGTACGAGACCCGCACCCTTCCCTGCCGGACCGGCACCGGGCGCTTCAGCACCCGACGGAACCCTCCGGTCGAGAGCTTGCGGTCGACGAGCAGCAGCGCCGTGCGCTTGCGCGGCCGCACCAGGCCGCTGACGCGCACCCGGCCGCCGGCCTTCAGCGTTGCCCCGGCAGTGGCGTCGAGCGAGGCCGTCACGCGCGGGCGAACGCCGATCCGGAAGGCCGCGGAGGCCGTCGGCCGCGCGGCGCCGTCGCCGCGGAAGTCGGCCAGCACCGTGCGGTTGAACGCGAGCCGCAGGTTGAAGGCGAAGCCGCCCGTGGCGCCGGTCCTCAGCTTCGCGACCGTGCGGGGTTGCCCGTTCGAGGCCAGTGCCCTGATGCGAATCTCGCGCGCGTCGAGCCCGGGACCGCCCGCAAGCTTGAGGCTTCCGGCCAGCCGCGCCTTGCGGCCGTAGAGGATGCGCTGTCTTGCGGCACTCAACCCCAGCAGGGAGCCCGGCCGCAGGTCCGGTGAGACCATCGAGCGCAACCGCGGCAGCTGGGCGTAGAGGCCGTCGCCGGGGCATGACGTGGCGTCGCCGTCGCGGTGACCCGAGATGGCGTTGAGCTGCACGGTCTGCCCGACTCGGAAGCGGTTGGTCGAGCCTCCGCTCGAGCGCAGGAAAACCTTGGACTGCGGCGCGACCCCGTGCAGGGCGAGCTTCCACGACAGCAGGCGGGCAAGCGCTCCGAGCCCGGCCTCGCTCTGACCAGTGGTGCTGAAGGTTCCGAGGCTCGAGATGCCGGTCGACTGGGTGTTGTAGCCCTGCGCCTGCGCGCCGACCACGGCCTGGTCGATGCCGCCGGCCCGGCCCTCGAAGATGGTGCCGTACTTGTCGACGAGGAACTGGTAGCCGATGTCGTTCCAGCCGTTCGAGTTGCGGTGGTAGCGGCAGATCGCGCGAACCATCGCGGCGGAGTCCGCCGGCCCGTAGTCGTTAGCGCTCACGGTGTGGTGGATGAACGCCATCTTCACCTCGCCGTAGGCAGGTTGCGCGCGCGGAGGGCAGGACGACGCATCCCACTGGTCGCGAGTCACGATCGGCGGCAGGGTCGAGTCCGCGCCGGCACTTGCTCCCGTCAGCGACGCGACCTTGCCCAGCACCGCCGCGACCGTCCGGCGCAAACCTGTGCGCAGGCGGTCACTCTTGCTCGCCGTCCCCTTCGTGTTGACGAAGTGCAGCCGCACGTCGCTGGGCGAGCCGGACGCCGCGATGCGGTACTGCACGTAGTCGGCCTCGCCGGCCCAGATCGGATCGGAGACCACGCGTCCCCGGTTTGCTCGCGCGCGTCCTCCTCCTTGCATGCCCCCCCGTCTTCGCGCGCGCGTCTCCTCGCTCGTGCCGATGTCGGGGCCGTCGTCGGAGTCGACGCCGACCTGCTTCCAGCCGCTCCAGCGCCCGCCCTCCCGTCTCACCCGCAGGTAGAGGATCGCCGAGCGGGCGCCGTGCCAGCGCAGGCCGACGAGGTTGAAGCGCTTCGGCGCGTCGATCACCTTCGAGCGCAGTGCATGCACGCGGGAGCTGCGGGCCAGCCTGCTTCTCAGAGTTGCCGCGGCCGCCGTTCGATCGGTCAGCGGGTGGTCGCGCAGCTCGAAGTCGATTGGCCTTGGCACATACGGCCTGGATGACAGGGCCGGGGCGGCCAGCCAGACAGCAAGCCCCGCAAGCGTTGCCAGCGATCCCAGCATGGCCATGTGGACCAGAGGACGATGCCCATTCGACGAAACCATTCGATCATCCGAACACGCGCCGGAGGGCGCGGTTGCGGGCGCTTCCGTCTACGGGACGAACTCTGGCGCCTTGTCCTGGTAGCGCTCGCGGAAGGCGCGCAGCACGTCGAAGGTCGCGTCGGTGACTCTCTTGCAGCCCGCGATGTGGCCCCAGGCGGTGACGGCAACGGCGTAGGGCATGTTGGTCGCGTTGGGAGTCAGGACCAGGTGGTACGGGTCCTCGTCGAATAGACCCTTGAGTTGGCCGATCCGCTTCGCCGGAGCTTTCTTCGGGTCGTACTGAAAGATGATGCGCCCGTGCTCCAATTCGTGCACTAATTTTTGCGTGGGAGGCGCTGTGCCGTAGGCGCCGTCCGCGGCCGGAAACGGATCGTGGTTGCCGGAGCTGGGCGGATTCGTCTTGTAGGCGACCTTCTTGGTCGTGTGAGTGCGGCCCTCGATCAGCGGGTTCTTCAATTCGCATTTCGCTGCCACCGCCGCCTTCGCGAGGTCTGTCTGGCGCTGTGGCGGCGGATCGACCGCCTTCACGGCGAGCTTGTCGCCACCTCCACCCCCACCGCCGCCCCCGGCGGCCACCACGACCACGACTGCCACCAGAGCGGCCAGCACCAGCCCGCCTCCGACGACGAAGGTGTAGAGGCGGCGGCGGCGCGCCTGCGCATGCAGCGCCTGTTCCTGCGCAAGCCGCTCCTGCCGGCGGCGTTCCTTCTCGTCTTTGCGGCTTGCCATCGGGGGTCGTGAGCTTACTTCAAGTTTCGGCTTGTCCTCACCGTAGGCGCTCGCTCTAAGAGCCGGATAAGGTTGGGCGCGATGCCAGTCGAGGAGCACTGGCGGTGACGGCAGGCCGCCCGCGAGGAGAGGCCGATAGGCACTCCATCTATTGGTGGGACACGCAGCCCGTTTTGCCCGGGCCGCCCCTCGAAGGCCCGATCGACTGCGACGTCTGCATAGTCGGGGGTGGCTATACGGGGTTGTGGACGGCGCACTTCCTGAAGCAGGCGGAGCCCTCGCTCGACGTGCACCTGGTGGAGTCGAGCTGGGCCGGCGCGGGGGCATCGGGGCACAACGACGGCTACGCGATGACCGTGCTCGACATGAGCCAGCACCACCTGGTCGCACATCACGGAGCCGAGGCGGCGGCCGCCGCCCACGGGGCGGTGGCGCAGTCGGTCGTGGAGATGGGCGACTTCTGCTCTCAACACGAGGTCGACGCCGAGTTCGAGCTCAACGGCTTCGTCGCGTTCGCGACCAACCCCGGGCAGATGGAGCGGCTGGAGCGCGACCACGAGGCCGCGGTGGCGATGGGTGTGGACCACGACTTCGAGCTGATGGACGCCGAGCGAGCTGGCGCCCTCGTCTCCTCCCCGCTTGTGCAGGGCGCGCTGAAGGAGGGCCGCAGCGCGATCCTCAATCCCCACAAGCTCGTGCGAGGCCTGGCCGGCGTGGTCCGTCAGCAGGGGGTCACGATCCACGAGCGCACGCCGGCGCTCGAGATCGACCGTGGCGGCTCACGTCCGCGTGTCCTGACGCCGAACGGCGCCGTCACCGCGGACCAGGTCGTCGTGGCCACGAATGCCTATCAGCATGCGTTCGAGCCGTTCCGCAACAAGGTGATCCCGATCTGGAGCTACGCGATGGTGACCGAGCCGCTGAGCGACGAGCAGCTCGGGCGGGTCTCTTGGCCCGGCCGCGAGGGCTTCGAGGACAAGCGCAACTACATCACGATCGGGAGGCCGACCGCGGACAACCGCGTGCTGTGGGGAGGCCGTCTCGCTCCGTACTACTTCAACAACGACATGGACCTGCGCCACGTCCACAACCCGCGCGTGCACGGAGAGCTGCGGCAGGCGTTCGACGAGTTCTTCCCGATGTGGCAGGACGTGCGCTTCACACATGCGTACGGGGGCTGCGTCGCCATCACCGGATCCTTCGTTCCCTGCTTCGGCCGCCTCGACGATGGTGTGGTCTACGGCTATGGGTACAACGGCCACGGTGTCGCGCCGAGTCACACGGGAGGAAAGATCCTGCGCGATTTGGTGCTGCGGCGCGAAAGCGAGTACACGAGCCTGTTTTTCGTGAACGGGCGGGAGCGGGGCTTCCCCCCGGAGCCACTGAGGCTGATCGGCGCGCGCCTCACCGAGCGGTTGCTGGACCGCCAGGACCGCCAGTTCGATGCCGGCAAAGGCAGGGGTGACATGGATCCGCTGATCCTGCGCATCCTTAGGTAGTCGTCTCTGGGAGCTCCCGGTTTTCGCGCCTAAGAAGTCGTTTCTAAATAAAGGTTCCCGGCCATCGGGGGTGAAGTCCGTCGGCATCTGCCGCCAACCTGAAGGAGATGCCGATGGCCGAGGCTTCGTGGGTTGTCAGCGACGAGCTTTGGGAGCTCGTCGAGCCGCTTGTG
>JBBQNR010000043.1:0-23071 GCA_038330145.1 Solirubrobacterales bacterium
CCCGCCTCCGCGATCGTCTCGCGCTCGATCTCGGCGTACTCCGGTTTGGCGTTGAGCACGGCGTGCGGGATGCCCTTGCGCTCGAGCTGCTTGCCCAGCAGCTCGGAGACCTCGACGGAGATCGTGCCGACCAGGATCGGCTGACCGGTCTCGTGGCGCTCCTTGAGCTCGCGCACGACCGCCTCCCACTTTCCGTCCTTGGTCTTGTAGATCTGATCGTTGTGGTCCGCGCGCACCATGTCCTGGTTGGTCGGGATGTCGACCACCTGGAGCTTGTAGATCTTCATGAACTCGTTGGCCTCGGTGAGCGCCGTGCCCGTCATGCCCCCGAGCTTGTCGTACATGCGGAAGAAGTTCTGGAGCGTAATGGTGGCGAGCGTCTGGTTCTCCTCGCGGACGCCGACGCCCTCCTTCGCCTCGACCGCCTGGTGCAGCCCCTCCGACCAGCGCCTGCCTTCCAGGATGCGGCCGGTGAACTCGTCGATGATCATGACCTCACCGTCGATCACGGCGTACTCGGTGTCGCGCTTGTAGAGCGACTCCGCCTTCAGCGCCTGGATCAGATGGTTGACGAGGTTGCCGTGCTCGGCCAGGTAGAGGTTGTCGACACCCAGGAACTTCTCCGCCTTGTCGACGCCACGCTCGGTCGGGGAAACAGTCTTGTGCTTCTCGTCGTACTCGTAGTCGTGCTCGGGCTCTCCCTCGTCGGGCTGGAACTTGGTACGGGCCTCGTTCTTCGCCACACCCACGAGCTGGGGGGCGAGGCGGGCGTACTGGTGATAGAGGTCGGCCGCCGCCTCGGGTGCTCCGGAGATGATCAGCGGCGTGCGCGCCTCGTCGATCAGGATGTTGTCCACCTCGTCGACGATCGCGAACGGATGGCCGCGCTGGACCACCTCCTCCAGTGACACCGCCATGTTGTCGCGCAGGTAGTCGAAGCCGAACTCGGAGTTGGTGCCGTAGGTGACGTCCGCCTGGTAGGCGGCCTGCTTGTCCTCGAAGGACATCTGAGACTGGATCACCCCGACCGATACACCGAGTGCGTCGTAGAGCGGCCTCATCCACTCGGCGTCCCGGCGTGCAAGGTAGTCGTTCACGGTCACCAGGTGGACACTCTCGCCGCCGAGCGAGTTGAGGAAGATCGGCAGCGTGGCGACGAGGGTCTTGCCCTCACCGGTCTTCATCTCGGCGATCGAGCCGTCGTGCAGCACCATGCCGCCGATCATCTGGACGTCGAAGTGCCGCATCGACAGGGTGCGCTTGCCGGCCTCGCGGGCCAGCGCGAAAGCCTCGTAGAGCAGGCTCTCGAGCGAATCCCCGTTGCGGGCGCGCTCGCGCAGCGCGTCCGCCTCCTCACGCAGCTCGTGATCTTCGAGCAGCTCCATCTCGGGCTCGATCGCGTTGATGCGGGCGACGCGTTTCTGGTACTCCTTGAACTGCCCCGCCTCGCCCATGCGAAGCGCCTTGTCTATGAACTTTCTGGCCATGGAAAGTTGATCGTAGCAATGGGCTCACGCCCCGAATGAGGGTTCGGGGCACAACGGGAGCGGGCCAGGGAGGGGGCGCTCAGGCCTCCAGGAAGCCCTCCGTGCCGGTGCCGGCGCCCTTTGCGGCTCGCTGACTGCGTCGCATGGACAGGCGCTTGTCGCGCTGTCCCTTGACCTGGCGGGCCAGCTTGTCCGCGAGCACATCGATCGAGTGCTTGAAGTCGGGCGAGCATTCACGCGCCCGAAGCGTGGTCCCCGGCTTCAGGTGAAGCGCCGCCTCGACCACCTTCGCGTCGGAGATCGAGGGATTTCGCTCCTCCATCAGCTCCAACTCGAGCTGGGCCTTCCCGTCCACCAGCCTCTCCACCTTGCGGAACTGCTCCTCCGCGTGCTCCCGCAGTGACTGCGGGATCGAAGTGTTGCGAGCCCTGAAATCGATCTGCACCTTTAGCAACCTCCTTGGCTCGACAGCGACTGGTCTCTCCATGCTACGCCCCGCCCATTGCCTTTTCCAGCGCCCCTTCGAAGTAGGGCACGGGCGAACGTCACCGCCACCACCCGCTCCGCGCCTGATTCCAGCAGAACTCGGGCACAGGCATCCAGGGTCGCTCCGGTCGTGTAGACGTCGTCCACCAGGACCACCACCTTGGGCGTTTCGACGCCGTTCACGAGCCTGACCGATCCGCGGGCGTTCTCGATCCGCGCCGGCCGCTCGAGGCCGACCTGCGCGGCGTCTGCCGAGCGCACAAGCAGATGTCGCACGGGCAGAGCGGCCTCGCGGGCAAGCCCAGCGGCGATCGCCGCGGCCTGGTTGAAGCCGTGGCGTCTGCTGCGCCGGGCGTGCGCAGGAACGGGCACCAGCGCTCCCGAAAGCAGTGGCGACGGCGCTCGCGATGCGATCTCGCGTGCCATCAGGCCGGCGAGAGGCATCGCGGCGCGCGACTTCAGGGCAGCGACCGCGGCACGGCAGACACCGTCATAGGCGAACGGCGACCATGCCGCTTCGAATGCGAGCCCGCGGCCGCGGCACTCGGGACACGCGCGCGGCGCCCCCGGCGCAGGTGCGCCGCAGCGGCGGCAGCGCGGCTCGGCCAGCGGCACCAGGCGCGACCGGCACGGCGGACACAGTGGCGCGCCGGAAAGCTCGGGCTCGCGGCAGGCGGCACAGAGCGGCGGCACGACCAGGAGCAGCAGCTCACGGGCCAGCAGGCGCAGCATCGGTCGCGATCCTTCCTGCGATAGTGACGCGCCTCAGCGCCCGAGTGCATCGATTCGGCGCCGAGACCGCAAGAGGTTGATAGCCGGAGCCGAAACCCCCTACGTCTGGTCCTTCCAGCCCGGCCTGTCGCTCAGCATCCTGATCGGCGGCGGCGTCTACTGGTTGCGGTGGAGGGAGCTGCGGCGCTCAGGCGGCGGCGCCGGCCGCTCCGACTACCTGCGGGCGGCCTCGTTCGCAGCGGGACTGGTCGTGGTCGCCGTCGCGCTGATGTCGCCGATCGACCACCTGGGCGAGACGCGCCTGTTCAGCGTCCACATGCTCCAGCACCTGATGATCTTCGACTTCGCGCCGATCCTGTTGCTGCTTGGGCTGTCGCGGCCGCTGATGCGCCCTGTCGTGCGCAGGCTGCGCCCGCTCGAGCAGTCGCTCGGCTACCTCGCCCACCCGCTGGTGGTGCTCGTGCTGGCGGTGGCCTCGATCTGGGTCTGGCACCTGCCCGCGCTCTACGACGGGGCGCTGGACAACGCCTGGGTACACCAGCTCGAGCACGTCACGTTCTTCACGGCTGGCCTGGCCTTCTGGTGGTACGTGATCGAGCCCGTGCCGCCCCGCCATCGCCTCCGCGGCATGGCCACCCTTGCCTACGTCGCCGGCGCAAAGGTGGGACTGGCCCTGCTCGGTGTCGTGCTCACGTTTTCGACCAGCGTCTTCTACGCACCCTACGAGCAGGCTCCGCGGACCTGGGGCCTGTCGCCGCTAGACGACCAGAACGTCGGCGGCGTGCTGATGATGCTCGAGCAGTCGATCGTCCTCGCCACCTTCTTCGCGATCCTGTTCGCGCGCATGCTCGACCGATCGGAGGAGGCGCAGCGCCGCCGCGAGCGGCTCGAGAGCATGCCCTGAGCCGCCCGCGAGCGGCCCGGATCAGCCCGGGGGGCCCAGCCGCTCGGCGAGCGGGCGGTCGCCGGCAATTGCGCCGATCAGCATCGCCTGCTCGGGCACGTCGCTCAGGGGCCAGACGACGACCTCGCGCAGGGTGGCGCCGCTGCCGATGCTGCAGCCGTCGCCGATCACGACCGGTCCGGTCAGGCGCACGTCGGCCTCGATCTCGCAGTTCTCGCCGATGAACACCGGCGGCTCCATCAGGACCTGTCCCTCCAGCTGGGTCGAGTCCCCCACCCGCAGGCCGGCCTCGATCTCAGACCCGCGCAGCTGGACTTGCACCTTTCCCTCCAGTGCATCGAAGTTGCCCTGGCGATACTCCTCCAGCGAGCCGACGTCGTTCCAGTACTCGTCGATCGGATGCCCGTATAGCGGCACGTCCTGCTCCAGCAGCACCGGAAAGACGTCCTGGGCCCAGTCGACGAAAGGCCGCTCGGGAAAGTAGTCGAAGATCTCGGGCTCGAAGACGTAGATGCCGCAGTTGCCCAGGTCCGACAGCGCCTCGGCAGGATCGGGCTTCTCCTGGAAGGCCTGGATGCGACCGTCATCGCCGAGGATCACGACGCCGAGCTGGCTCGGGTCGTCGACCCGCTTCAGCGCCAGCGTGCCGATTCCGCCCGCCTCCTTGTGGCGCGCCCAGAGCGTGCCGAGGTCGATGTCGGTGAGCGCGTCGCCCGAGATGATGAGGAACGTCTCGCCTCCGAAGAAGTCGCTCACGTTGCGGACGCCTCCGGCCGTGCCCAGCAGCTCCTCTTCGAACGAATAGCCGAGCCGGACGCCGTGGTCGGAGCCGTCCCCGAACCGCTCGCGCATGATGTCGGGGAAGTAATGCAGGTTGCAGATCACGTCCTCGAAGCCGTGACGCGCGAGCAGGCGCAGTATGTGCGTCATCACCGGCTCGCCGAGCACCGGCACCATCGGCTTCGGCACCTCGTACGTGATCGGCCGCAGGCGGGTTCCGAGACCCGCCCCCAGCAACATCGCCTTCATCGCTCGCGCGCCGGCCGCTGCGAACCCTGGATCAGGTTCCTTGGTCCCAGCTCGTCAAGTACTTCTCCTGCTCGGGCGTGAGGCTGTCGATGTGCACGCCCATGCTCTCCAGCTTCAGGCGCGCGATCTCCTTGTCGATGTCCTCCGGCACCACGTAGACCTTCTTCTCCAGCTCCGAGGCGTGCTTGGTGATGTGCTCGGCCGAGAGCGCCTGGTTGGCGAAGCTCATGTCCATGACGGCGGCGGGGTGGCCCTCGGCGGCGGCAAGGTTGATCAGCCGGCCCTCGCCGAGCAGGAAGACCCTGCGCCCGTCGCCGAGCTCGAACTCCTCCACTAACGGCCGCGCCTCGCGGCGGCTCTTCGCCATCTGCTCCAGCGCCGGGATGTCGATCTCGACGTTGAAGTGGCCCGAGTTGGCGATGATGGCGCCGTCCCTCATCACCTCCAGGTGCTGCCTGCCGATCACGTGCATGTCACCGGTGACGGTGACGTGGATGTTGCCCTCGCTTGCGGCCTCCACGCCGGGCATCACCTCGAAGCCGTCCATCACCGCCTCGAGCGCGCGCAGTGGGTCGATCTCGGTCACGATCACGTGGGCGCCCAGGCCCTTGGCGCGCATGGCGACGCCGCGGCCGCACCAGCCGTACCCGTAGACGACGACGCGGCTGCCGGCGATCAGGACGTTGGTGGCGCGAATGATGCCGTCCAAGGTCGACTGGCCGGTGCCGTAGCGATTGTCGAACAGGTGCTTGGTATTGGCCTCGTTGACCGCGATGATCGGGAAGCCCAGCTTGCCCTCGGCCTCGAGTGCCTTCAGCCGGATCACGCCCGTCGTCGTTTCCTCGGTGCCGCCGATCACCTCGGGAATCTGGTCCTGGCGCTCGCCGTGCAGCACGCTGATCACGTCGGCGCCGTCGTCCATCGTGATCGAGGGATGTTTGTCGCAGACGGCGTTGATGTGGCTGTAGTAGGAGTCGTTGTCCTCGCCGTTGATGGCGTAGACCTCGGCCCCGTAGCGGTCCACCAGGGCCGCGGCCACGTCGTCCTGGGTCGAGAGCGGGTTCGACGCGCAGAGGGCGACGTCGGCGCCGCCGGCGATCAGCGCGCGGACGAGGTTCGCCGTCTCGGTCGTGACGTGCAGGCAGAGGCCGAGCTGGATCCCGTCCAGCGGCTTCTCGCGAGCGAAGCGCTCGCGGATCGATACCAGCACGGGCATGTGGCGATCCGCCCATTCGATCCTGGCCTGACCCTTGTCGGCCAGCGACAGGTCGGCGACGTCATGGTTCCTGGCTGCAGTGGTCATTTGACTCCCGGGTCGACTGTCGAGCAGCGCGGCGTGACTGCCGCACGAAAATCTGCGCCCCGGTTGGAGCGCAGCGCCGAAGTATAGGAGCAGGCCGGGAAGAGGTCGAGCCCAGCGCGGCGCCGGCCCGGACGCCGGTCAGGCGCTGGGCGCGGAGGCCAGCTCGGCCTTCAGACGCTCGATCACCGGCACAGGGCTGGGGTCGAGCCCGCGCAGCACGCCCATGTAGATGGAGACGAGGTCTCCCAGCAGCACGAGCGACAGCACCCGGTCCAGGGGCGCGGTGCCCCGGGTCTCGACCATCACCGTGGCGGCGGCGCCTGCGGCCACCAGACGCTCGGTCAGCTCGATGCGCTGACGTGTGCGCGGGTGCTGATCGGTGTCGGCGAGGAAGATCGCGACGAAGGGACCGATCGACGCGGCTCCCTCCCATCCGACGATCTCGTTGTGATCGGCCTCCGGCAGCTCCGCGGCGAAGGCCGGCAGCTTCGCGTTCTCGTTGATCTGCGTCTTCCAGCGATAGGCGGGCGCGGCGGTCGACCCGGCCCCGTACACGCACACGCAGGCGCCCTGCGCCTGCTCGGCGATCGCCTTCGCCATGTTGTCGTCGTCGGCGTCGGGGCCCCACTCGGCGACCAGCCCGCCGAGCGCAGCCGCAGCCGCATCGATCTCGGTGCGAATGCGGGGCGCGACTCCGGTGAAGGCGGCCACCTCGAGCGTCGTGACGAGCATGTAGGCGACGGCGGCCCGCGGTTGAAGGCCCGAGGGGATGCCGACGACCGGGACTCCGTCGAGGCGGGCGGCGTCGGCGAGGCGGCCGCCTGTCGTGACGGCAACCCGCGTGGCGCCCAGGGCCCCCGCGGCCTCGTAGCAGGCGAGCGTTTCCTCCGTGTTGCCCGAGTAGCTCGCGCACAGCACGACCGCGTCGGGCGTGGCCCAGGGGGGAAGCTCGTAACCGCGCACGGTGACGAGCGGCCTGGTGAGGCGATCACCGAGCACGGCGGTCGCCAGATCGCCGCCGATCGCGCTGCCACCCATGCCGCACACCAGCAACGGCGCCTCACCATCGCGAGCGAGGGTGGCGTCGCCCTCGAGTCCGGCGGTCTCGACCCGCCAGAGCGCATCCTCGAGCTGGGATGGCATCGCGACCACGTCCCCGACCTGGTTGGCGGTGTCGAAGCGGGCTATCTGCTCGGCGCTCGGTGCTGGCACCGGGCGCAGTTTATTGGGCGGAGGCGGAGGCGCCGGCCTCTATGCGCATACCCGCCGGCGGCGTGCTGTTGGCCTCCAACTGCACCTCCGAGCCGACCACCACTCCATGCTCGAGCAGCGAGCCGGCTCCGATGCATGCCCCGGCGGCCACGATGCTGTCGCGGACCTCGGCCTGCGGGCCCAGCTCGACGCCGGACAGCAGCACCGAACGCTCGACCACGGCTCCCTTGCCGAGCGAACAGTCGTCGCCGAGCACCGAATGCGGCCCGACCACGGCGCCGGCGCCGACCGTGCAGCGATCGCCCAGCAGCACGGGTGGCTCGAGCCGCGCGCCGTCCGCGATCGCCGTGCCGGTGCCGAGCGCCACGCGCTCCTGCCCCAGCCGCTCACCGACGACGGTCCTGACCGTGCCGTCGAGGATGTCGCGCGTCGCCTCGAGATAGCGATCGGGCGTCCCGATGTCGAGCCAGTACCCCTGCACGGGAAAGCCGTACAGGCCGGCTCCGATCAGGCTCGGGAAAACCTCGCGCTCGAACGACGTCATGCGTCCGGGCTCGATGCGGTCCAGCACCTCGTGCTCGAGCACGTAGGCGCCGGCGTTGACGAGGTTGGTGTCGATCTGCTCGGGGCTCGGCTTCTCGACGAAAGCCTCGATGGCGCCGTCGGCGGCGGTCCGCACCAGGCCGTAGGCGGACGGGTCCTCGACGGAGATCAGCGAGATCGTCGCCACCGCCTGACGCTGCTCGTGAAAGCGCCGCAGGGCGCTGAGGTCGAAGTCGGCCAGGATGTCGCCGTTGAGGACGGCGAAGCGCTCGTCCAGCAGGTCCTCGGCGTGCTTGACCGCTCCGGCGGTCCCGAGCGGCGTGTCCTCATCGACGTAGCGGATTCGGGCCTTGCCATCGCTATCACCCAGCACCGAGCGAACCTCCGATGCGAGGAAGCCGCACGACATCACGACATCGTCGATGCCATGGGACTCGAGCCAATCAAGCATGTAGGAGATGAAGGGCCGGTTGGCGAGCGGCAACACCGGCTTCGGCACGCTGGAGGTCAGGGGCCGCAACCGCGTTCCCTCTCCCCCGGCCAGGATGAGGGCCTGCACGGGTCTCTTCCCTACCGGCCGATGCCCTCGTACACGAAGCCGGCGGAGCGCACACGCTCGGCGTCGAGCAGATTGCGGCCGTCCACGATCACTGGGCGAGCCATGATCCGCTTGACCTCCTGCAGGTCGAGGTCGAGGAACTCGGGCCACTCGGTCACGATCACCGCGGCGTCGGCGCCGTCGAGCGCGTCGAGCGCGTCGTCGCACATCTCCGCTCCGGTGATCAGCTCCCTGGCGCGATCTTCGGCGACTGGGTCGTAGGCGCGCACACGCGCTCCTTCACCCTGAAGCCTCGAGGCCAGCACGACACTGGAGGCCTCGCGCATGTCGTCGGTGTTGGGCTTGAAGGCCAGGCCAAGCAGCGCGATGTTCTTGCCGACGAGCGAGCCGAGGTACTTCTTCAGCTTGCTGACGACGCGGCGCTTCTGAAGCTCGTTGACCTCGATCACCGAGGTCAGCAGCTGGAAGTGGTAGCCGGAGTTGCCCGCGAGCTGCTTCAGCGCCGTCACGTCCTTGGGGAAGCAGGATCCTCCGTAGCCGATGCCGGCGTTGAGGAAGCTGGGGCCGATGCGAGGGTCCATGCCCATGCCGAGCGCGACCTCGCGCACATCCGAGCCGACCTCCTCGCAGACGTTGGCGATCTCGTTGATGAAGGAGATCTTGGTCGCCAGGAACGCGTTCGACGCAAGCTTGATCATCTCGGCCGAGGCGACGTCGGTGTGCACGATCGGGCAGTCGAGCTCCTCGTAGAGCTGCGAGACCGCGTCGCCAGCCCAGATCGAGTCGGCGTCGGCGCCGACGACCACCCGGTCGGGGTTGGTGAAGTCGTCGACCGCGGAGCCCTCCTTGAGGAACTCCGGGTTGGACACGTATGCGAGGCCGGTCTTGTTCATCTCGGCCAGCTTCCGCCTGATCGAGGCGCCGGTTCCGACCGGCACGGTGCTTTTCATCACGATCGCGTGGTCACCGGTGGGCGGAAGCTCGTTGATGACCGCGAACACGCGCGTGAGATCGGCGTCGCCGGAGTAGGTCGGCGGAGTGTCGACGCAGACGAACAGCAGCCGGGCGTGCTCGAGCATCGGCGTCATCTCGGTGTCGAAATGCAGGCGAGAGATGTTTCGAGACACAAGCTCGCCGAGGCCGGGCTCGTAGATGGGGACGTCGCCGGAACGCAGCGTCGCGACCTTGTCCGTGTCGATGTCGCGACACCAGACGTCGTGGCCAAGCTCGGCGAAGCAGGCGGCGCTCACGAGTCCGACCCACCCCACGCCGATGACCCCTATCGGAGGCTTCCCGGGCATGCAGTCAGGTTATCGGCACGCGGCCGAAAACAATGACAATCACGATCAACCCGCCCGTCGGAGCGAGCGCGCAACGCCGAGCATCTCACCTTCGGAAAGCGTCTGGAGCAGCGTGTTCGAGACCCAGTACGAGCCCCGCTTGGTCTTCCAGCCGACCAGCCGCAGCCGGTCGCCGCTGTAGAAGAGCAGGAACTCCCTGCCACCGACCTTGCGTGTCTCAGACGGCCGCTCGAGGATCGGCGGGTCCCGCCAGCGCAGCCCCTGCACGCCGTAGTACTCACCGATGAATCCGGTGAAGATGACCATGCGGTAGGCGCCGATCCGGCGGCCGGCGGCCTTCTTCGTCCTGTAGGTGCGGGGCGGCCCGACGTACGACGATCCCGGCGCCAGCTTTCTCGGGTAGTAGACGGGGAAGCCGACGTCGCGGTCGGCCAGCGCCGCCTGCTCGCGCCCGGTGACCGTGGCGTCGATCAGCTTCACCTTGGCCTTGCGCTTCTTCTTGTGGGCATTGCGAGCATTGGGGGCTTTCTTGCGCTGCTTCGAGAGCGGCCCCTTGGAGGCGGAGACTCGCAGGAACTGCCTCACCGCCTGCTGCACCTGCGGCGGCGAGGCGAAGACGTAGGACTCGCCGAGGCGCGTGTGGAAGCGGACCTGGGTGATCGGCTTGCTGATCACACCGAGAGCAGCCTTCAGGAGCTTCCGCAGCGCGCTCGACGATTTGATGTCGGAGGCGGTGTTGTCGGCGAAGATGTCGATCAGCTTCTGGTTGTTGCTGATCAACTCGCCGACGCTCAGCTGTTGTCGAATCTGGCGCAGGAAGTCCTGTTGGCGCGCGCCCCGGACGATGTCGGTGTCGGTGTGGCGGTAGCGAACGTACTCGAGCGCGCGCTGGCCGCACATCTTCTGATAACCGGGCCTGACGTTGATGACAGCGTACTGCTGGCCCGTGCCGAGGCCGGAGTTGTCGTTGAAGTAGCGGCGGTCGACGTCGACGTAGACGCAGCCGAGCGCGTCGACGCCCTCCTTGAAGCCGCGGAAGTTGACGTCGACGTAGTGGTTGATCCCCAGGCCGGTCAGTTGCTTGACCGTCTTGATGGTCAGCTTCGGCCCGCCGAGCGCGTAGGCGACGTTGATCTTGTCGGTTCCATGGCCGGGAATGCTCACCTTCAGGTCGCGCGGGAACGACATCAGTGCGACGCCCTTGCGGGGGTCGACCCGCACCAGCATGATCGTGTCCGAGCGCGACTTCAGGCCCAGCTTCTTGTCGCCGTAACGGCGGTCCGACCCGGCGATCAGGATCGTCTGCGGCCCCCCGCCCCCGACCGCCGTCAGCTCACGGCCGGTGTCGATGTTCCTGAACTTGGCGACGGTCTGGTCGAAGAACAGCAGCACGCTCGATGTCGTGGCCACAGCCGCGATCACGACGATCGAAAGGGAGCCGATCAGGAAACGCCGAAGCACGCGCGCCTAGGCGATGCGAAGGTGCCGGCCGTCTGTCAGACGCTTGGGGATCAGCCGCACGAAGTCCACGAGAGCCTGCTTATAGAGACTGAGCGACGAGATCGACACCCACTCGCCCGGGCCGTGGTGACCGGAGCCGCTGGGGCCGAACTCGACCGCCGGCACACCGGCCCCGATGAAGCTGATGGCGTCGGACGCGCCGTCGCGGCCCACGCTCACCGCCTGCTTGTCAAGGAATCGTGACACGCACTCGGTAAGCACGGTCACGAAGGGATTGTTGCGGTCGACTATGGCCGGCATGCGGGAGAAGCTCTTGACGAGGCTCACGTCCGGCAACTCGATCACCTGCGTCAGGATCTCTTCCGGATCCTGGCCCGGCAGGTAGCGGATCTCGACGTCGATGACGCACGAGTCCGGGACCTTGTTGTGGGCGTCGCCGCCGACGATGCGGCCGAGGTTGATGGAGGGACGGTCGAAGAGGTCGGAGCTCTCACGGGTGAAGGGAAGCGATTCGATCGCCCGGAAGGTGTCGAGCGCCTTCAGCACGGCGTTGTCTCCCAGCCAGGGCCGAGCGCCGTGCGCCGCCGTGCCTGTGATCGAGAGTCGCATCGCGAGCACGCCCTTCGCCTGGATGCCGATGTGCAGGTCGGTGGGCTCGCCCGTGATGGCGAAGTCGCCGGTGTAGCCCTTGGCGATCACGTGCTCCGTGGCACGGTCGACGTCCTCCTCGGACTCCTCGTCCGGCACCACCACCAGGCCCACGCGCACGTCGCGCTGATCCTTGAGGTCCTGGATCGCGCCCATCATCGCGGCCAGCCCGCCCTTCATGTCGTAGGCGCCGCGGCCGTAGAGCCGGTCACCCTCGACGCGGGGCGCGAATTGCTCCTCGCGGCCGGGGACGACATCGATGTGCCCGTGCAGGATCACTGTCGGGCCGCTGTCGGCTCCGATCCAGGAAGCGAGCACCGGCATGCCCCTCAGCTCCAGCTCCTCGACGCGAATGTCGCGTGCTTCGAGCCAACCGCGAACGAACTCGGCGGCGCTGGAGACGCCGGCCGGGGTCGAGGTGTCGTAGGCGATAAGCCTCTCGGTTAGCGATTGCTCGTCGAACAAGGCCCGGCAGGCGAGTGTAGCGAGCGCCCTCCCCGCCGCGGGCTGGGGCTTCCCCGCGACTGCCTAGCGGTAATCTGGCTGAGGTGGCTAACCCGTACGACAGGAGGCGGCCTTGCCGACTCAAGCGACTGTAGGCGCAGGCGAAAGCCGCGACGTGGATCTATCCGAGGTAAAGAGCGGTCTCGAAGGAGTCGTTGCGTTCGCGACTGAGATCGCCGAGCCCGACAAAGAAGGCTCGGCGCTGCGCTATCGCGGCGTTGACATCGAGGACCTGGTGGGTCGGGTTTCCTTCGAGCAGGTCTGGGGACTGCTGGTGGACGGTGGCTTCAAACCGGGGCTCCCGCCCGCCGAACCGCACCCCCTCACAGTCCGGTCCGGCGACCCGCGCGTCGACGTGCAGGCCGCGCTGGCGATGCTGGCGCCCGAGTGGGGCCTCGAGCAGTTGATCGACATCACCGACCGCAGGGCGCGCGACGACCTCGCGCGGGCGTCGGTGATGGCACTGTCGTTCGTGGCGCAGTCCGCGCGCGGTCCCGGCAAGCCGCCGGTCCCGCAGTCGGAGGTCGACAAGGCCAAGTCGATCCCCGAGCGCTTCTTGATCCGCTGGCGCGGCGAGGCCGATCCCAAGCACATCAAGGCGATCGACGCCTACTGGATCTCGGCCGCCGAGCACGGCATCAACGCGTCCACCTTCACGGCCCGCATCATCGCCTCGACCGGCGCCGACGCCGCGGCCGCGCTGTCGGGCGCAGTCGGGGCGCTTTCCGGCCCGCTGCACGGAGGAGCGCCATCGCGGGTGCTGCAGATGCTGGACGACGTCGAGCGCAGTGGCGACCCCGTGGGCTACGTCAAGCAGCTGCTCGACCGCGGCGACCGGCTGATGGGCTTCGGCCACCGCGTCTACCGCGCGGAGGACCCGCGCGCCCGCGTGCTGCGCCGCACCTCGAAGGAGCTGGGATCGCCGCGATACGAGGTAGCCGAGGCGCTCGAGAAGGCCGCGCTGGCGGAGCTTCACGCGCGCAAGCCCGACCGCGTGCTGGCGACGAACGTGGAGTTCTGGTCGGCGGTCGTGCTCGACGACGCGCACGTGCCGCCGGAGCTCTTCACGCCGCTGTTCACGTGCGCACGCGTTGCCGGTTGGTCCGCCCATATCCTCGAGCAGAAGCGCGAGGCACGGCTGATCCGCCCGACCGCGAAGTACATCGGCCCCGGCCCCCGCCCGGTCGAGGAAGTGCCCGAGTGGGCACCGGGCTTCGAGCCCAACGGCAGCGGCTGAGGCGGCGCGGGGCCGGCGACCATCCTGAAGCGATAGCGAGAGGATCCAGCCCTTTTATTGACGTGGTGGTACCGCCGCGGTAACAGCTGCGTCGCTGGCACCGCCCGTGGACAACGCCGCGGGGCGGCGCTTCCACCACTCGTGGTCGGGGCTTGCACCGCTCATGGTGGTACCGCCCGCGGTATCAGGGCCCGAAAAGACCCCTGCCACCCAGGCGGCGTGACTCAT
The DNA here is from genome assembly GCA_038330145.1 of Solirubrobacterales bacterium. GTDB lineage: Bacteria > Actinomycetota > Thermoleophilia > Solirubrobacterales > JBBDJG01 > JBBQNR01. The sequence continues at coordinate 13,635 of JBBQNR010000043.1, forward strand.
TCGTGACCCATGCCACCCAGGCGGCGTGACTCATTCGTAACATCCGGCTCGGTACGCGTGACACCGTCGCCGGTACCACTCATTCGATGGCCGCCGACGGTACGAACACCGGGGAGCGGAGCTACAGCGGGCAGCTGCGACTTCGCATGCCGCTGACGCTGCACGAGCAGGTTGCCAATGCTGCCTTGGCCGAGGGCTCAAGCATGAACCAGTTCATCTGCGGGGTGCTCGCCGGGGCGGTCAGGTGGCGGCACGATCCCGAGGCGCGCAAGCGCGCTCAGGACGAGATGGTGGCGGGAATGTGGGCCCGCTTCTTGAACGGGTAAGGAGGGTTCGCCCGTCGCGGCGAAGGCGCTACTCCGACTCGCCGGCGATGCGCAGGAAGACCTCTGCGCGCTTGCGGTCCGCGAGCGCCCGGTCGTACTCGGCGGTCAGGTCGCGGGCCTCGTCGCGCTCGGCGGTGGTGCGTGCCTCCATCACTCGCTTTCGCAGCGCCTCCTCGTCGATGCGGGCAAGAACCTCCTCGGCCCGCCTCAGCCGCTCGCGTTGCGCCTCGCGGTCGATGCTCTCCGGCTCCACGCACTCCTCCACCAGCACCAGCGCCCGGTTGCCGAACACCTGCAGGTAGCCCTCCGCCTGCGCGTAGCGCTTCACCTCGGTCTCGCTGAGGTGCAACCGCAGCTCCGCCGGGTCCAGGGTGGCCAGCAGCGGAGAGTGGTTGGCGAGCAGGCCGATCTCGCCGACCTCCGTGCGGGTCGACAGCATCTCGACCTCACCCTCGTAGGCCTTGCCCTCGGGGGTCAGAACCTCGACCGGGAATGTCTTTTTATCTGCCACCTAGTTGCGGCTACGCGGTCGCCTTACTGTCTTCTATCACCTGGTCGATGCCGCCCTTCATGTAGAAGGCGCGCTCCGGCAGGTCGTCGTGCTTGCCTTCGACGATCTCCTTGAAGCCGCGCACCGACTCCTCGACCGGCACGTACTCGCCGGAGCGGCCCGTGAACTGCTCGGCGACGAAGAACGGCTGTGAGAGGAAGCGCTCGATCTTGCGCGCGCGCTGCACCGTCAGCTTGTCCTCGTCGGAGAGCTCGTCGATGCCGAGGATCGCGATGATGTCCTGCAGCTCCTTGTAGCGCTGGAGCACCTCCTGCACCTCGGTCGCGACCTGGTAGTGCTCCTCGCCGACGATGTCCGGCTTCAGGATCGTCGAGGTGGAGTCGAGCGGGTCGACCGCCGGGTAGATCCCATTCTCGGAGATCGAGCGCGACAGCACAGTGGTCGCGTTGAGGTGCGCGAACACGGACGCCGGCGCCGGGTCGGTGAGGTCGTCGGCGGGAACGTAGATCGCCTGCACCGAGGTGACCGATCCCTGCCGCGTGGAGGTGATGCGCTCCTGCAGCTCACCCATCTCCGTCTCGAGCGTGGGCTGATAGCCGACAGCCGAGGGCATGCGGCCAAGCAGGGCCGAGACCTCCGAGCCGGCCTGCACGAAGCGGAAGATGTTGTCGATGAACAGCAGCACGTCCTGGCCGCCGGTCTCACGGTAGTACTCCGCCATCGTCAATCCCGACAGCGCGACGCGCAGCCGTGCTCCAGGCGGCTCGTTCATCTGGCCGAACACGAGCATCGTCTTGTCGAGCACGCCGGACTCCTGCATCTCGCTGTAGAGCTCGTTGCCCTCGCGCGTGCGCTCGCCCACGCCACAGAAGGCGGAAAGGCCACCGTGCTGCTTGGCGATGTTGTTGATCAGCTCCATGATGATCACGGTCTTGCCGACGCCCGCTCCGCCGAACAGCCCCACCTTGCCGCCCTTGGCGTAGGGCTCGAGCAGGTCGATCACCTTGATGCCAGTCTCAAGGATCTCCCGGGTGGGTACGAGGTTTTCGACATCCGGCGCGTCGCGGTGAATCGGCCAGCGCTCCTTGACCTCAATCGGTGGGCCGTTGTCGATCGGCTCGCCCAGCAGGTTGAAGAGGCGGCCGAGCGTGACGTCGCCAACGGGCACGCTGATCGGGCCACCGGTGTCGACGACCTCCTGCCCGCGGGCGAGGCCGTCGGTGGAGTCCATCGCGACCGCGCGCAGACGGTCATCACCGAGGTGCTGCTGCACCTCCGCGACGAGGCGCGAGGCCTCGGTGCCGTCGCGCGCCGGGATCTCGATCTCGATCGCGTTGTAGATCTCGGGCAGCCGGTCCGGAAAGACGCACTCCAAGACGACGCTCTGGATCTCTTCGATGTAGCCGACGTTGCTGCCGTTCTGCTCAGCCATTTCTCTCCTCGCTCATCCGATGAAAAAGGTCGCCGCAGCGGTCATCCGAGAGCCTCCGCTCCGGCGACCACTTCCATGATTTCTTGGGTAATTTCAGCCTGGCGCACCCGGTTGGCCTGCAGCGTCAGGTCGTCGATCATGTCGCTGGCGTTCTCGGACGCGCTGCGCATCGCGGTCATGCGCGCGCCGTGCTCGGACGCCGTGCTCTCCAGCAGAGCCCGGAAGACGGTGATCTCCACGAAGTCCGGCAGCAATCGCTGGAGAATCTCCTCCGGCCCCGGCTCGTAGATCCAGAGCGCCCTGCGATGCTGCTCCTCTACCTCGTCCATCGGCTCGTCGGTCTCTTCCTCCTCCGGCCCGCCTCCGCTGATGACCTGCGCCTCGCGCACCGGAAGCAGCTCCTCGCGCGTGACGGTCTGGGTCAGCGGTGAGACGTAGCTGTTGTAAATGATGTCGACGCGGTCCAGCTTCTCGTCGATGTAGGCGGTGACCAGGTCGTGGGCGATCGTGCGCGCGTCGGCGTAGCTGGGCCGGTCGGTGATTCCTATGTACTGGCCGACCGGGTCCAGCTTGCGGAAGTGCAACGAGGAAACGCCTCTGCGCCCGACCGCGTACCAGTGCACGTTGACGCCGTTGGCCTCCTGCTCCGCGCGCACCTGCATCCCGGCACGCAGGATGTTGGAGTTGAAGGCGCCGGCGAGCCCGCGATCTCCGGTGACCACGAGAACCGCGGCGTTGCGAACCGTCTCGCGCTCGGCGAGTATCGGCACGCGCGGCATGTGCTCCGCCGCACGCGCGGCCTGCCGTGTCAGCCGTCGGATGCCCTCGGCGTAGGGTCGCAGCGCCTGGATTCGTTGCTCGGCACGGCGCAGCCTGGCCGCAGCGACCATCTCCATCGCGCGCGTGATCTTGTGAATGTTCTTCACGCTCTGGATGCGGTTTTTGACGTCTTTTTGGGTTGCCATCTCGGACCGGGGTCGCGTTCAGCGCGAGTGCGCCGCCTACGCCTGCACCTTCTCAGGCTCCTCTTCCGCCTCTTCCTCGGCGGACCGCGCCTGCTCGACGACCTGGTCGAGCCCGGCGCCGTCACCTCCGCCGCGCGAGGCGGTCGGGGCCTCCGCCCCCTCGAGCGGCTGGCCCTCCTCGTCGAAGTCGGGCCCGAAGTCGAACACGAACTCGCCCAACACCTTGTGCAGCTGCTGCTCGTCCTCGTCGGACAGTTGGCCCGTGTCGCGGATGCGGCGCAGCAGCTCGTCGTGCTCGGCGTGCATGCGCGTTCGCAGGTTCTGAAGGAACTCCGTCACGCGCTCTGTCTTGACGCGGTCCAGGTAGCCGTTGGTGCCGGCGAAGATCGCCACCACCATGTCCTCCATCGGCCACGGGTCTCCCTCGTGCTGGTTGAGTGCGGCAACCAGCCGCTCTCCACGAGCGAGCGCCTTCTGGGTCTCCGGGTCGAGCTCCGACCCGAACTGCGCAAAGGCCTCAAGCTCCCGGTACTGCGCGAGGTCGAGTCGCAGCTTGCCGGCCACCTTCTTCATCGCCTTGGTCTGAGCGTTCCCTCCCACTCTCGACACCGAGATGCCGACGTTGATCGCCGGCCGCACGCCGGCATGGAAGAGGCTCGTCTCGAGGAAGATCTGACCGTCGGTGATCGAGATCACGTTGGTCGGGATGTAGGCCGAGACGTCGCCGGCCTGGGTCTCGATGATCGGCAGGGCGGTGTGCGACCCGCCGCCCAGCTCGTCGTTCAGGCGCACGGAGCGCTCGAGCAGGCGCGAGTGCAGGTAGAAGACGTCGCCGGGGTATGCCTCACGTCCGGGCGGGCGGCGCAGCAGCAGCGACATCTGGCGGTAGGCGTACGCGTGCTTGGTGAGGTCGTCGTAGACGCAGAGCGCGTCGCGCCCGTTGTAGAGGAAGTGCTCACCCATCGCGCAACCGGCGTACGGCGCCATGTACTTGATCGGCGCCGCCTCGTCGGCGGGCGCGGCGACGATGATGGTGTGGTCCATCGCTCCGGCTGCCTCGAGCCGCTCCATCACCTCCACCACCGTGGACATGCGCTGCCCGATCGCGACGTAGATGCAGACCAGGTCCTTGTCCTTGTTGTTGATGATCGTGTCGATCGCGATCGCTGTCTTGCCCGTCTGGCGGTCGCCGATGATCAGCTCACGCTGTCCCCGCCCGACCGGGATCATGGCGTCGATCGCCTTCAGGCCCGTGGCCATCGGCTGGTTCACCGATTGACGCTCGACCACACCCGGCGCCTTGAACTCGGCCGGGCGGGTCTCCGTCACGTTGATCTCGCCCTTGTCGTCGAGCGGGTTCCCGAGCGGGTCGACCATGCGGCCCAGCAACGCGTCCCCGACCGGGATCTCGAGCAGGCGGCCGGTGCGCTTGACGGTGTCGCCCTCGACGACCTTCTGCCACTCGCCGAACAGCACAGCGCCGACGTTGTCCTGCTCGAGGTTCAGGGCCAGGCCCGTAACGTCGTGAGGAAACTCGAGCATCTCCAGCGACATGCAGTTCTCGAGCCCGTGCACGCGAGCGATGCCGTCGGCCAGCTCCAGCACGGTCCCAACCTCGGAGAGGTCCGCCTCGCCCGCCTCGTAACCGCTGATCCGCTCCCGGATCAGGCTCGTGATCTCGTCGGGTCTTATCTCCATTGCCATCTAGTCTCGGTCCCCCTTTAGGCCGCTCTTGCCACCTGGCGGCGCAGCCGCTCCAGCTGGTTTCGAATGCTTGCATCAAGAATCATGTTGCTGACCCGCACCACGAGCCCGCCTAGGATGTCGCCGTCGACGTTGCGCGTCAGCTCCACCCGGCGCCCCGTCTGCTCCTCGACGCGTGTCTGGATCTGTCGTGCCACCGCGTCATCGAGCTCCACCGCGCTGGTGATCTCCACCGGCAGCAGCTTGTTCTCCTCGCGCCAGAGCTCCTCGTACTGGCGACGGATGCGGAAGATGACCGGCATGCGGTGGTTGTCGATCAGGATCCTGAGGAAGTTCAGGAACGCCTCGTCCGCGCCCACCAGCACGCGCGCCATTCCATCCTTCTTCTCGCGCGTCGAAAAGAGCGGCGAGAAGAAGAACAGGTTCAGCTCCCCCTTCTGCTCGATCGCGTCGCAGAGCCCAGCAAGCTGATCGCGGATGAGGTCGATCTTGCCCTGCTCCTTCGCGGCGGCGAAGAGCGCTTCGGAATAGACGCGCGCCAGCTTCTCCATCAGCCGGTCGCGCCTCCGTGCCTGCCGGTCTCCAGCATCGAGAAGTCGACCTCCTGCAGCGCCTCCTGGATCAGCCGCTGGTGGTCCTCAGATGTGAGCGTCTTGCGCGTCACCTTCTCGGTCGCGATCACTGTCAGGTCGGCGACCTCCTTGCGAATCTTCTCCAGCGCCAGGCGCGTCTCGGTCTCGATGTCCTTGCGCGCCTGCTCCAGCATCTCCTGCTGCTTCTGGGCCGCCGCCTGCGTCACCTCTTCCTGGTGGCGGTCCGCCGCCTTGCGGGCGCGCGCGACGATGTCCTCGGCCTGCTGTCGCGCCTCCTGCAGCCGCTGCCGGTACTCGGCCAACATCTGCTCGGCCTCCTTCTGAGTCCGCTCGGCCGTCTCGATCGTCTCCTCGATCGCGCGCTGGCGGATGTCGAGCTGCTCCTGGATGCGCGGGAACACCCACCGGCGCAGCACGTACAGCGTCGTGCCGAACGCCAGCAGCGTCCAGATCATCAGTCCGACACTGGGCGTGACCAGGAACTTGCCGCCGCCCGTCTCTTCGGCCGCGAAGACGAGAGGGAGGGCGGCGGTTATGGCTTGGGCCGCCATCTACAGGAAAAACGCGATCAGACCGAAGATGAACGCGTAGAACACGATCGCCTCGGTCAACGCGAAGCCCAGCCACATGATGCTCTGGATCTCTCCGCGCATCTCGGGCTGGCGAGTGACCGACTCGATCACCTTTCCGAAGATGTAGCCGACTCCGATGCCGGGGCCGATCGTCCCCAGCCCCGCGCCGACGCCGAGAGCGATCGCCTTGCCGGCGTCGCTGCCGTCGTCGACCGCCGCGAGGACGGGTGCTACTTGGATGAGTACCGTCGGGTCCACTTGGTCCTCCTTTAGTGGTGCTCGGCGACCGCCTCGCCGAGGTAGATGGCCGTAAGGGTCGAGAAGATGAATGCCTGCAGCGTCGCGATCAGCAGTACCTCGAAGAGGTAGAACGCGATCGCGATCGGCAGCGTGAAGACTCCGAGCGCGGCGAGCCCCAGCAGAACGACCAGGCCTCCCGCCATGAACAGGATCAGAAGATGGCCGGCCAGCAGGTTGGCGAACAGTCGCACCGACAGCGAAATGATGCGGACGAAGTGCGAGATCACCTCGATCGCGAAGATCGGGAACGCGGCCGGGCCGCTGACTCCCTCCGGCACCCAGCTGCGCAGGTAGCCGATCGGGCCTTTCGCCCGTATGCCCTCGGTGTGGTACGCGAACCACACGACCAGCGTCAGGACGAGCGTGACGGAGATGTTCGCCGTCGCCGCATAGAGGGCGAAGGCCGGGAAGTCGAGGCCGATGATCGACACCTTGTGCTCGGTGTTCGTCGGCAGTGGCAGGTAGCCGATCATGTTCGAGAACCAGATGAAAAGGAAGAGGGTTCCCACGAAGGCGAACCACCTGGTCGCCATGCGGCGATCCATGTTGGCGCCCGTGATGTTGTCCTTCATCAGGCCGTAGGCAAGCTCGACCGCGGTCTGCACCCGGTTCGGACGCTGCTCCATGCGGTTCGCGATCCACATCAGCGTCGCGATCGTCGCGCCGCAGGCCAGCACCAGGTACAGAACGGCCTTGTTGATGCTGAGGTCCAGGGAGCCGATCTTGATCGTGATCCAGGGATCGAGCTTGAACTCGTTCTGGGGCTGGAAGGCCTCGTTCTTGCCCTCGTTGCCGAAGATGATCAGGACCGCGATCGCGACGGCGAACAGGCCGACGATCGCGAGCACGACCTTCAGCCGCCGGCTCATCGGCGACCTCCCGCGGGCCCGAACGGCCGCGTCGCCATCTCGACCGCGAAGTAGGAGCTGAAGAGCGCGATCAGGAGCACCGCGGCGGCGAGCCCGGCGTCGTTGTCGGAGAGCCCGACCAGGAAGATCGACAGCGCGACCAGCCAGCCGCGGGCGATCATGCTGCCGACGGTGAGGCCGACGACCGTGCGCGGATCCTCCGACTCGGAAGCCCGCCGCTGGACGGCAACCTGAATCGCACGTTGAGCGAGCCAGGCCCCGGCAGCGACCGCGTAGCCGCCGATCGGGAAGCCCGCCAGCAGGAAGACCGGGAGGGCGATCAGCAGGACGACCAGGTCCAGGTAGTGGAGCACGGTCATCCCGCCAGAGCTCCCGGAATTCGCCCTTGTGCGAATTCCGGCCTTTTCCTCAGATGTTCTTAAATCGATCGTAGACAAGCCAGAACCCCCCAACCGCTCCCAGAGCTCCGCCGACGAACGCGAGCACCACCGGCGCGCCGACGATCGCTCCAATGCCGAGACCCGCCAGCGCACCGGTCACGATGGAGCCGATCAGCAGCGCTCCGGCGCCGGCCGGACTCGTCACCGGGGCCCCGGCTGCCGCTGCTGGTGTCGCTGGTGATGTGTCGGTCTCGTCTCATGGGTTGCAATACCGCCTGCCCCGGCATCCTGCCGGACCGAGCCACCATCTATTGATGCTGTCTGAACTCGCCCGGTCCCAGAGCCCGCGTGAGCCCCACGGACCTCCGTGCCCGACCCGGGCGAGGAACCCGAAGAGACCTTCTGCGGGCAAGAGCCCGGGTGGCGTCCCTTCTCCTCAATCGCCGTCCGTAGCGGTGACGTCCGCAATATAGCGAAAAATCGGACTTTGTAACAACTTTGTGACAGTGGGTACCAGGATTATCTACTTGACACAAGGGAGAACATCAACTAGACTTCTTCCTAGATGTTCGCTTTTGGCTCTCTTGCGCGGTTTTCTTGGCTTCTTCCCGCACTGGCTTCGGGAACATCTTCTTAATGGCCTCGTTCATCGTCAGTTCTGAAGCCTTCTTCTTGCGTCTAGGCATGGCTGGAACCCTTCTCATTGCTATTGCCGTCGTGCTGGTGGTCGTTGCTGCTGGCCTTTGGGTGTGGGCGGCTCACCGTGGAACCCGCTGGGCAGAAGAGGCCAAGCCCACCGAAGAGGAAAGCCGCGGATGGGCGTGGCCGTGGATTCGATGAGCAATTCAGCGCCGATGAACCTCGTCAAGCTGGTGGAACAGTACGGCTCGGAGGATAAGTGCCGGGCCTACCTGGAAGAGCTTCGGTGGCCCAATGGGGTGGAGTGTCCCAGGTGCGGTGGCAAGACCATCTCCCGTATCGAGAAGCGCCACCAGTTCGATTGCGATTCATGCCGCTACCAGTTCTCGGTCAAGGCAGGAACGCTCTTCCACGACTCCCACCTGCCCTTGTGGAAATGGTTCCTGGGGATCTACCTGATGATCGAGTCCAAGAAGGGCATCTCGTCCAAGCAGCTGCAACGGACCCTGGGTGTCTCGTACAAGACCGCTTGGTATCTGACCCACCGAATCCGCGATGCAATGGGCGACGACGAAGAGCCGACGCTTCGGGGCATCGTGGAGGTTGACGAAACCCTGATCGGCGGCGAGCGCAAGGGCTATGGCTCGGGCTTCCGTGAGAACAAGGCCGTTGTCGTAGGTGCCGTCCAGCGTGGCGGGGAGCTTCGCCTTCGCTTGGTCCCGAACCAGCGACGGCATCACCTTCACGGCTTCATTCGGGACAAGGTTCACGGACAGGCGCAGGCTATCTACACCGACGAGCTAGCGTCCTACCGTGGGGTTGCCGACGACGACACGCGACACGGAACGGTCCAGCACTCAGCCGGCGAGTGGGTCCGTGGCGACGTTCATACAAACACCGTGGAGAACGTTTGGAGCCTCTTCAAGCGCTCCATCGTCGGCTCCTACCACCAGCTGTCCATCAAGCACCTTCCCGCCTACCTTGACGAGATGGAGTGGCGCTTCAACGGCCGCGATAACCCCTACCTCTTCCGCGACACGCTGCTACGGCTGGTCGGAAAAGACCCGATGCCCTACGAAGAGCTTGTGGACCGACCGGGCCCGCTTCGGAAGAAGCGCCCGCCGATCATCCCGCTTGACCCCGAAG
>JBBQNR010000044.1:0-22557 GCA_038330145.1 Solirubrobacterales bacterium
CGAGCCGTGGTCGGTGATGGCCAGGGCCTTCATGCCGGCGTCGGCGGCGCGCTGGGTGAGCGGCCCGATTCGCGAAAGGCCGTCGAGCAGGCTGAACTCAGAGTGGACGTGGAGATGGATGAAGTCTGATTTAGCAGGGAGTTTGGGCACGAGGGACCTTCGACCTATGGCCGCTAAAGCCGTATCACGGTAAACAAGAGCGTAGCCGAGTTAGAGGCTCCAAGACGATCATGACCAGCCATCTATCCCCCGCTAAGCCGGGCGAGCACGTCCTCGCCTACTGCCGCGTCTCGACCGAGACGCAGGGCGACGATGGGTACTCGCTCGACGATCAGGCGCGTACGTTGCGCGACTTCGCGGCGTCCCAAGGGCTGGTCTTGGACGAAGCTGACACCTTTTCCGAGGCGTTCTCCGGGGCGCGTCTCTACCGCCCGGCCTTGGACCGACTGCTTGCCCGCGCCAAGTCCGGGAACGGGCGCTACAAGTGGCTGCTTGTCGCCAAGTGGGACCGCCTCGTTCGCTTCGACCGGAGCCAGCAATACGAGGCCGGGATCTTCCACCACCTGATCGAGCGCGCTGGCCTGCGTGCCATTGATGTCAGCCAGCCGCATGTCACCGACGACGACCCGATGAGCGGGCTCATGCGCGACATCCTCGGGTTATTCTCCGGCTTCGAGCGCCAGATGATCGCCCAACGCACCAAGATGGGGCGAGAGGCGCGCGCACGGGTGGACGGCCTCTACTGGGGAGGGCGCCGCCCCTTCGGCTATCAGTTCGCCCCTGGCATCAAGCGCGGGCGCCAGGTGCCAACGGGACGCCTCACGCCCGACACCAAGGAAGCGCCGATCGTGCGGGCGATCTATCGCCTCTTCCTGGATGGCACCCCCATCACAAGCATCGCCCGCTACCTCAACCGCAACCACCCCGCCACAGTGCCGACCGGGAGTGCGACTCGCCAGGCGGGTCGCTGGAGCAGCCACACTGTCCGCTACATCCTCGGCAACCCTGTCTATGCCGGGAAACTGGTTCTTAACAAGACGACCGGCGCGGAACCGAACCTGCCGCGCGACGTTCACCGTCGGGTCCTGAAGACGCGACGTGTGGTGCGACCACCGGCCGAGTGGATCGAGGTCCGGGGCGCGGTCGAAGCTATTCTCGAGCCCGCCGATTGGGTACGGGCGCAGGAGCTCCTGCTTGAGCGCCGGCGAGCCAAGAGCCGCAGCCACGCTCCTTACATGCTGCGCGGCCTTCTCTTCCACGAGTGCGGCAAACCGGCGACTGGACACTCGCGGAGTGGCCCACGCGGAGTTGCTGACGCCGAGCCTTGGCGGCTTGGCGCCGCTCGCCCCGACCCGCGCTGGAGCCCCCGTGAGACCGCCCCTCTCCTCTTGTCGCCAGACGACTGGCGCGCCGAAGCCCGTGCTCTTGCAGTAACGACTGACGGCGAACAAGAGCCGTGGGGCTACTACGATCCACACCGCTACTACGCCTGCGAAGAGTGCGACAACCTCACGCTCGCCTTCAAGGTGGAGAATGCGGTCTGGTTCTGGCTGGCGGACCGCCTTACGGACCAGGCGGTCCTTGACGGCCTCGCGGCGGAGGCGCGGCGCGACCGCCCCTTCGACACAGACGCCGTGGACCGCCTTCGGCGCCGCCTGGACATCAAGATCAAGCAGCGGTCAGAGCTGATCCAAAGCCAGGCAGAGGCACGCGCACTGGTGGGCCGGCCGGGCTGGAGCGTCGGCGACGTCGATGGGATCATTACCCGCCTCACTGGCCAGCTCGCCGGACTGGACGAGGAGGTCAGTGCCATCCAGCGCGAGCTCGGCGAGCTCGAGGAGGCGGGGCCGCTCGACCTCAAGGAGCACCAGCGCGCCGAGCTCGCCAGCTTCCTCAACGGGTTTCAGTGGAGCTACCACAGCCCGCGCCTGTGGCACCTGCTGTTCGCCTACTTCATCCGTCGCATCGAGTGGGGTCGCGTCAAGGGGCGTCGCAACCGGGCGTTTCTGCGGCTCCACACTACCGCTCGCCTGGGCGCCGAGGGCGTCCACACCATCCCGCTCCCGCTGCGTATCGAGACACTCGAGCGGCAGGTGCGCCAGAACGGCCGGCTCTCGTTGTTCCGCTGGATTCTGGGCACCGGCCAGGGGAACGACGCAGCCGCAGAGGAGCAGGACGCGGAGACGATGATTCGCCTCTTCGGGCCGCCGGCCAGCTACTCGCCCTACCTAACCATCATGCCCGTCGGAGCGGGGCATGTGGCCGGCTACGAGGAGGTTTTCCTCGACATCGCCGACATTCTGATGGCTAACGATCCCGACCTGGTTTCGACGGGGAGTTCAGCCACCGCGGTTGGCGAATAGCCTGACGTCGGGCGTGCCGACCAAGCAGAGCGCACCTCCCTCGGGCGCCGAAGGCGATCGCAGCGCGGCCGTGCCGCCTTCTGTGACTATGGGGCGCCTCACGGGGCGCCGCTGAGCGTGACTGACGTTGCGCGGTGACCGTCGCGCAACGTGGCATGCCTTGACACCTCCCGGAGCGTGGCGAAGGTTGCCCATGTTTCAGCGAGTCGCAACTGCCCGCTACGCCACCCGACGCGCCCTAGCCGCGGCCGACCGTTCGGGGTTCTCTGCGTTGCGATGGGCGTGGGTCTGGGTCGCGCTGGTGCGGGCGGGTGCGGACGAGGCTGCCGCCCGTCGCGCGGCCATCGCGGAGCTCATCTACCAACGCCGGATCTGGCCGGCCCCGCCAATGCCGGCTTGGGCAGCTGCGCTCGTGCCCCCCGGGATGACGCGGGCCTCTGATCCCCTGCCGCCCGCGCCTGCGGGAGAGATGGTGAGCCTGCGACGGCTGGTGCTCGCTCTTGACGCGTCGCGTCGTGAGCCGACTCCGCTCTCGATCCGCGCCCGCGACTGGGCGGCTGGTCAGGCTGGGCTCGGCGAGCGCTGGGCCGACGCTGCTCTCACCCGCCTCGGCGACCTCGGGGTGCTTACCAAGCGACCAGGCGTCCGCCGCTTGCCGACCTGGCATCTTCCGTTGCGAGAGGATGCGCTTCGGCGCCTAGCAGAGGCTCTTGGGCAACCAGAAACGTGACCACTGCCTGGCGCCCTTGAGGCCTTGGTTCAATTGGGCAGGCGCGAGCCAGAGATGGCGGATTCGGCGAACCGAGCCTCGGCGGTGTTCAGGTCGATGATCCCAATACCTGGCTTGCCGTCCAGGTCGAGTGGGGAGACTGCGAGGAAGTGGCCTCGGTGGTCGCGAGCCAACACTGAGACCATTACGGTCTCACCCGGCCGCACCAGCAGTTTGAACTGGTGTCCGACTACGACCCAGTGCTGCTCCGCGCAGTACAGGAGCGCATCGTACGGAGTCAGCGTCGAGGTCACGAGACCTCGTAGAGCGGGAGGTCGGCTGGGTCGTCCACGCGCCAATCCGGCACGAACCACCAGCGAATGCCGGAGCGCACTGTGTGACCGACGATGAAGCGGCCGGACGTGGTCTCGACGACGACGCGCTGGGCCTCTTCGAGGCCCCGGACGAGGAGAGGTAGTTCGATCCAACCCTCGTGGTTGCGAGCACTGGATTCGATTCGCGAGAGAGTTCTCATACATCCATTGATCGATCAAGTCCGCCGCTGGCGCAAGCGCCGGTTCGATCAAAGTGGTGCCTCGCTGCACCGCCGGTGCGGCAACACGTCTCGGCGCATGACCCCTCCCGGCACGGAATCTGATGCTCGGTCAGGCTACCTGCGACCAGTGGGCGGCGATGTAGTCCGTCGCCTCCTTGACGTTGAGCTGACGTGTTGAGGCTCCTGATCGCACGTAGAACTCGGGGGCGCCCTCGTTGTCAACGAAGATGGGCGTGAGCGCTGGATCGGCGCTCAGCACCACTACGGTCTTGTCGTCGAGAGAGGCGAATGACATCCCGACCATTGCCGCGTCCGATGCACCAAGGTACTTCGTGAGGATCTCAGTGAGATGCAGCGCAAGGCCGTCCTGAGTGGGTTTCTTGTGAAGACTCTTGATGTCGGACTCGACACCAACGACAGAACCCTCGTCGGTTACACCGACGACGAGCGTGCCTCCCTCGTGATTCATGAAGCCGGCGACCGTCTTTGCAATTACTCGTTCCAGCTCCTTGTTGACCACCTGGGCGCGGTTGTCCCAGCGGATCGAGGACTTGAACTCGAGGCGCGGACCTTCGCCGCGGGCGATGAAGTCGTTGATTGTCCAGCCTTCCCGGCTGGTCTCGGCGAGAAGTGAGTCCATGAAGGTGTTGATGGCTTCAGCCAGGGCCCGCCGCCGTTCGGCCAGGAACGCTTGGAAATTTTCGACTCCCCACAGGGCTGGGTTCTGGGGGACAGCCTGCTGTTTGAGCGCCTCGGGGTGCTTGGCCAACACCTTCGGCAGGTAGACCTCGGGCTTGCCTGCCGAGATGCCGAGATTCGCTTCCTTTGTCAGGAACGCGAGGTTGGCGATCTCATTGATGAGGCGCTTGTGGTTTGCATCCGCTGGGTCGTAGCCGGCCTTCCGGAGGACCGCCTGGGGGAAGATGTGATGGATTTCGAGACCGAACGACTTGCCGATGTGCTTCTGGTAGAGCGCGATCGCGTTGAACCAGTCGATAGCTCCCCGGCTTCGGGCGACGATGTAGCACATGGGGAAGAACGGGCTTCGCACACCAGCCCCGTCGAGGTCCTTTGACTCGACCTTGATCCGACCACGCTCAGCCACGATGTTCTCGCGGAGCTTGGCGGGTGGGTCGACCGACTTCAGCGCCTCGATGTCCGCCTGGAGTTTGGTATCCGTGCTGCCGCTGTAGCGGCCCCACATAAGAGCCGCGTACATCCAATGCAGGAAACTCCGCTTCTGCGAGTCGGAGTCGAAGTGCCCGCGGTCGGTCGTCGCAAAGAAGGCAGCGAGCGGAATGACCACGTACATCGAGGGGAAGGTCGACGCATTGTCAATGAATGCGTCTGCCTTGAGGACGTTGAAGACGTAGTCGAGAGCCTTGGTAACCTTCGGCCAGGCCGCCTTCACGGTTTCGATCGGAGCCTTGTAAAGCGGGTCATACAGTGCTGAGCCCGTCGCGACGATGGAGGTCAGGCGCGTGTAGAAGCTCAGGTCGAAGTCGAACCCCTGGGCCGCATAGGCCTGCTTGGCCTCCTTGAAGCGCTCACGGGCCTCTGGCCACTTCGAGCAGATGTGCGCGAGCGCGAGATCCGACTTGCTGAGCTTCGTGCCGCTGGAGTTGACGAGGTTGAAGACCTCAACCACGCGGTCCATGTCGAGCTCGGTGAGTTCCTTAAGGTAGTAGAGGTACCCGCGGATCTGGTCAAGCCGCGTGAGCTTCTCCATGTTCGCGAAGTAGAACTCGCGCGGTCCGTCGTCCAGTCGTGCCACGTCCTGGAGAAACGACGCGAGGCCCTTCTTGAAGAAGCCGGTTACCTGAATCCACTCCGGGTTGTTCCGCATCAGGCTCTTCTTGAAGTACGCGAACTCCTCCTTCACGAGGTTGAAGTGAAGGTCGAAGAAGAGCTTCTCCCCCTCGTAGAAGGGCGGCGGCTCGCCTTCCATGAGGACATAAATGCTCGTTAGACGCTGTTGTCCATCGAGAATGAGCCGATACGACGCGGCGTCTTCCGCAGCGCCGTCGCCCCGGATCTTGGGCGGGGTCGGCGTCTTCCAGATGAGAAACGACCCCGTCGGGTAACCCCTGTAGAGGCTGTTGAGGAAGCTCCGCACGTCAGTGCTGCTCCAAACGTACCCACGCTGAAACTCCGGCAGGATCAACGCACCGTTCTTTATTTCCTTAATGAGCTCCGAAACTGGAGTCTCCCCGGCCACCCGCGTCCCTCCGTATGCCGTGATGACTTGAAGCGCACGAGGTGAATGTCGCTGGCAATTGGTGACCGACTGGATCACCGGCCGTGGGTGAAGAGCATCCAGGCCTTCGTCTCGTCCATGGTGCGCCCCACTTTGTCAGCAGGGTGCCACTTGGGGCCATCTTAGACGTCGCGGACGAGCGGATTTCTCGTGGGCCGTGGCTCGGAGGCTGCGGTCGAGCGCGGATTCAGGCGCTGGCTTACGCTCGCCGGTGCGACCACCCGGGCGGTCATTGTGCCGACGCTACCCTGCCCAAGGCTTCCGCGGGTGCTGATCGGCGTGCGCCGTGCACTCAGGATCCGCGCCTTCAAGGTCGAGACGATGACGAGGTTATCGAGCACCTCGTCTACCCGACGCGGCACCGGACCGGGGACCCAACGAACACCGGGGATCATGGTCCGGATGAAGCTGTCCCACCAGGTCAGCAATGCGCGGCTAACGTAGGCTCTCCAGGCGGCGTTCAGCCAGCCGACGGGAGGAGGTCAGTTGTCAAGGACATTCCAGCCGGGACAGCGGCTCCGATTGCCGGGAGACGCTGCGCTGGTCACGGTTGAGATGGCTGTTGCGACTCCTGACGGCTGGCAGCTCTTCCTTGAGGCGGAGCCTGGTTCCTATCGGAAGGTCTTCCTGACCGCAGACGAGGCTGAGCAGGTAGCCGTCATCTCGGAGGACGGGGGCGCCGAGCCGGCCGTCGTGCTGGCTGGTTTCTGGGCTGAATGGATGAGGGCCGCGACGCTGGAGGCGAAGGCAACAACCCTGGCCACCACGCCGCTTCGGCCTTATGTCCACCAGACGAATGCCGTCTATGGCTCGATGCTGCCGCAGCCGAGGCTCCGATTCCTTCTCGCAGATGAGCCCGGCACGGGCAAGACGATCATGGCTGGGATGTACCTGCGCGAGATGCAGCGCCTCGGCTTCGTTCGCCGAGGGCTGGTGATCTGCCCGGCGCATCTAGTCGAGAAATGGAGAGAAGACTTCAAACGGTTCTTTGGCGGGGGCTTGAGGCGGATCACCGCCGCAACGGTCCGCGAGGGAGCCCTCGCCGTTGACCACGATCTGTGGGTCACATCCTTGGACCTTGCGTCCGTAAACACGATGGTTCAGGAAGCCATCCGTCCCGATCGGGCGGGCTGGGATGTTGTCGTCATCGACGAAGCGCACCGCATGACGCTCTCTGCCCAGGCCTACTACCAGCTCGGCCGGCTCATGAGCCAGGCGCCCCGTGTCCTGCTTATGACGGCCACTCCACATCGCGGCAAGGAATCGCTCTTCCGGGGCCTCCTCCATCTTGTCGATCCGGATGTCTTCCCGCCGGTAGAGGAGAACGACGAACTCGGACGACAGCTCAAGCCGGGATCGGTCCATTTCCTTCGGCGGATGAAGGAGGATCTCGTTGACTACGACGGGGTGACCCGACTCTTCAAGGGCAGACGAGCGCAGAACATCCCGGTGGCTTTGAACGCTACGGAACAAGCCTTCTATGACCAATCGCTTGGGTTGGTCGACCGCTACTTCCCACCTAATGCCGTCACGCTCGCAAAGATGGTGTACGGCAAGCGGGCGGCGTCAAGCCTGCACGCCCTCCGCGAAACGTTGAAGCGGCGTCGCGACGCGATGGGCAGCGACAGCCCCACGCACGCCGCGATGCTCGTCGATCCGGAGTCAGAGGACGACCCGGAGCGCGACCTCGCCAGGGTCGTCGTGGAGCAGTCGCTTTCGGCCCGAGCAGAGAAGGACGAGCTCAAGACTGCCATCTATCAGCTCGACGACGTCCTTGCGAGCTCCGACCTCCACGTCTCGAAGTGGCCGCGAATGGTGAAGGAGTGTCTCGAGGCAAACGGGATTCTTCCAGGCAATGGAATGCAGTTCGTTGTCTTCACGGAGTTCGCGGACACGGCCGACTGGCTGCTCAAGCGATTCCGCGACGCCGGCTACAGCGCCGAGCGGTACTCGGGCCGAGACACGGACGAAGATCGCGAAGCGGTTCGCCGGCGGTTCGCTGCGCGCGACTTCCAGGTCATCGTCTCCACCGATGCAGGGAACGAGGGGATCGACCTGCAGACCGCCCACGTGCTCTTGAATTGGGACATCCCCTGGTCCTTAGTGCGCCTCGAGCAACGGATGGGTCGCATTCATCGGGTCGGGCAAACGCGAGAGGTCGAGCTCTACAACCTCTTTGCAACCGGCACGCGTGAAGGCCAGGTCCTTGAAGTCCTGCTGACGAATTTCGTCATCGCAGCGAACCAGCTCGACGGCAAGATGTTCGACAGCCTCAGCTTGCTCGCCGAACTTGTGAACCTGGACTTCGAGAAGACGCTCGCTCGCACCTACGACTCCCCAGAACGGGCCGCCGCAGCTCTGGCCACCGCTACATCCATCTCCGCGCAGCGGCTCGCGGACGCGGCCCGTCGAGCGTCTGCCGAGGAGGACGCTCTCAGGAGCGCCGTCGACATTGCACAAGCCGTCGCCGCACTCCAAGAGGAAACGCTCGAGCGGATCAACCCTCGGATTGTCGAGGCGTTTCTGAGCAGGCTCGCGAGCGGTCGACTGCTTACCGTCAGCGCACATGCGGCAGGGCCCGGAATCTTCGTGTTGACACCAGGCGAGGTGGGCGCTTTCCCGATGGGCTCGCGGTCGAATTCGAGGGTACTGGTGGCTACCAGTGGAGCCGCGCTTGAGGGCGCTCGCTCCGCCGGGGCCGATGTGTCGGCTGCGATCCCACTTGGGCCGAGCGATCCTGCCTTCCGGTCGCTCGTCAACGCTGCAGAGGACTCCACGCGACAAGCCCTCTTCCGGGGCGGTCACCTCCTCGACCGAAGCTCGGTGACCGATTACACGCTGTTCGCATACGACATCGACGTCACGGAATTCGGCGGCCAGCGTCGGTCGAGCTGGCCATTTCTCATCCGCGTCGACGGCGCGGGCGCGCGCAAGCTCCGCTGGGAGTGGCTGGCGAACCTTGAGCCAGGTGAGCCGCGCCCAGCCGCGCTCCATCCTGGGAGGGTGCTCGATGCTGATCTACAAGCGTCCGAAGTGACGACGGTAGAACGCTCCCGCCGGGCCGAAGTGCTCGATGCCTGGATGAAAGGTGCCGTTGCTGAGCTGGAGCGGTTGCCTTCAGCGCTTACATCGCACATCGACGATTCCGCCACGCGCGTTGCGGCGCGAAAACGAGTCGAGTCGGCCGTCGCGGAGCGCCTGAGCGAACTCGGTCGGATGGCGGTCGTCGAGGTTGGCGAACCGCGCCGGCTTGGCTGGGCCGCAGTTACGGCGGCCGGGGCTCCGATCAGCCCGGTCGATGCCGATAGCGAGGACATCGCGATGCGGCACACGGCCGAGCTGCTCCGGGCGGGGGGTTGGTCAGTTGCGGACGTTCACCTAGAAGGCCGTGGATACGACCTGCTCGCCCGCAAAGGGCGCGAGCAACGCAGCGTTGAAGTCAAAGGGGTCTGGGACTCCGCGAGCACCCAGGGTGTGCGGATGACCGGGCACGAGCTGCTCATCGCACGCCAGCTCGGTCCGGGATACTGGTTGTATGTCGTCGACCAGTGTCAGGACGGGACAGGCCGGATGTTCGGCGCCTATCAAGACCCGTCCGATCGCTTTGAGGACCTGATGAAGGATCTGACGGTCGTGACCGTCCCAGGCAGCGCGCTCGTCTCGGCCAACCATGGTGACTCCCCCACATGAGGATGATCGAGCGCTGGTTCCCCTGCGCCGAAGTCAGCCAGGCATCCGAGAGCGGCTGGGGCAGCGGGAAGAGCGAGAAGGCGCTATTCATCTGGTTCGCCGCGCGCCCGCTCGCGCAGGCCAAGGCAGCGGTCCTCACCAGCCTTCTCCCGTGGCCGAGCGACCCGGATGAGCAAGATCGGGTCAAGAAGCTCGTTCGCCAGGCGATGTCCGGTCGGGACGCAGCCCATGACGAGCTGATCGCCGAGCTGCAGCGAGCATACCCAAGCACCGCGTCGATGGTCGATCCGTTCTCGGGGCGGGGAATGATCCCGCTCGAAGCAGCTCGACTCGGGGTGAAGGCGTGGGGAATCGACTATTCACCAGTCGCCACCCTCGCCGGATCTCTCTTGGCCGATTTCCCGCTCCGCGACTGGTCGGACGAGCCACCCCTTCCTTTTGGAGAGCCCGCCGGCCTTGTCGAGGACCGCCTCGTCGCCGACGTTGAGCGTGTGCTGGCGGAGGTAGGACGACGCTACGAAGCGTCGATGGCTGAGTTCTACCCCAAGATCAACGGAAAGCAGCCTTGGGGATACCTCTGGGCGGTGACCTTGCCCTGCCAGGAGTGTGGGCGCCGCTTCCCGGTGACCGGCTCGCTTGTGCTTCGGCATCCCCTACCGGCGAAGCATGACCCAGGCCAGAGCTACCGGATCGACGTGAACCGGGACTCCGACACGTTCTGGGCGGTCATCCACGAAGGTCCGCCGAGTGGTCAGCCCACATTGGTCACGATCAGGAAGGGCGGCAAAGCGCTGCGGGGCAAGGCCGCTGTCTGCCCGTTTTGCGAGCATGTCCATCCAAAGGACGTCCACACTCGTCTTGCCCGGGAGGGCCTCGGGGATGACGTTCTACTCTTAGCCGCCGACCTGGACGATGACGTCGGAAAGGTCTTCCGCGAGCCTACAGTTGACGAGCGACAAGCAGCCGCGGCGGCGAGCGAGGCTCTTCGCGGTGAGACGCCATTCGCGCCCGGCCTGCCTGCCATACCAAACGAGCCTATTCCGGACGGCAACTATGACACCGTGCGTCCGTCCCTCTACGGCGCCAAGACGTACGGAGACCTCTGCAACCACCGTCAGACCCTCGGGTTCATTCGGCTCTGCCGCGAAATCGAGTCGGTCGTCTTGGAGTTACGCGAGGCCGGAGCCAGCGCGGACTACCAAGCCGCCCTCGCCGGATACGCGGCGTCTGTCCTCGTTAGGAGGCTCCGTCGATCTACTCGAGGTGCAGCGTTGTTGCCGATGCTCTACCCGACAAGCAACAGGGTGGCGGTTAACAACATCTTCGCCAATGAGGCGAGTGTTGCCTTCTCGTACGACTACTTCGAGGCGGCACTCGGCACTGGGCCAGCAACTTGGGCTTCAGTATCAGGGGACACTGTTGCTGTGCTCGCGAACCAGTCGGGCAGGGCGCCCGGTCGACCCGCGCTGGTTCGCCAGGGCACTGCGACCGCACTGCCGTTGCAGACGGGCAGCGTGGACATTGTCGTCACCGACCCGCCGTATGACGACATGATCGACTACTCGGATGCATCCGACCTCTTCTACGTGTGGCTCAAGCGAGCTCTGAATTCGACCCACCCGGACTTCGGTCTCACCGCCGACCCGAGAGGCGTGCAAGAGAAGACTGAGGAGATTATCGTCAAGCGTGGTGGGGCTGGCGTGGGCGACCACCGCACCCGCGAGTTCTACGACACGATGCTTGCGCGCTCTTTCGCCGAGGCACGGCGCGTCGTTAGGGACGATGGCGTCGTGACAATCGTCTTCGGTCATGGTGACCCTGAAGTCTGGCACCGGCTCCTACGCGCGATCACGGCCGGCGGCCTCTATCTCACGGGGTCCTGGCCGGCGAAGACCGAGTCGGGCGGGAAAGCAGGCTCGGCAAACATCGTCACGACCCTAACGCTGTCATGCCGACCTGCCCCAGATAACCGGCCTACCGGGCGGGTGGCCGATGTGGACGAGGAGGTCCGGCGTGAGGTGCGCGCTCGTGTCCCCGAGTGGGAGCGGGCAAACCTAGCCGCCACCGACCAGCTAATGGCCTCCGCAGGGCCGGCCATGGAGGTAGTCGGCAGATACGCGGCAGTGCTCGATCAGCGGGGCGAGCAAATCGACACGTCTCGGTACCTGATCCTTGCCCGCCGCGCAGTCGAGGAAGCGTCCGCCATCAAGATCGAGGACCTCCCGCTCGAGACATTCGACGCACGCACGCGGTTTGCCCTGTTCTGGGCGCGACTCTATGGGCGCGGCCTTGCACCGAAATCCGAAGCTCGCTGGCAGGCCATGGTCTCGGACCTCCCCCTCTCGGACATCTCCGACATCCTGCGCGACGGCGACGGCGGCAAGGGCGTGCGCCTCGCGTTCGGTCGCGAGGTGAAGCCACTGATCGAGCCGTCCTCGCCGGTCATCGACGTGGCGCTTGCTGTCGCGGCTGCGTGGGCGGCCGGACTCAATGAGGTGGGTGAGGTACTTGCCGCCAGCCATCGTGAGAGTGATGACCCTCACCTATGGGCGGCGATCGCGTACCTTTCCACGCGCCTCCCGGAGGGTGACAGCGACGTGCAGGCGTGGAATGGGATTGTCCGCTCGCGCCGCGCGGTCGCCTCGGCAACGCAGGGCGCCATCCGAGAGCGGATACTGCGCAAGACCGCCCGCGATCAGGCGGACAATCAGCTTCGGTTGTTCGGGACTGACGCCGAAGGGGGCGAATGATGGCAACGCGGGTGACGCCCTGGTGGGAGGCCACAAGGCTCCGACACGAGGTAACAGCCGGCTCCGGCATCGTTGATGACGTCCAGATGTCGCTGTTCAACGCGGTCCATGGCGTGGCGGGTGAGCAGCCCCCTTACTCGGATCCGGCGTATTTCGGCGAGATTACCTACCCGAGTCCCAACCTCGTGGAGTTCATGGCCAAGGTCGCCATCCGGCTCGGCGCGGGAACGAACTACAAGGCGGCGCCAGCTCTGTGGCGGTTGGACCAGGCGATGGGCGGCGGGAAGTCGCACGCCATGATCGGGTTGTGGCATCTCGCCGCGCATCCGGCTGCACTACGGGGAACGGACATCGGACGCGAGGCATGGTCCACCGCGGCAACGGTGGCGGGCGGTGCCCTAGCCGACGACCTCGCGGAGCCACAGGTCGTCGTGCTGTCCTGCGACAACATGACGGCAGGAAAGGGCGATGTCGCGATCGATGGGCCCGCAGTTTCCCTGTACGAACGATTTCTGTGGCGCCTATTCGACGGAGATCACTCCCTCTTCAAGCGGTATCAACCTCACTTCGGGGACAAGGGGAAGATCGCGGAGGCGATCGCGGCGATCAATCGACCAGTCCTCATCCTGGTCGACGAGATCCTCGATTACGTCCGTCAGCTCTCCCTGGCAGAGCATGCCGACCTCGCAACGAAGGATTTGGCGTTCATGCGGGCGCTCACAGATACGGTCAACGACGTTCCGCATGTTGTGATGGTCGTCGTGATGATCGCATCAGAGCACGACTCGCTCGTCCAAGACGAGGCAGGTGCTCGCAGGCGTCAGGAGATCGAGGACCTGCTCGTCCGGAATGGGAAGACAGCGACCGTCACGTCCAACACTGATTTTGCCGAGATCATTCGCCGACGATTGTTTGAAGCCCCGGCGCCGGAAGAAGTGGTCAGCGCAACGAGCGACGCCTTCGTGAATGCGATGCGGGGCGCATGGACGGAGAAGATCTTTAAGGTCCTCCCGCGACCCCTCGGTCCCCACTTCGCCGATGAGGTCGCACGCTGCTATCCATTCAACCCGTCGCTGATCCAGCTGGCCGAGCAGGAATGGGCGCCCGTCGCCGGATTCCAGAAGGTCCGGTCTACCATCCTCATCTTCGCCGCCGCCGCTTACGTACAGGCACTGCGAGGAAAGGCGGCCGAATGGACCCCTGCGCTCATCGGCCCTGGCGATCTTCCATTGTCAGCTTCGCAGGTTCGTGAGGCGATTATTGGGTCAGGCCTAATCGCTGATGAGCGGACGGCCGTGAACTATCGGCAACTCGCGGCAGCGGACATAGTCAGCGACGACGGACAGCGCGGCTCGGCTCGGACCCTGGACCTCGAGCGCAAGAGCGCTCCATTCTCGGGCGCCAACCCTCGCGCCGCCGAACGCGCCGCAACCGCCCTCTTCTTGTACTCCATTGTCGGGGCAAGATCGCAGGGGCGTCAGGGAGCGACCGAGGCCGAGCTGAAGGCCGCGACATTTGCGCCCGACGCTGCGTATGCACCCGTCGATGCCGAGTCTGTCCTGGCCGAACTCGAGGACCCCGATCTCGGCCTCGCTGCCTTGGAGCGAATCGAGGGACGCGGTGGCCAAGCCGCGCGGCTGTTCCTGTCGACCCGCCAGACACTGAACATGCTGCTCCGTGCGGCGCGAGCGACCATCTCTGAGGACGATCGCGACGAGGAATGTATCCGTGCGATCGATCGGTTGACGACGACAGGCCCGTTCAAGGCGAAGCTGCTCGTCGAAGTCAAGTCCGAGGCGGAGGACGCGCGACCACTCAGGGAGATCCTCGCAACCGCGGGCATCGATGACGCCCGCTCGACGAGACTCGTCGTCCTCGACCAGCGTCGCTTTAGCCTGCTGAACGGTGTAGACCAAGACACTCGCGACGCCATTCGCGCATCGATGGGACTCGGAGAAGGCCGGATGAGCGTCCAATGGGCGTCGTCAGCCGTGTTCGCGGTCGTGAATACTCAGCGTCGCCGCACCGCGCGCGCCGCCGTGTCCGACTACGTTGCGTGGAGCCGCGTCCTCGAGAACGCAGCCGTCAAGGGCGACGGGGATCTCCAGACGGAAGCGTCGGAGAAGCGGTCGGGAGCCCGTCGGCAGATGGACGACGCCATAAAGCGCGCGTACCAACACATCGTCTACCTCGGTCGCGGAGAAAGTGGTGATGGGCGCGCCGAAAAGGAATTCAGGTTCGAGCAGGACAACCAGTCCGCGCTCGATGGCGGAACCGTCTGGGCGAAGCTGAAGGAGCTTGGGAAGGCCTTTGGTGTTGGCGAGTTCGACGCCAAGGCGCTGCTGCACAACCTCGGAGAGTCGGATTACGGACGGCCGCTCGACGAGGTGCGCGATGCCTTCTGGAATTCACCTCGGATGCCATTGCTGGCGGGCGCGGAAACCGATCTACAGCGCGCGATCTTCGAGGCTGTCGTTGAAGGGAAGCTCAGGCTTGTCGGGGATGACGGCTCTGAACGGGTCGTCACCAAACCGAGTGAGATCGGCGTCGGCTCAGCATCGCTCCGCCTGGCCCGCCCACAAGAGGAGCCGATAGCGCCCGGACCACCTGAGGCCCCAGGGCCTCCAGAGGTGCCCCCGTCTCCCTACCCCGTATCACCGGACGTCCAGCTAAAGATGTCGCTCAATACGAACCTCGAGGATAGTGTTCGGCGATCAACGGTCTACAAGCTGCTCGATGAGCTCGCAGCGGCAGTTGACAGTAACGAGGCATCGCACATCCAGCTCTCGGTCAGCGTCGTCGTGCCCGAGAAGAAGGCAGAGAGCCTTACCACGCGAGCTCAGACGGCTGGCGGGACTGCGAGTTCTACACCCCTCGATTGACACGGGCTGTCTGAACTCCCGGCGACGCCCCAGTGGACTGGTTCCGTCCTAGGGATGCACCGGCGACCGGACCGGATGCGCTTCGGCTCGCCTCGCTCCTAGGCTCCGGATCGCCTTGGCGATCGCCGCGGCGAAATCGGGGTGGGAAATGGAGAGATACCCGCCAGGGTGCCGAGTCCAGACGATCGCCCGGTTGTGACGGACGCCGCCCGCGATCAAGGGCCACTCGAGCCTCGGTAGGTCGGCGAGCCCGAGCGCACCCCCCATCGCGTCCCAGTAGCCTTTCCCGGCCAGGATGACGATCCGGTCCGGGTCGAGGGCATCGACGATGGCCCAGAAGAGGGCGGCTACGTGCTCGACCTGTGCCATCCAGAGCGGCCCATCCGGGCTCTTGTTCGTGTCGCCCCAACCGAGCGGGAACAAATTCCACCACGCCTCGCGGCTGTACCACGGGCCGCGGCCAGCGGACTCAAGCAGCTCGACCGTGCGCTCCGAGAGCGACCAGAACGGCGAGTGACGAGTGCGCAGTGGCTCCGAGATCGGCTCGGGCCGGGCAAGCGCCCATGCCTTCGTCGCAGCCAAGACCTTCGATCGGCCGGCTGGAGTCGCAACTGCCGCCGGCGTCCAAAGCGCAGGCGAGGTCTTATCGTCCCAGCCGGCGAGCGCCTGACCGACCACGAGAAGTCGGCGGTAGTCCGTGCCGACGAACGGCCAGTGCGACGCGATGACCCGTGCACCGATGCGATCAGTGAATTCGGAGACTTGCTCGAGCATCGAGAGATAGGCGGCATCAGCCGCCCGCTCACCCTTGCCGGTGACGGCACGGCCGATCGCAGCACTCATGGAAGCTTAGTAGCGCCTGATCCGTTCCCGTTGGAGACGGCCAAACTCACGCGTCTCCTCATCGCTTAGTCCCGCCGCTGCAATCAAGTCGAGTAGGTTGCGATTGAGGTCGACCTCAGTCCCGAGCATGTCATTGGCGCCGACTTCGCCTTCATGCTGAGCCAAGACAAACCCGTCGGACGTCACGACCAGCTCCGAGATAGACGGATCCGAAAAGCGTTCATCGAGGATGTAGCCGACGACTGCTGCCATCTTGCCGGACATGGCGGTGAAGCGATCCGGCCGCAGTTTGCTGACAAGTTGCTCTCTCACGGAGGTTGATTCTCCGACATTCACAAAGGCACCGAGCCGATAGTTACCGCGGACTCCCCGGCCCGTCTTGCGGATTCGTCGGCAAGCGTGACAGGTGAGCTACCTGCGAATTGCGAGTCTTGACGTCGATCTCCCCCCGGGCCCAGGCGTCATAAACGTCCTGAATGCCTTTCTCCTTCATCTCCTGAGCCTTCCGCTGAGAGGCCGCCGGGCTGGCGCCGCCGCCGTTGCGGCGATGGCTATCGTGGCCGGTGCCGAAGAACGCCCAAATGATGAGGATTGCGAGAAGTACGAGGGCCACGGGCTCGGGAATCATTGCTGGGCCTCCACATCGGAAGCCGCTTCCTCGGCCACGGCCGCGTCGAGCATCCTCCAGGCTTCATGCGTCTCCGCCCGGGCTTCGCCGAGGAGCCGCATGGTGGCGTCCCGGGCCCGATCGAGGCCATCTTCGATCCCCTTGGCGAGGGCATAAGTGCCAACGGCCTCTCGGATGGCCGGGCTGTGGTCGCCGGGCCAGCGCTCCGGGCTCCTTGCTTCGTTCCCGTTCATAGCGGGTACAACGGATAACCATCGTCGTCCAACTCTGCCTCAGGCGACGCGTCGAGATCCGGAGGCGGCAGAAGGAGCGGGCAGGCCGGCGGTTCTCCGCTGCGCAGCACGTGGTAGAGATCAAGCGCGAGCGTCCGCTCGGCGTCGAGGAGCGAGAGGACGCCCTCCCACGCCTTCGGTTCGCCATCGCATCCAGCAAGGACGAGGGAGCAGATGTTGCAAAGGTCAGGATCATGGTCAGCTCGGTCCTGCAGGAAGGCATGGCCGAAGGTGTTGCGGACCGCCCTCGCCGTTTCCCACGGCAGCTCGGCCTGACCTCCCACCACGAGCTGCATCACCGCTCTTGGGTCAGGCTCATCCGCGCGGAGGCGTCGGGCGCCGATGCCGCGCTGCTGGCTGCGGTCGAAGCCCATGGTGGCCGACCAAGAGTGACCGCCCGCCCGCCAGGCCTTGACTCGTGAGTCCGCGATGGACTGTGCGAACCGATCTGGGAAATCGACGGCATCGCCCTTGAACAGGACCGCGCCAAATGCGCTGGCGACGGCCCGAGCGGTCACCCAGGTGAGTTCGGGACTGGCGTTGTGCTGGATGTTGACGAATCGAACGCCATTTGCGGCGACGGGAAGCTGCTTGGACATGCTGCGCTACCTCGCTACGAAGCCCTCAACTGAAGGCACCGATAACGTCGGTGGCGTCCTAGTCGTGTCAAATCGGGCGGGGGGTCATCCGATCCGTACGCGGGATGGTGCGGGTTGGTATGAATCGGGCAACCGTGAAAAGCAATGCGCTAGCGGTCGCCGACCACGCTCAGGCCTTGACAACACCGATCGACCTGCCGATTCCTCGGTCACATGGATCTAGTTACTACGCTACGGCTACGTTTCATCGAGGGCTATTGAGGTTGATCGACTAGAACAGGAATGAGAAGAAAGTAGCCGTAGCGTAGTGATCCTTTGAACCGGCCTCGTTCACATCGGCCATTAGGTCACCCCCTCACAGGTGCGCTTGTGAAAAGGAACGGAAGGACTACCTGATTGGGCTCCAAACCAGGACCATTTCAGGGGCGTTTGCGTTTGCGCCAAAGGCGTATTCGGCCACAAAATTAGGTGATGGGACGACGCGGCACAGGTCGCGGGAACCCACCCAAATGAGGTGCCGAAATGGCCCAGTCCTTCACTGCGCACGCCCTGATTGGTCGCTTGCTCGTCAGGTCGCGCAATCCCGCGTCGAGCGTCGTTGAACATCTCGACTACAACTGGCTGACCCGCACGCTGCGGATTACCTTCAAGCGCGGCGAGATCTATTCCTACCGGGGCGTGCCTTGGCGCACGGCCCGAGAGGTGGTGAACGCCAGCGACGGCGCCGGTTCCGTCGGTCAAGTCTTCAACACTTACATCCGTGACCAGTTCCGCTTCAAGCGGGCTGCTTAGGTTTCGACTCACACCGCCGTCGAGCCCCGCCGAGTTCCCCCGGCGGGGCTTGTCGTTGTGCCAGCGCTCGGCTGAGATTCATACAGGAGAACGCGGCGCAGCCCACTCTGCTGAGCCTGTAGCTCCCCATCGATACCGGTTCCGCCGACTGAGGGCAGCTGATGCCTAGAACGCATACTTGTGCGGGACCCCGACGGCGAGGCCCAGGCTCCGCGCCTCGTGGTAGAGGGCGTAGGCCAGCACCAAAAAGTCCGAGCGCTCGTCGCGGCTCAACGCGGTGATGGCCTTGGTGGCCGCCGCCGCGTCGCGTGCGGAAAGAGCCGCGAGGAGCGCCTGGCGGACCGAGGCGTCCGATCTGGTTCCTACCGACCTCCTGCTCCTCCCGGTCGCCAAGGGTGGTCGCATCTCCGTCGTCCTCTCTCTAGGGAGGGTCGTAGTGAAGTTGTCTGCCGGCGCCTCGGCGTTGGGCGCCGAAGCTAGTACTCGTCGGCTGTCAGCTGGGCCTCATGATCGAAGCGCTCGGCGATGCCCTCATAGCCATTGGCGAGATCACGATAGATCTTGGCGACCCTGTCCCATTCCCCGGCAAGAGCCTGAGCGATAGTGCGGTACTGGCCGGCCAGCTCGCGCTCTTGGGCGCCGCCGGCGGTTGGGCTTCGCGTCGTCGTTCCCTGGGAGTTGAAGGCACCGGTGCGAAACCCGCTTTCCATGTGCTCGCTCTGCAACTCTTCAAAGAGGTCGCGGATCGCCTTGGGGGGTTTGAAGCCGTCCGGACCCGGAGGCAGGTACCAGAGTACCTGGCCGATCTGGGTATCACCGACCTCGAGTCGTTTTGCCGCGGCGAGGCGACGCCGTGCTTCGGAGATCCAGTCCCGCAAAGCCGCTTCATCGATGTGATCGTCGGTTACCCCGGGGGGTTCGCGCCAAGTGCTGAGGAGTTGGAATGCCTGCCGAGCTACGCTCGCCGCTCGCTCGTCAGGCTCACTCGGTTCCTCCCCCTCCGCCCGGTACAGTGCTGACACCACGGTGACGAAGAACTCCGGGTTGGTGGCCAGCTCGCGGTGGAGCATCAGCTTCGGTCGACGCTCGCCGTGCTCGAGGAGCTGAAGGTAGAGCCACTCGAGCTGGGCGACCTTGCCGGGGTCGAAGTTGGCCTCCTCGAGGCGTGCCAGTAACCGCACCAGGTAGTACTGGAACATTCCAGCGTTGAACTCTCGCTCGGGCAGGCTCTGAGAGGCCGCGAGGAGAGCGGCATAGACCTCCTCGGCGACGAAGGTTCCGCCCTTGTCCCTCAGCGCGTGCGCCATGATTTCCACCGCGTAGTAGGGGCGCCCGTGCTTGCGGAGGAGGGGCGCTGCTGCCCAGGCGTCCTCACCGAGCGCCAGGCCGGCAAAGTGCTCCCAGTAGGCGTCGTCCACCTCAGGTCCCAACTCAGCCGCCAGTGACCAGCCCGGGGGCGTCGGAGCGCCGACCGCCAGGGCTCGACCAACGGCCGTGGCTGACCAGACGCCGGCAGCCTCCCGGGCAAAGACCTCCAGCCAGTCCTGGCCGTCCTTCCCCGCGCGGGACCGGATGAACCCATCGGTCGCTTGGCGGAGGCGATCGACGTCGGCCTCGAACCAGTGGTGCAGTTGGTCGATGCTGATGTCGTCTCGCAGCCCCAAGGCCCATCCAACCATGTAGGGGTTCGCGGCCACAGCCACCAACCGTTCTACCCCGTCCCATCCCATGCGGTCGAGCACCTCCGCGGCGGCCTCCTGCACGAGCCGCAGCCAGATCTCGTCGTAGCGCTTGTAGTCCTTGCCGACGAACAGGTCGAGATCGGGGTGATAGTCGAAGAGCCAGGCCTTGCTGTCGACCGGGTCATCGGGCTCAAGACCCGTCATGACCGCGGCCAGCCGCTCGACCATTTCCTGCGGCATCGCCCATTCTTGCTGTGCGTGGGTCCGGTGAGCCCCGACCGTGTCGCGCAACTGGGCGAGCAAGGCGAGGCGGCCACCGAGGTCGAGATCAGTCGGGCGAAGCGCCTCCAGGCCGGCAAGCATGCGCTCGGCCAAGTGGTCGAAGGTGTCCCCGCGGGGTAGCTCGGGCAGGACGCGTGCGAGCTCCGCCCAGCGCCGCCCGTCGGTCCCTGCGTCTTCCAATAGCCAGCCGACAATAGGCGCGACCGTGGCCAACCAATCGCCCCAGGTCGTCGAGCGGTCGAACCCGACAGTGGGCCACGGCCGCCACTTGGGCTTCGCGATGGCCGAGACCACGCCCGTCCGGTCGATCATCTTCACGAATAGGGCCCAGCCGGCGTCCGGCTCAGCCCGGCGGACGGCACGCAGGATGCGAACTCGCTGCTGGACAGATGCCGTGTTCTGCGGATGGATCGGGAGGAAGATCTCGACGAACGAGTTGTGCGGCCGATTCGCCCAACGGCCACCCGGGTCAATCGCTGACAGGCGGGCGAGAAGACGGGCAACCCGTCCCACGTGCTCCGGGGACCACGCCTGCGTCTCCAGGGCCCACAACAGACCCGAGTGGTACGCGCGACTGCCGAAGAGCGAGCCTTCGCTTTGATCTCTCATAAGCTCGCTCAGCACCGGTGAGTCTCCTGAAGCGCCGCGAGCAACTGCATCGAGGAACGCATCGGGTGCCGCTTCAGCGAGGAGGGGCAGCAGGTCGCCAATCGAGGCCCATCCCACCACCGAAGGCTCCTCGTTGGCCTCATCAAGCAGCGTTCGAACTACGCGCTCCGCCAGTGCCGGGCCATGGCCTCCTCCCGCCAAATCGGCCAGCCGGGGTTCGGATCCGATGATGGCCAGCGCCTCGGCCAGCCCGTGACGCAGGCGATCGGAGTGCGGCCGCTCCTTGCCCTTGATGCCGGCCATCCAGCGCTCTCCCGCCGGTAGGTCCCAGGAAGGATCGGCGGCGCCAAGGGTCTGGACGGCCGTCTGCTCGAACAATTCCCACTGAGGCGGGGTGACGGAGGAGTGCAGCTGATTCCAGACATCTCGCTTCGCGGACAGCACCCACACCGATCCGCGGCGGCGCAAGGGCGGATCGGAAGCGTTGGCCCATGCCTCAAGTTCGACCGTCAGCTCGTCATAGTCCCGCCCCGCGAGCTGCGCCAGGACATCGCGGTCCCCGCTCTGACCGGCGTCCCAGGAGATGGCGAGAAGAGCAGGGGCTAGGAACTGGGCAGGGTCGCTCGCGGCCCAGGCGGGACGCCGAAAGGAGCCGGTTGCCAAACTCCGCCGGACCGGAAGGAGGCCCCCGTGCGCCTCCCCCGCCAGGTGCTGCGCACGTTCTTGCGGGACATTCATCTCTAGCAGGGCGAGTCGGGCCTCGTCGACGGGGACCTGTGGCAGTTCCATCTCGGCCACCACCGGCTCATCGGGGTTGGCCGGGATCAATACGTGGTGGCCCTTGCGCGTCGCTTCCTTCGCCCAGGGTTCCGAGAAAGTCGGTATCAGGATGAGCGGCTGGGGCACTGTGACGATTTCGCGCCACATGTCTTTGTCGTCGACCACGACGGCGCGGGTGAAGCGAGCATCGCGATCCGGGTCGACGGGCAACAGCGCCGCCGCAATGAACGCCACACCCTCGTCTACTGAGTCAGCCTGGAAGGTGTGCTTGTCCGGATCGCCCGCCAGCCACTCTCTGATCTGATCCGCCTGCCTGGCTCTGCCGGCGAGCACCAGCTGTGCCGAGATCGGATACGGGTCGCTGAGGTCGGTCCATTCGCGCCACCATGACTCCAGCGAACGAGCCCCGTGAATACGGTTGTTGATCTGTTCTGACAGCCAGAGCGATACGTGCGGCGCTGTCTCCAGCCAGGCATCGAGCTGATCGGCGGTGAGGACATGGACCTTGCGCCACTCGCCCTTTGCCCGCTTGTCCTTTAGCCACTCCTTCCACTGCGGCCATCGGCGGGGAGTGACGAACACGAAAGCGGTAGCGGCACGCTCAGTCGCCGAGAACTCCCTGGTGCGCTTGCGGTAATCCGTACCGGCCTTCACGCCTGCCGGTCCTGTACCCATCTCCCAGCTCGAGTGGCCACCCGGCACCCAGGCGTTGCCGTGAACAACCTCCAATTCCCCGTCCCAACCAGAGAAACGGACCGCTTTACCGGCACCGATGTCGAGATGTGTCGGTTCCGTGGTGGCGACGATCAGCTTTCGCACAAGTCGGGGCAATTCGTGCGGCGCCAGGATCGAGTCTGCCCACT
>JBBQNR010000045.1:0-22356 GCA_038330145.1 Solirubrobacterales bacterium
GGGTTGGTGCTCCGCAGTTTCGACCAATGCTGGCCCGGGAAGCGGTAGAAGGCGAGCAGGTCCTCCTCAGCCGCCTCGAGTAGCTCGGCCACCTTCGGCAGCGGGGCGCGGAAGCGTTCGAGCACCTCGCCGAGTCGGCGCTTCGCGGCCTCGAGGCTCTCGGCGTCGAAGATCTCGCGGAGCGCTGCCGAGACGAGGCCGCGCTCGGAGCGCCGGCAGTGGCCGTGCATGTTGCGCACGAAGTGGACGCTGCAACGCTGCCAGGGGCAGGCGAGGATCCGCGCGATCGCGCGTAGGGCGCATAAATCGGGTCATGTCCCAGAACACCACGATTTCCAGGGGATCGACTGTACGCATCTCACAGGCGCCGGTGAGGCCGAGCTGGAGCGGCGATGGGCGCCGGATCGAATTTATGCGCCCTACGCGCCGAGGTGCCCCTCAAAGCCGCCCGCACCCCTACCGGGCTGATGCCCGAGATCATCGCGGCCACCACAAAGGCCGGCGGCTGGCTCGACCAGAGCGAGCTCGCCCGAAGCCTCGGCCGCGCCGCCAGCGAGGGCTCGCTCAGAAACGCGCTCGCGGCGCTCAAGGCCGAGGGCAGACTCGAGCACCGACGCCTCAAGCGCAGACGCCAATGGCGGCTCACGCTCCCCTTTGCCCGCGAACTGATGGCCGAACAAGAGCGCTGAAGGCCCAGCCCGCACGCCACGCTCACCGACGCGGTCTTCAAAACCAGAAGTCGGGGGTTCGAGTCTTCCCTGCCCCGTTCGGTTGCAGAGCGGTTTTCGGCTCCAGCAAGCCGAACCCGGCCGCTCCCCTCGCATGTAAATCGCACCGCTCTCGACCGCTAAACGCGGTTAGCACGCTCAGCAGCGTGATGCCGGTGCTCGTCGAGGCAGATGTCGATGACCCATCTCCGCCCGATCCATGTGCGTCATGGGCCCCGGCGGCTTATCCACTGTCCCGGCTCGATCCTTCGCGCCCCGCACGAAGCGTTACCTCCGCGGTCTCCGACGCGATTTCGATGCCCGCCTCCTCGAAGCGCTCGAGAACCCGGCGGGTCAGGTCGCTCTTGAGCGTTCGTGCCCGTCGCACCGGGACGACGAACCTGGCGCGCAGCTCGGCCCAGTCGTCGGTGCCCCGGACGAACACGCGGGGCTCGACCTCCTGTTGCGGCATTGGGTAGCGCGCCGCCATCTCGTCGATCGCTTGGCGCGCGCCGTCCGACGACGAGATCTGGCGAGCCTCTTCCAGCAGGATCTGCTCGGCCAGCTGCCAATCGGCGCGGTAGGCGATCGGCACCATCAACTCGTCCCAGATGTACTCGAAGACAGCGGTGTAGTTGTAGACGGGCTGGGTGAAGGTGGCCTTGTTGGAGACGGTGACGATTCGCCCGGTGTACTGGCGGCCATGCACCCAGGACTCGTCGTTGGATGCGCTTTCCTCGGGCTGGCCGATCTCCATCAGCTTGGTCCTCAGCGGGCTGACGTCAATCACGTCTCCGTTCACGCCCCCGACTGAAACACGATCGCCGACGCGGTAGATGCGTCCCGACACGATGTTGAACCAGCCCGCCACAGCGCCAACGACCTCCTGCATCGCGAACGCGATCCCCGCGGTCGCGAGACCGATCACGAGCCCGCCGCGGCCCGCGAACACCTTCCAGGTGAGTGCGATCGCGAGCAGCGAGAAGATCACGACCACGTTGCGCAGAGCCCGGCGGCCATGGTATGTCGTGAAGCGGTCCGTCGAGCTTCGGTCGACCAGGATCCGGCCGAGCAGCACGATCACGATTCCGGCGGCCACGATCGCGGCGCTTGCGATGCCGCGCTGAGCCGTCTCGCTGAGAGCAAGGGGCATGACGTACCCGTTATACCCGCTGTGGCCGCTTCGCCCCTGGACTTCCGATCGCCGGTTCGGGGATGATCAAAGGGATGCTCAGCCGTGCAAAGAGCCTGTGGCCCAACCTCTCGCAGAGCCTCGGGTTCATCCCGGGCGTGATCGTGCTGGCGTTCGGCGTCCTGGGAATCGTGCTCGTCCAGATCGACGGGCAGGTCGACCTCGAAGGGGTCGAGCTGGTCTTCAAGGGCGACGGCTCGGCGGCCCGCACCGTCCTGTCGGTCATCGCGGGCTCGCTGATCACCGTCGCCGGTCTCACCTTCTCGATCACGATGGTGGTGTTGCAGCTCGCGTCCAGCCAGTTCAGCCCGCGCATCCTGCGCACGTTCTTCGGCGACCGCATCACCCAGATCACGATCGGGACCTTTGTCGGAACGTTCGTCTACTCGATTCTCGTGCTGCGCGCCGTCGGCTCATTCGGCGACGCCGGCTTCGTGCCTCGGCTGAGCGTGACCACCGCTTCCCTGTTCGGCATCGCGGCGGCGGTGCTGCTCATCGTGTTCCTGCATCACGTCTCGCAGATGATCCAGGTCTCCCATGTGGCGGCGAACATCGCGCAGCAAACGCTCGCCCGGGCAGACGTCCTCTATCCCAAACCCTACGGCCGGCCCGTCGAGGACGAGCGGGTGAGCGATCTGCTCGATTCGTGGCACTCGCAATCAGCGGGACGGGTGCTGCCGAGCCACCCGGGCTACGTGCAGCGCGTCGCCATCGACCATCTCGCCAAGAGCCTGGCGCCTCACGCCGAGCGCGTCGCGATTCCAGTCTGCCCCGGCGACTTCGTCAGCATCGAGGCGCCGATCGCCGAGGTCTGGCCGGCGAGCGCCGCGGAGCGGTGCCGGAGCCAGTTGCGCAGCGTGGTGTCGATCGCGAGCGAGAGGGACCTCGTTCAGGACCTCGACTTTGGACTGCGCCAGCTCACCGACATGGCACTCAAGGCTCTTTCGCCCGGCATGAACGACCCGATGACCGCCGTGACGTGCATCAGCTACCTGCGCTCCCTGCTCGTTCGGCTCGCCGAGCGCGAATCACCGCCGAGCGTGCGCCGCTTCCCGGATCTCGAGCTCACCGTGATCGTCCGTCGGCGCGGCTTCGACGAGTACCTGGAGTCGATGCTGCAGATCAACCGCTACGCGGAGGGCGACGCCTGGGTGGTGGGCGAGATGCTGCTCGCGCTCCAGGCATGTGCTCAGGCAGCCGGCCGGTGCGGCGCCGTCGACCGGAAGCGCTCGATTCACAGCGTCGCCACGACCATCGCGCAGCAGGCCACCGGGCAGGTCAGAAACGAGCGGGACCGGCAGAGGATCGAGGTGCTTATGGCGCAGCTCGAGGCCGGTAGCGCGGGTTGACGAGCAGAAGCAAAGGCTCCCGCGTTTGCAGGGTCTTCTCTCAGTAACCGGGACTCATGGGTCCTGCCCCCGTAGGGCCCATAAATTCAGTCGTCACGCTGCGAGCTCGTATTCATGAATCAGACCACCAATCCGGTCTCGCCGACGCACGGTGCTCGGTCCGCCCACCGGAAGTGGCACGAGCTCGCCGATCGGGTCTGGAGCATCTAGGTCCAGGGCGCGGTGCGGGCGCTGCCGGTTGTAGTGGTCGACATAGGTGCTGAGCACCCGCTCCAGCTGTCGGCGACCGAAGATCAGGAGCCAGTCCAGGCACTCGCTGCGGACCGTGCGCACCCAGCGCTCGGCATATGCGCGTTGGCGTTTGGCGCCTGAATCGGCGTGCGGATGACGCGGGCTCCTTCTGAGCGGAACAGCTCGTCGAAGGCGGCGCTGAACTTCGCGTCGCGGTCGTGGATCAGGAAGCGCACTGGTCGTGGGCGCTCCGCGAGCGTCATGGTCAGGTTTCGAGCCTGCTGGACGACCCAGGCGCCGTCGGGGTTGGCGGTCAAGCCGGCGAGATGCACGCGCCGGCTGTGCAGCTCGATGAAGAACAGGACGTAGATCCGTCGCAGGGACACCGTCTCGACCGTGAAGAAGTCGCAGGCGATCAGGCTCGCCGCCTGCTGGCGCAGGAACGTGCGCAGCCGCCTCCCTGGCGGCTCTGGCAGCCCTTTACGTGGCGAGGGACGATGCCCTCCGGATAGGGCCTTGGAGGTTTTTTGGCCATACCCACACACACTTAGCTCTGGTGCGCCGGAGATGGAAGCCCCGCGGTGCGATCGCCGCGCGATCGCGAAATGGCGCCGAAGCCGCCAAAGGTGGCCACGGACTCCGAGGCGACGCGCAATGGGGGAGGCAGGGTTCGAACCTGCGTAGGCTGAGCCGGCGGTTTTACAGACCGCTCCCTTTGGCCACTCGGGCACTCCCCCGGACGGTCCCTATGTTAGTGACGGGCCTTACGCAATTTCTCGAAGCCGCTGGGCCTCGGGGAGCTTCTGGAGCTTCTTGAGCGTGTTGTTCTCGATCTGGCGGATGCGCTCACGGGTGACGTTGAACGCACGGCCCACCTCCTCCAACGTCCTGGGACGCCCGCCGTTGATGCCGTAGCGCATCTCGATCACCTTGCGCTCACGCTCGGGCAGCGCGTCCAGCGCCCGTCGCACGTTCTCCTTCTGCATCACCACGGTCGCGGTCTCGAACGGAGACTCGGCGCTCTCGTCCTGAACGAAGTCGCCCAGCGCGGAATCCTCGTCCTCCCCGATCGGCTTCTCGAGCGAAATCGGAAGCTGCGAGATGCGCAACACATCCCTCACCTCGCGCGGTGAGCAGCGCAGCTCGCGCGCGACCTCCTCTGGAGTCGGGTCGCGGCCGAGCTTCTGCACCAGCTGGCGCTCGACGTGCACGACGTTGTTCAACTTCTCGACCATGTGCACGGGGATCCGGATCGTGCGTGCCTTGTCGGCGATCGCCCGGGTGACGGCTTGGCGGATCCACCAGGTCGCATAGGTGGAGAACTTGTAGCCGCGCCGGTGATCGAACTTCTCCACCGCGCGGATCAGCCCCAGCGAGCCCTCCTGAATCAGGTCGAGAAAGGTGAGGCCGCGGCCGAGATAGCCCTTCGCGATCGACACCACGAGCCGCAGATTGGCCTTCACCATCTGCTCCTTGGCCGGGATATCGCCCCGTTCGATGCGCTTTGCCAGCGTCACCTCCTGGGCGGCGGTCAGCAGATCAACCCTGCCGATCGAGCGCAGATAGAGCCGCAGTGAATCGAGACTGGGCTCGACGGTCAGGTCCAGCTCAGGCTTCTTCGCCGGCTCCGCCGGGTGTGCAGGCTCGCGCGCGAACCTTGCGCTGGCGAACACACCGTCGTCGTCGAGCTGAAGCTCCACCCCGTGCTCGCTCAGGAACGACACCAGCTCCTTGACCCGGTCGTCGCCGTCGTCGAGGGTGTCGACCGCCGAGGCGACTTCCTCGAGCGTGAGATAACCGCGCTCCTGCGCCTCTCCTAGTAACTCGCGGAGTTCTTCGTGATCCTGAAACGGACCTGGACCCGGCTCAGAAAGCAGAACCTGCTCTTTGGTTCCCAGCGTTATCCCCCCCACCATCCCACCGTGGGTTCCGGACGGGCCCCCCACGGGCCGCCCGAGAAATCAAAATCCACTCCCTCCTACATCCGCGACAATCTGCCGCGAGGGGCTGGGCCAATCCACTGCCATGGCTAACCATGCAGCCGGCTCCTAGCCGCTTCGGAGTATAGACACGGATCGTTACTCTTTGTCTGGCGATGCCCACCGCCGGACAACGAGGAAAAATTGCGCCCGTCGTGACGCCTGACGTTCAGGCGCGGACCCCCTCCACGCGCCTCAGCCTTTCACGGGTCGGCGTGACTGGCGTGGAGAAGATCCTGAAGATCTCGGCCAACGGCAGCGAGCAGCTCTACCACGCCGAGATGGAGTGCTACGTGGACCTCAACCCCCAGCAGATGGGGGTTCACATGTCGCGCTTCGAGGAGGTGGTGAACGAGGCGATCGAGGAGGTCGTGATGCAGGAGGCCTTCAAGGCCGAGACACTTGCTTCCCACATCGCCGAGCGGGTGCGTGAGCGCCAACAGGGCCTGCGCGCGGAGGTGACAATTCGTGCCCGCTATCCCGAGCACAAGCTGACTCCTGTCACCGGCAAGCCAACTCAGGAGCTGTACACGCTGATCGGCACCGCGGTCGCCTCCGAACGCGGCCTGCGACGGCTCGTCGGCGTCGAGGCGCAGGGCATGACCGCCTGCCCGTGCGCACAAGAGCTGGTGATGGAATCGTCAAGGGGCCGTCTGGTCGAGGACGGCTTCACCGACGACGAGATCGAGCGCGTGTTCGAGGCGGTGCCGGTAGCAACGCACAACCAGCGCGGCATCGGCCGGCTCTGCGTCGGCTGTCCTGAGGGATGCACCATCGAGCTCAGCGCCGAGACGCTGCTGCGCGTGGTCGAGGAATCGATGAGCTCTGAGATCTTCGAGTTGATGAAGCGCTCCGACGAGCGGGCCGTGGTCGAGAAGGCACACCGCCGCCCGCGCTTCGTCGAGGACTGCGTGCGCGAGATGGTCCGGGGCCTGCTGGCCGCCTACCCGCAGCTCGACGACGACGCCTTCGTGCTGGCGCGCCAGGAGAACCTGGAGACGATCCACCAGCACAACGTCGTGGCCGAACGCTACGGGCTGCTGCAAGAGATTCGTGAAGAGCTGGTGCGCGTTACGCACTCTCGCCGCCACGTGACGCTTCGCGAGTGGCTCGAGAGTCCTTCTTCCTGACTTGCTGTTCGGCGTCGAGATCAGGGAGTTGTCCGAGCGAGAGCTTCCCTTTGCCGCGTCGGTAGCTGCTCGCGGGCTGCGCGACAACCCATTTTCCGTGACGGTGCTCGGCGACGACCCGCTTCATCGCGAGCGCAGCCTGATGCGCATCTTCCTTCCCTTCATGGAGCACCAGAAGCATCCCGCGCTGGCGGCGCGGCGCGGCGACTACATCGTCGGCGTCGTCGGCATGGCACCGCCCGGCAGGTGCCAGCTCTCGCCGTTGGAGGTGGTGAAGATGCTTCCGCGTGCGCGCCCGAGCCCGCGCGACCTGCGGCGCACGATCACGTGGTTGAACGAATGGCAGCGCCGCGACCCTGACGAGCGGCACTGGCACGTGGGACCGGTTGCGGTCGAGGGCGGCCTGCGCGGGCTGGGGATCGGAGGGCGGTTGATGGAGGCGTTCGCCGAGCAGATGGACCGCGCCGGCGACGTTGCCTACCTCGAGACGGACAAGCCCGAGAACGTCTCCTTCTACCAGCGCTTCGGCTTCGAGGTGACCGAGGAGGCCCAGGTGCTGGGCATCCCCAACTGGTTCATGCTGCGCCGGCCGCGCTGAGCGGTCAGTCGCGGGCCGTCGCGCCAGCCGAAGAGGACTCGGCGGCGCGCTCGACCTTCCGCCGCTTGCGCTCGTCCTCGATCCGGCGGCGCAGGCCGAAGAAGTAGTCGGCGCCGGAGACGACGGTCACGACGACCGCAAGGTAGACGAGTGAGTCCACCCAGAGCGGGCTCGACTCCACGGCGATCGACGCGAAGATTGCGGCGATCTGACAGATCGTCTTCAGCTTTCCCAGCGGGCCGGCGGGGATGATGATGCCCTGCTCGGCGGCCACCATCCGAAGCGCCGTGACCGCGAACTCGCGCGCGATGATGACCATTGCCACCCAGCCCGCGATGCGGTCCGATGACACCAGCAGGATCAGCGGCGCGATGATCAGCAGCTTGTCGGCGAGCGGGTCCATCAGCTTGCCGAACGTCGTGACGCTGCCGCGCGAGCGCGCGATGTAGCCGTCGAGCCCGTCGGTGAAGGCGGCGAACGCGAACACGACGGCCGCGAGCGTGTCGCCGTTGGGAGTCTCGGCCAGCAGGGCGACGACAATCACCGGCACCAGCAGGATGCGCAGGACCGTTAGGAAGTTCGGAACGTTGAGGGGGAACATCTAGCCGCCAGGCGATCTTTGCCGGTGCGTGTATGAGACTACCGGCAGCCCTACCGGCCGACGGTTCAGGCGCGGTCCCGGATTCCCTTCGTCGGGGTGGCTCTCTGGAAGCGGCCGCGGTGAGGGTCGGGTGGCTCGGGGACGCCGATCAGGGAACGCATCTCACGGGTGCGCGCGAGCCGCGCGAGCGCGTCTGACTCGATCCTGCGAACGCGATCGCGCGAGATCCCGAGCCTGCGCACCACCTCGTCGATGGTGCGCGGCTCGCCGTTGTCGATCCCGTAGCGCAACCTGACGACCTCCCGCTCACGTTCGGGAAGTTCGGAAACCGCCTGGTGCAGCGCGTCATGGCGCAGGCTGACGTCCAGCAGCTCATCCGGAGCCGGCTGGTCGCTCTCGAACATGTCGCCGTAGGGACGGTCGTCCTCTTCCCCACCGACCGGCCGGTCCAGGCTGGTGACGCAGCGTGCCGCGCCTCGAACCTCGACCACCTGCTTGATCGGGAGCTTCGCCTCCTTTGCGATCTCCTCCGTCGTCGGCTGCCGACCGAGTTTGAGCGCCAGGTCGTGCTCGGCCCTGCCGATCTTGCGCTCGCGCTGGATCACGTGCACGGGCATGCGGATCGTGCGGGCCTTGTTGGCGATGCCACGCTCGATCGCCTGCCGTATCCACCAGGTGGCGTAGGTCGAGAACTTGAAGTCCCGGCGCCAGTC
The DNA here is from genome assembly GCA_038330145.1 of Solirubrobacterales bacterium. Taxonomy (GTDB): domain Bacteria; phylum Actinomycetota; class Thermoleophilia; order Solirubrobacterales; family JBBDJG01; genus JBBQNR01. The sequence goes on from JBBQNR010000045.1 coordinate 8,501, forward strand.
GAACTTCTCCGTCGCCCTGATCAGGCCCAGGATGCCCTCCTGGATCAGGTCCAGCAGCGCGAGCTGGGCATGACCCTGATAGCGCTTGGCGATCGAGACGACCAGCCGCAGGTTGGAGTTGATCATGCGCTCACGAGCGCTGACATCACCGTCTTCGATCTGCTTGGCCAGCTCGACCTCCTGCTCACGGGTTAGCAGCTTGTGGCGGCTGATTTCGTTCATGAAGAGCTGCAGAGCGTCGGTCGTGATGGAGGCCAGCTCGGAGTTGACGTAGTGCCCTTCCGTGGCGCCCTCGCGTGCGCAGTCATCACTCAAGGTGATGCCGGCGTCCTGAAGCTGCCGGTAGAGGCCCTCGATGTCGTCCTCATCCAGGTCGAGGGCGACGGTGACCAGATTGACCTCGGACAGCTCCAGGCAGCCCTCGGCCGAACCTCGCTTCAGCAGCGCCGCGATCTGTGCTTCCTGGGGAGCTCCGGAGGCCGACCCGCTTGAGGAGCGTGAAGTCACTTGATCAGGTATGTCCCCATCGAGCCAAGCCTATGCGGCCAATTACGATGCTCCGATGAAGTTGCCTCTCGAGCCCCCGGTCCCGCCCCAGCTGGCCCGTTCCAGAGCCTCCTTGCCCGAGGGCGAGGGATGGCTGTACGAGCCCAAGTGGGACGGGTTTCGCGCCATCGCCTTCGTGGATGGAGAGGAGACCTTCCTCCAGTCCCGCAACGGCAGGCCGCTGAGCCGCTACTTCCCGGAGGTAAAGTTCCCGCGCGGCCGCTACGTGATCGACGGCGAGCTGGTGATACTCGGCCCCCGGGGCAGGCAGGAGTTCGACTCCCTTCAGATGCGGCTGCATCCAGCGGAATCACGCGTGCGCCGGCTGGCCGCGGAGAGTCCGGCGACCTTCGTGGCCTTCGACCTGCTGGCGCTCGACGACGACGTCCTGATGGAGCGCCCGTTTCAAGAGCGTCGAGCGGAGCTGGAGCGGCTGGTGACCGAGCCGATTGCGCTCACGCCCTGCACCGACGAGACGAAGCAGGCGCGCAAGTGGCTGAAGAACGCGGAGGGAGTCGTCGCCAAGGAGCGCGAGGCGCCCTACCGGCCGGCCGAGCGAACGGGAATGGTGAAGGTCAAGCGAGTGCGAACGATCGATTCCGTAGCCGTCGGCTGGCGGCCCGGGAAGGAGGAGGGAACGGTCGGCTCGCTGATCCTCGGGCTCTACGACGACAGCGGGGAGCTCCAGGTGGTCGGCCACACTTCCGGCTTCCGGGCTCAGCAGAAGCGCGAACTGGTCGAGATGCTCGCTCCCTACGAGAGTGGCGAGCGCGGCTCAGCCGACCCCAGCCGCTGGAGCGCGGGCAGAGACCTGGAGTGGGTCGGGCTGCGCCCGGAGCTGGTGGCCGAGGTCACCTTCGACCACACCAGCGGCCGTCGCATTCGCCACGGCGCCAACTTCAAGCGCTGGCGGGAGGACAAGCCCCCGCAGGAGTGCACGATCGACCAGCTCGACAGCTGAGCGATCACTGCGACTGACGCTCGACCTCCTCGACCGCGATGTCAATGAAGCGCTCGAGGTAGGTGCGACCGTGTTCTGCTGTCGCGTTCGCCGGGTCACCGAAGACGCCCGTGTCGGTCAGGACGTGCACGCCCTCCGACAGAAACCGTTCCAGTCCGCTCTGGAGCTCTCCCGTGTAACCGGGCACAGCTCGATCCATGTGCACGAGCTCGGGTTGCAATGCAAGCATCATCGAGGTCTCCCACTCGCCGCCGTGCAGTCCGCCTTCCTCGACCGGTACCCCGAGCTCGGATCCGGTGACGAGGGTGGCGTTGACGAGCAGGGTCAGGTCGGTGATGGCGACCACCCTGACGCCCTCGGGCACGTCGAGCTTCTCGGTCGCCGCCGCCAGCGGGCCGAAGTTACCGCCGTGCGACGGCAGCAACACGATGCGCTTGAACCCGTGCCCGGCCCAGCCGCGCACGATGTCGCCGACCATCGCATGAAAGGTCTCGTCCCCGATCGACATCGTGCCGGGGAATGCCATGTGGTGTTGCGAGCAGCCGACTCGCATCGTCGGCGCCCGGAAGGCGTCGAGGCGCTCGGCCACGGCGCGGCTCAGCTCGTCCCCGAGCATCGAGTCGGTGCCCATCGGCAGATGGTGGCCGTGCTGCTCCACGGCGCCGAAGGCGATAACGATCGTGTCGCGGCCGGCGTCCAGCTCGCGCCGGACCTCCGGCCACGTCAGCGTGTACAGGTCGAGTGCGCCCACTGCTCCCTCCCGAGGTTGCCTGGGCGCAGGCTATAGGCGGGTGCGAAGCACCGGCATGCTGGTCGGCTGTGCGCTGCCTGCTCGAGGCTCGGCGCTGACCATGACCTCCTCGGCCCCGTCGAGCCCGGGGATGCCGGCGGCGCCGGTTCCGTCCCGGTGCACCGAGAAGAGCGAGGAAGGCTCGGGCTTGTCGGACCCGTTCCGCAGCAGCCAGACCTGGTAGACGCGGTCGCGGCCGGGGTCGTGCAACCCGCGCACACGCAGCACGGCGGTGTCGTCCCTGCGGACGATGGTGCCACTGGCGCCCGGCTGGACCTCGGTGCCGCGAACCGCGACGGTGCGTGTGGCGCCGGAGTCGCCTGAGTCGTTGGAGCCAAGCACGTATCCGCCGATGCCCGCCGCCAGCACCACCAGCGTGCCGAGCGCAGCCGCCGGGCGCATGATCGGACCCCAGCCCCGGGGGAGCAGTCGCCTGGCCCCGCGGCTGCTCGGGGATGTCGCCGCCGTGCGGGCCGGCGCCTCGGCGCGAACTGTCACCATCAAGCGCTCGCGCAGCTCGGGCGGCGGCTCGATCTGCTCAACCGAGGCGGGCAGCAGCTCGACTGCGCCCCGCAGCCAGCGCTTCTCCGCCTGGCAGCTGGCGCAGTCGCCGAGGTGCAACTCGAAGTCGCGCGTCTCCTCGACACTGAGCGCGCCCAGCATGTAGGCGGCGAGCTCCTCGCTGTAGTGACGGTGGTCTTCCGTGTTCATAAGCTTCCCTTTCCGTGGGACATGGCTACAGAGTCTCCGCCAGCTCAGCGCGGATCTTGTCCATCGCGAGGCGCATGCGCCCCTTCACCGTCCCGAGCGGCATGTTCAGCATGCTGGCTATCTCCGAGTGGGAGAGGCCCCCGAAGTAGGCAAGCTCGATCACGCGCAGCTGGTCGTTGGGCAGCACCCTGATCGCGCCCCTGACCTGCCGCGCTGCGTCGCGCCGCAGCGCCTCTGCGTCGGTGTCCTCCCGCTCCGAGGGCTTCTCCGGTACTTCCTCCTCGTAGCTGACGACCGGGGCACGCGTCACATCGTGACGAAGCATGTCGATGGCTCGGTTGCGCACGATGCCGAGCAGCCACGTGCGCACACTGCCGCGGGCGCGGTCATAGCGCGCGCCCGTCCGCCAGAGTGAGAGAAACGCCTCCTGGGTCACGTCCTCGGCCGCGTTCCGATTGCCGACCATCCGGTAGGCGAGCGAGAACGCCGCGCCGCCGTGGCGGTCGTAGACGATCTCGAAAGCCGCGGGATCCTTGCGCTCAACTAGCGGCATCAGATCCTCGTCGGCGAGACGTTGAAGCTCAGCGGCCGTCAAGAAGACTCCATTCTCCGACTACTACGACCCCCCTTTGCGAGCGGATCAGCGTCGCACCCCCCTTTGCAGAAACGGCGGTGATCCGGTCCGGCGGACCCGACGTAAGGGTCAATTAGCTGACGGCCGTTGGAGGCGTGTCAGCTTCGCAGCTATCCAGCTCTAAGGAGGGCCACATGAAGAAGCTGTCGCTCGTCGCTGCTGTGGCGGCGATCGCGGTAGCGGTGCCGCTCGGTATCGGTTCAAGCCACCGAGAAGCACCGCTGACCTCGATCGACCCCACCGTCGACGACACCGACGTCTACGCCTTTACGGCCAAGGACGACCCCTCGACGGACCAGAACGAGGAGAAGTACCTGACCGTGGTTGCGAACTGGATCCCGTTCGAGGACCCCGCAGGGGGCCCGAACTTCTACCGGTTCGACGACAAGGCCAGGTACTACATCAACCTCGACAACAACGGGGATGGCAGGTACGACATCAGGTATCGGTTCAAGTTCAAGACGAAGATCGGCAACCCGAATTCGTTCCTGTACGCAGGCCCGACGGTCGACTCGATCGACGACAAGGACCTGAACGTCAAGCAGTCATACACCGTCGAGCGGCTTGTCTACGACCACACGTCGTCGAGCAACGCGAGCCGTCGCGGCAAGAACCGCAGCATGAGCCATCGCAGCAAGTCCCATCGCAGCAAGTCCCATCGCAGCAAGCACCGCCGCAAGCGAGGAGCGCACCGCAGTCACGCGTTCGACTCGTTCACGGTGGCGAGGGACGTCCCGGTCGCGCCCAACAACGTCGGGCCGAAGACGATCCCGAACTACGACGCGGTCGCCGCACAGGCGATCGAGACCCTGAAGGACGGCACGCGGGTGTTCGCCGGTCAACGCGACGACCCGTTCTTCGTCGACCTCGGGGCCACGTTCGACTCCATCAACCTGCGCAAGCTTCCGGGCAACGCGGGTGGCGGAGTTGACGATCTCGCCGGCTACTCGACGCACTCCGTCGTGTTGCAGGTGCCGGAGCGTCGCGTGACCAGGGACCGTGAGTCGGTCTCCGGCACCGACGACCGCAACGGCGTCGTCGGTGTCTGGGCCTCCGCCGAGCGGCGCAAGCTGCAGGTGACGGACTCGGACGAGGACGGCAAGGGCGACTTCACGCAGGTCTCACGGCTGGGCAACCCGCTCGTGAACGAGGTCGTCATCCCGCTCGGCCAGAAGGACCGTTTCAATCGCACGCAGCCGGCTGACGACGCCACGAACTTCGGCAAGTTCGTGGTCGAGCCGGAGCTGGCGAAGCTCATGAACGCCCTCTTCGGACTGGGCGTGAAGGAGACTGACCGCAGCGACATCGTGCTCGCGCTCCTCCAGGGCATCCCCGGGCTGAACCAGCACCAGGGAAGCAAGGGTGGAACACCGGTCGACACGATCAAGCTCAATCTCGGAACGCCTCCGGCGGCCACCGAGAATCCGCTTGGCGTGATCGGCGGCGACACGGCCGGATTCCCGAACGGGCGTCGCCTCGGCGACGACGTCGTGGACATCTCGCTCCGTGTCGTGGCGGGCATCCTGCTGAGCCCGCCGGAGCAGGTGACCGTTCCGCTGGGTGACGGTGTGCCCCAGAACGAGAAGCCGTTTTCGAGCAGCTTCCCGTACGTGGCATCGCCGGACTCGGGCTTCAACGCGAAGCTCAAGAAGCAGTACTGAGCAAGCCGGTTCGAGGGGGCCGCACGGTTGCGGCCCCCTCGGCCGGGTGAATCGACAGCAGCATCTGACCAGGAGGAACAGACTCAGTGGCACTTCCCGGGCCCAGACTGATCAAGCTTCTCGCGCCGTTACTGGCATTCGGCGCCACGCTGCTGGCGATCGTCCTCATCAACGGCTCCGGCGCTTCACCCGGTTCCCCACCGATAAGCTCCGGCGCCGGCGGCTTCGGCGCCGCGGCAGGCTCCACCGACGCCCGCATCCGGGCGCTGCAGAGCGCGCTGCGCTCCGACCCAAAGAACCCGAACGGATACGCGTCGCTTGGCAACGCGTACCTCCAGAAGACTCGGGACAGCGCGGACTCTTCCTACTACCGTCGTGCGCAGCTTGCGTTCGGCGAGGCGCTGAACCAGGCGCCGCGCAACGCCGGCGCCCTTGCGGGCATGGGGACGCTGGCGCTCGCGCGTCACGACTTTCGTGGAGGCCTTCGCTACGGAAGGGCGGCACTTGCCGAGGCCCCCGGCGTGGCACGCGTATACGGGGTGATCGTCGACGCGCAGGTCGAGCTCGGTCGCTACGCCCAGGCCGAGCGCAGCCTTCAGCGCATGGTCGACCTCAAGCCAAATCTCGACTCCTACGCGCGCGTCTCCTACTTCCGCGAGCTGCACGGCGACCTCGGCGGCTCGCTCGAGGCGATGAGGCTCGCGGTCTCGTCGGGAGGCGACGTGACAGAGAACATCGCCTACGTGCAGACGCTGCTCGGCAACCTGGAGTTCGAGCGAGGACGTCTTGGCTCCACGCGTCGCGCCTACCGCACCGCGCTGGTGCGCTTCCCCGGCTACCCGGCGGCGGAAGCCGGGTTGGCGAAACTGGAGGCCGCCCGGGGTGACCTGCCCGGCGCCATCGCGCGCTACCGTCGCCTGGTCGCGCGCGTGCCGCTTCCGGAGCACGTGATCGCGCTCGGCGAAGCGGAGCTGGCGGCAGGTCGCACACGAGCGGCGCGCGACGACTTCGCGCTAGTGGCGGTGCAGCAGCGGCTGCTGGGACAAAACGGGGTCAACACCGACGCGGAGCTGGCGTTGTTCGAGGCAACGCACGGCAGCCCGAGCCAGGCGCTGGAACTGGGGCGTCGGGCCTGGACGGCCGCGCCCAGCGTGCGCTCGGCCGACTCGCTGGGTTGGGCGCTGACGAGGGCCGGCCGGCCCGATCGCGGCCTGGCTTTCGCTCAGCGGGCGCTGCGGCTGGGATCGAAGGACCCCTTCTTCCTCTACCACGCGGGCATCGCGGCCCGCGACGCCGGGCGCTACCAACTCGCCCGCGACTACCTCGCCAGGGCACTGAGCGCCAACCCGCGCTTCTCGCCGCTTCACGCACCGCGAGCGAGCAAGGCTCTGAGGGAGCTGGGGTGATGGGAGTCAAGAACCTGCGCACCGCATCTGCACTCGGCTTCGTGGCGCTCGTGACGACGCTCGCCATGGCGGCCGCGCCATCCGCGCACGCACATCCGCTCGGGAACTTCTCCGTCAACCACATCACCAAGGTGAAGGTCTCCAGCGATCGGGTCGAGGCGCGCTACATCCTCGACCAAGCCGAGATTCCAACCTTTCAGGAACGCGGAAGCACGCCCGCGCAGGTGCTGGCGCGCAAGCGCGCCGAGGTGGCCAACCGGCTCGAGCTGAAGGTCGACGGCGACCCGATGCGGCTGCGCTTCGACGGCCCCGGCGAGATCTCTTTCCCGCCAGGCCAGGGTGGGCTGAAGCTGACGCGCATCGAGTTCCCGCTGGTGGCGAGGGTGGACGACCCGCGCAAGGTGAAGCTTGTGGACAACACCTTCGAGGGCAGGGTCGGCTGGATTGCCATCGTGGCCGAGCCGGGCTCCGGCACCGCCGTTCGCTCGACGGCGCCGTCAGGCGATCCCACAGATGGGTTGCGCAGGTATCCGGAGGAGGCGCTGCGCAGTCCGTCGCAGGAGCGCAGTGCAACGCTTTCGGTGCAGCCCGGCGGCGGCACGCTGACCGCGCCGGAGGCGCCCGGCGCCGGCCCCACCACCACGGAGGCGCGCGGCGCGGACGGTTTCGCGGGTGTGTTCAGCGACGCGGCGTCCGGACAGGGAGTGCTGCTGCTGTTGCTGCTGGCCGCCTTCGCGTGGGGCGCCGTGCACGCGCTCTCACCTGGGCACGGCAAGGCGATGGTCGCCGCCTACCTGATCGGCACGCGGGGCAACGCCCGGCATGCTGTGGGCCTGGGAGCGATCGTCACCATCACCCACACCATCGGCGTGTTCGCGCTCGGCTTCGTGACGCTGTTGCTGTCGCAGTACATCCTGCCCGAGGACCTCTACCCCTGGCTCAACCTTGCCGCGGGACTGCTGGTCGTGACCGTCGGGCTCGGTGTGCTGCGAGCAAGGGTGCGCTGGGCGAGGAAACAGCGTGGGCATTCACAGGATCACGGTCATTCGCAGGACCACGGTCATTCGCATTCCCACGACCGTGGGCGTTCGCATTCGCACGGCCACGCGCATTCGCACGAGCACGGTCACTCGCACGCGCACTCGCACGACATCCCCGACCGCATCACCTGGAGGGGGCTGGTCGGCATGGGGACGGCGGCCGGGTTGATCCCATGCCCGTCGGCCCTGGTGGTGCTGCTGGGAGCGATCGCGCAGCACGAGGTCGCGCTGGGTTTGTTGCTGATCGTCGCCTTCAGCCTCGGCCTGGCGATGACGCTGACCGCGCTTGGATTGCTGGTCGTCTACGCGAAGCGCGTCAGCTCGAAGCTATCCGTACCACCTCGCCTGACCGCGGTGTTGCCGGCGGCGTCGGCGGTGCTGATCGTCGGCATCGGGTTCGTGCTGACCGCGCAGGCGATACCGAACCTCAACTGAACGCGAGACTCGACTCGCGGATAATCCGAGCGTGGCCGGCTATTCGGGAACGCCTCTTCCGCGCAAGCTGGGGATCAAGGAGGAGTCGCGCGTGGCGCTCGTCAACGCGCCGCGAGGGTTCGGGTCGACGCTTGGTGCGCTGCCCGACGGCGTGAACGTTCAGTCGCGGCTGGGGCGCGGCCTCGACGTGATCGTCTTCTTCACGACCAGCCGCCGGGGGCTTGCCAAGCGCTTCGAGCGCCTCGCACACTCGCTCGACCCGGCCGGCGGGCTCTGGATCGCCTGGCCCAAGAAGAGCTCGGGTGTCGAGACCGACCTCGACCAGTCGGTCGTGATGGAGATCGGGCTTGCCACGCCGCTCGTGGACAACAAGGTCTGCGCCATCGACGAGACCTGGTCGGGGCTGCGGTTCGTCGTTCGGAAGCAGAACCGCGCAGGCTGGCCGCCCTAGTGGCCCTTCTCGGAACGTTCGCCAGGAAACGGCGTGGCTCCGGGGCCGCCAGGCAAGGACGCAGGAAGCCCGCGTACTCGGTGAGTACGTGGGCGACCGAGGACGCTGCATGGCGGTTCCGGAGGCCGCCGTTTACGGCGAAACGTTTGAGAAGGGCCACTAGCGGCTCAGCCGGCTAGCCCCACTGGAAGCTGCGCGCGATCCGGTCCCAGTCGTCCAGGTTGTCCCTGCGCACCGCGCCGGTCGTGACCAGATCCAGGGTCGCGACCTTGCCGCCTCTGTAGTACTTGTACTCGTCCACGAAGAGCTTGATCGGGTTCCCCTTCTCGTCCTTGGCGCCGACCTGCTGGAAGGTGAGCTTGATGGCCCTGGTGCCGCCGAGGCTCACATAACGCGGGCTCAGGACGACCCGGGCAGCCGGGTTGTTCCTGAAGGCAGTCCTGATGTCCTTCGGTTTCTGGGGCGCAGTCCTCGCCATCACGACGCGCTCCGAGTTCTTGCCCATGGCCCACGTCACGTCACCGCCCTTGCCGGTCGCGTTCCAGCCCTTGGGGAAGTCGATCGTGTAGCCCTCGGAAGAGTTCTTGAACGGCTGGTACTGCTGGTTGTCGGGGATCCTGTTGAGCTTCGGGTTGACGCCCGTTGCGCCCGCGGGCGCCTTGGCGCCCGGTGCCGCGGCGCCCGGTGCCGCGGCGCCCGGTGTCGTCTTGGCGCCGGCGGCCCCGGAGGAACCGGAGGCCCCGTCGGCGAGCGCAGGCGCCGTGGTCCCGGTCGTGCTCGGCTGCAGCTGGGCGGGCTTGCTCGAATCGTCGCCACCGAGCGAGTCGATCAGATAGACGATGAATATTCCGGCCAGCGACAGCGCTCCGACCACTCCGGCGACGGCCAGCGCCGTCGCCACCATGTCACGATTTCCGGGGCCTCTCATCGGGCCGATGGTACAAAGGATCAGGTACCAGCCGCGAAGGTTTCGGCGGCAGTCACAGAATCACAACGGGAGGAAACCGTATGCCTACCGAGCGACCACCCGCTCCGCCGACACCCGGGCCGTCGCCGGGTCCGCCCGCGCCTCCGACGCCGGATCCTGTGCCGCCGCGGCCGGAGCCGGAGCCAGGTCCTCCGGGGCCCCCGGGTCCCGGCCCCGAGATCCTTGGCTAGGGGCCGAGGTCAGGTGGTCGTGTAGTTTCGGCCGCCGGCTGCGATCCCGCCGGCCAATGCCGGACCACCGACAAGGAGGCGCGATGCCCGAATACCGCCTGGACCACGTGGCCGTGGCCGTGAACCAGATCAAGCCCGCGCTGCGGCTGTTCCGAGACGGCCTCGGCGGTGAATACCTGATGGGCGGCGACGTCGACAGCTGGCGATGGCTCCAGCTGCGGTACCCGGGCGGAGGCAAGATCGAGCTGCTCGAGCCCCTGGGCGACGGGTTCCTAACGCGCTTCCTGTCCTCCCGCGGCGAAGGACTGCACCACATCACCTTCAAGACCGACGACATCCACGCGGCCGTTGCGGAGCTGCGCGCCAAGGGCTTCCAGCTGGTCGACGTCAATCTCGACAACCCGCACTGGAAAGAGGCATTTCTGCGGCCGTCGAAATCGCATGGGACCCTGATCCAGGTAGCGCAATCTTCCGCGCCGGACGAGGTCGTAAAGGACCGGCTGCGGCCCACCAACCTGGACGAGCTACTGTCATAGTTCGGGCCTGCTCTGGGAGGCGATCGGGGTAGGCGGCCGAGGGGGCCCAAATGGGCTCGAATCTCCCCTTTCTTTACAAAATCTTTGCGTAATGCCGCTGGATCGTCATGCGGACTTTATGGGGGATGGTCGACACTACTCGTGGACATGCGACGTCGCTCCTCCCCGACGCGACGACTAACCCCCCTCCCACGACTCTGAAGCTAGACAGACGCGGGAGGCTCGGCGGCCACCTCTACGAGGTGGCCGCCGTGAGTTAGGGGACGTTTTTCTCTTCTACTCAAGCGGTGGTCGCGACGCACGCACGCCGTGAAGCCGGCTGGGTGCAGATCTACGCCGGCAGGAAGGCGAGCGCCGTGCTGACGGGGCGACCGGCGGGCAGGTCGAGCCCGTGCTCTTCTCGGGGCCGGTTGAGGAGCCGGCCGCCATGCACGAGCGAGGTGGAGCCACCTCCGTCGAGGTTGATGGCGCTCTCGACGCCCAGCTCGACCATGAACGAGGCCATCTCCGCCAGCGTCATGCCGCAATCGGAGCTGCCGCGGCCATCGCAGACCACCGCCCAGAGAAGGCGACCGGAGAGCCCGAGCGCCGCGCGCGGATAACGACCCGCCGTTATGTCGGAGTCGAACTGCGCCTGGCCCCGCGAGAAGCCCTCCGGGTCCTCTCCCGGCCGGATCAGAGACTGCCCCGCGGCGACCAGTTGCGGGCCGGCCTGGAGCAGATCCCCGGCCGGCTCGCTTGGGTGGGCGCTGCGCGGACCGAGCGACACGCGCCCGTCCTCGATGTGCAGGCACGCTCGCTCGCGATCCCACGGCTGCACGAAGGGAGACGTAGCGACACGAGCGCCCGACTGCCACAGCTCACCGAGCGGCTGTCCGTCGGGCCTGACGAAGAACCCGCCCACGACGGCGTCGCTGACGCCGGTCTCGTCGCACCACGTGATCAGCGGTTGTGGCTGTGCAAGCACGACCAGGCGTAGACGCACCAGCTCGAGCGAGTAGAGCGAGACGTAGACCGTCGTCTCGGCGCCGTCGGCCAGACGCAGGTTGAAGGCGACCGATGCCAGGTCGAGCCTCTCATGCTTCGAGACGGTGCGTAGTGGTGCGGCGTCCATAACTATGAAGCTAGGCCTTTTCCCCCACCTCAGCTCCATTGTGATTCGAGCGCGGGAGCTTTCGCAAGCGCGATGCCGCCGCCTGATCGAGCAGGCTCGCCGACCCGATCTGGGCCACCGCGGTGGCCGAACCCACTGCGTGCTCGGCGTCGACCCCCAACGCCCTCAACACGCGATGCAGATCGACGGCCAGGCCCCGAACGACGCCGGCGTCCGTGTCCGGGCAGACGACCAGTAGCTCGTCGGCCGCCAGCCGGAACAGAACCTGGTCCCGGCGCAGCCGCGACCGCAGCGCCCGAGCTGCCTGACGCCGCCACCTGCCCTGCGACGGCACTCCCAGCACGATCACGCTCAGTGGCCCAGCCCCGCGCCGCAGTGCTTCGAGCTCCCATTCGAGCATCTGGAGCGCGCGCCACCTCCCCCCACGTCCACGCCGGCGCCGGAAGCAGCCGGCCAGTGGGCCGTGGCGCGGGTGACTGTCCTCCGCAACGGACATTGCACTTGCTGCACTGATCGGCGCTTGGACACCCCTTCCGCATCCGCCGAAGCGCTTAACTGGAGGCGACAGGAGGGCAACTTTTGGCTAACCTCTTGCTGCGCAGGGATTTTTTGGGAAGGCCTCCTGTTTTGATGAGTACGTGGGTGATCGCGGCCATCGGTCCGGCTGCCAGGGATGGGCGGAATCGAAGCCGGGTAGGTCGGCTGCCAGGGATGGAGAGATGAGTCGCACAGCAAAGTCCGCCGGCGCGGACAAATACCGCCGGATCCTCCTGAGCATCGCTGTGACCCTGCTCGCCTTGATCGGCTCGGACTCAGCCGCCTTCGCGTACAGCTTCGACGGGCCGGACGTTCGGCAGACAGGCAGCGAGGAGACGGTCTTCGACTGGACCAACCAGGCCTGCGAGCCAGCGGACATCCCGGATGTTCCGGCGCGCGCATTTCGCGACGTCCAGGGACGGGTGCATCTGATCGCTTCGCACTTCGTCACGCGAAACATGCTCGGCACGGACCTTGGGAACGTGCAGCACCAGTGTCAGGTGATCATGAGCTCCGACGGTGAAACCGATCCCTCGAAGTACAACGACAAGAGCTGGATCGGCGCCACCTACACGCATGACGGTCGCACCATCTACGCGTTGCTGCACACCGAATACCAGGGCTGGCGCTACGACTCCGCGTGCGGAACGCTGTGGGCCCAACAGCAGACGTGCTGGATGAACTCGATCGGGCTGGCGACGTCGACGAACAGCGGTGCCTCCTTCACTCACGCACCGGCCCCGGGCCAGCTCGTCGCAAGCGCTCCCTATACCTACGCGCGGGGAACCGGGCCCTTCGGGGCCTTCAGCCCCAGCAACATCGTGCACAGGCCGGCCGACGGTTACTACTACTCGATGTTCTGGACACAGGAGATCAGGGCGCAGGAGCTCGGAGCCTGTGTCATGCGTACCAACAATCTGGCGGACCCGAAGTCCTGGCGAGCATGGGACGGCTCTGGATTCAACGTCAGCTTCATCAATCCCTACGTCCAGACCAGCGAGCAACCGAGCGCCCACGTGTGCAAGCCGGTCGCACCCAACCAGGTCAATCGCATGACGGCGAGCCTCACGTACAGCACCTACCTGGGGAAGTTCCTGCTCGTGGGAATGCTGTTGCCGGATGTCGGGCCGCCGGGTGTGTATTACACAACGTCCGAGGACCTGGTGCACTGGGACGAGCGCAAGCTGTTGATGAGCTCGGAAGTCGTCCCGACGTTCCAGTGTGGCGACGAGCCGCCGCTGGGCAACGCAAGCCTGATCGACCCCGACAGCCAGAGCCGTAACTTCGAGACCGTCGGGCAGCGCGCGTACCTCTATCTCACGCGCTACCACCCTACGTGGAACGCGGGTGACTGCTACCTGGATCTCGATCGCGACCTGGTCAGGATCCCGATCGGCTTCGATCAACCCGCGCCGCCGGCACCGCCGCCATCCCCCGTGCCGGCCGAGACTCCGGCGCCGGCGCCGGCGCCGGGCGGTCAAGTAGCCGCTTTGAACTCCGGGCCGTCAAAGGCATGCGTCAGCGCGAGCCGCTTCCGGAACAGCCTGGTAAGCAGGCTCAAGAGCGCGCGACGCAAGCTGGCGCGGGCGCACGGCAGCGCGGCCAGGCGCCGCCAGGCAAAGCGCGTCAAGCAGCTGCGGCGGGATCTGAGACGTTGGGACAGGCGCGTCGAAGCGAAATGCCTGCCGGCCAAGCCGGCTGCCTCAACGCCCTAGTGCCCCGTCTTGTAATCCAGGCCCGCTTTTGGCCGCGAAAACCGAGCCTGCCGAGGACGCAGGGAGCCCCTGTGCTGGTGGCACAGGGGCGACTGAGGACGCTGGCAGGCGAAGGTTTGCAGCGAGCCAAAGCGGGTGTGGATTGCTGGATGGGGCACTAG
>JBBQNR010000046.1:0-22342 GCA_038330145.1 Solirubrobacterales bacterium
CCCGCTTTTGGCCGCGAAAACCGAGCCTGCCGAGGACGCAGGGAGCCCCTGTGCTGGTGGCACAGGGGCGACTGAGGACGCTGGCAGGCGAAGGTTTGCAGCGAGCCAAAGCGGGTGTGGATTGCTGGATGGGGCACTAGCGGCCCTCTACTGAGCGGGCGCGCTGGAGGCGGTCGCGTCCCCGGGCGGTGGGCGCAGCGACCTGCGGGCCAGGTGCTCGGCGATCACCAACACGAGGACCGCGTTCGGAACGTGAAGCGCGGCGAGGCCCGGCGCATCGTCCCTCGCGCTCGGCAGCGCGACCTGAACCGACATCAGCACGAAGAGCGACACGGCGAGGATCAGGTCGACCCTGTTGCGCCGTACCGCGATCGTGAGCAGCAATAGCAGCACCGATAGGCCGTGCAGCGCGTTGCCGACGTCCTCGTGGGCCGAGAAGCTCTCGGCGCCGAAGACCCCCAGGCCGGCCAGGAAGAACTGCGCCACGATCAGCAGCAGGACGATCCAGACCAAGCCGATGTGGGCGGACAGCCCGATACGTCTCATGGCCGCGCACTGTATAGGGGTGACACGCGGAAGCGACGCGGTTAGCATCAACTCCGAGGGAACGAAGGGCAGTACGGCACGGAAGTCGCGCGTCGGGGAGCGTCGCTGAATCCCCTCGGCGGCGCTCTGCCGGCGGGAATCGACTCGCTAGGAGGGAGCGTCCGTGGAGCAAACCTCGATTGCATCAGCCGGTTCCATCGCTTCGATCAGCTCTGCCGGCTCGATCGGCTCGATCGCGTCGGCCGGGTCCATCGGTTCGATCGGTTCCATCGGGTCGATCGGTTCGATCGGTTCGATCGGTTCCATCGGGTCGATCGGCTCGATCGGTTCCGTCGGGTCGATCGGCTCGATCGGCTCGATCGGGTCCATCCGATCAATCGGGGCGGTCGGGGCGTTGGGTACGATCGCGACAGCGGTGCTGATCGCGTCGGTTTGGACTCTCTACTCCTGCACCCTGCGGGCCGCCCCGCCCTCTTCGCGCATCAGGTAGGCCGCCGCCGCGATCATCGGCAGCGAGATGAGCAGGATCACCGTCGCGGCGGCGTTCACCTCCGGCACGCTGCGGCTGTTGCGGAACGCGCCCAGGATCCAGAGCGGAAGGGTCGTCGTGTCGGCTCCGGCGAGGAAGAAGGTGACCGCGATCTCGTCGAAGGAGAGGGCCAGCGACAGCAGCGCGCCGGCGACGAGCGCGGTCCTGATCGAGGGAAACGTCACGTAGCGGAACGTCTGCAGCCCGCTCGCGCCCAGGTCACGTGAGGCTTCCTCGATCGAGGGGGAAAGGCGACGCAGGCGCGCCAGCACGTTGTTGAAGACCAGCACGATGCAGAACGTGGTGTGCCCGATGATCACGGTCTGCGTGGAGAGATCCGTGCCCGTGAAGAGAAACAGCGAGGCCATGGCGACGCCCGTGATCACGCCGGGCAGGATGATCGGCAACGTGACGGCGAAGTTGACCAGCTCCTTGCCGACGAAGCGGAAGCGAGCGAAGGCGAACGCCATGCTGGTGCCCATGACCAGCGCCAGGCCGGTCGCCAACAGCGCGATCTTCGCCGATAGGACCGCAGCGTCCTTGGGAACCGGGTCGTGGGCGAGCTTGTCGAACCACTGCGTCGAGAAGCCCGGGAACGGCCAGGAGTTGATGGTCGACTCGTTGAATGCGTACAGCACGACCAGGCCCAGCGGCAGGTACAGGAAGACGAGCACGACCGCGCTCGTTCCCCCGAACAGGATCTTCTCCAACCTCGAGCCGGCGGTCATCGGGTCTCCTTCACGTCGCCCCCATCACAGGTTCTCCATCGCCCCGGTGCGGCGGCTGATGGTGAGGAAGACGGTCAACGTCACGAGCGTCAGAGTCGCCAGCGCAGCGCCGAACGGGAAGTCTGCCGCCACGCCGAAGCGGTCCTTGACCGCGCCTCCGAGCACCTGCGAGCCGCCGCCGACGAGCTGCGGGGCGACGAAGTCACCCATCGTCAGGGAGAAGACGAAGATGGAGCCAGCGATCACGCCGGGCAGCGCCAGCGGGAAGATCACCCGGCGGAAGGTCGTCAGGACGCCGGCTCCCAGGTCCCGCGACGCCTCGAGGTAGGAGTCGGGGATCTTCTCCAGCGCCGTGTAGATCGGCAGCACCATGAACGGCAGCCACACGTAGGCCCAGGTGATCGCGATCGCCGTCTCGTTGTAGAGGAAGGCGCTGGAGGGATGGTCGAGAATGCCGGCCGAGACAAGAAAATCGTTCAGCACTCCGTTTCCGCCCAGGATCGTGCGCCACGCGAAGATGCGCACCAAGATGCTGGACCAAAGCGGCACCACGACGGCGAGGAACAGCAGCGTTCGCCACTTCGGCGCCACGATCCTGGCCATGAACCAGGCAAGCGGGAAGGCGAGCGCGATATCGACCAGCGTCACGATCGTCGCCAGCCTCACGGTGCGCCAATAGATCCGCAGCCAGAGGCCGTCCTGGCCGGTGAACAGCTTTTCGTAGTTGGAGAACGTCCACTTGCGAACGATTTCCGCGGTGAACACGTCCTGCTGCCAGAGCGACGTCATCAGCAGCAGGAACAGCGCCACGAGGTAGAAGACCAGCAGCCACAACACGGCCGGCCCGAGCAGAAGCCCGAGCCGGCCGCGAGGGTGGGCGTAAAGAGCCCGCGAGATCGACCGTGTGGTCAGCCGCGGACCTCCGCCCAGGCATCGGTCCACTGCCTGTAGTTGGTCGGCGCCGTCGGCGTCTCCCAGTACTTGATCGTGTCGTAGTAGTTGGTGTCGCGGATGTGCAGGTCCTTGCACAGCTTCGCACCGACGACCTCACACGTCTTCAGGTTTGCCGGGCTGTAGCCCGTCACGTCTGCCAGCTTCGACTGCGTTTCGGGGTTCGTGGTGTAGTTCATGTACTTGTAGGCGCAGATCGGATTCTTGGCGTTCTTCGACAGCATCCATGAGTCCGACCAGCCCGTCACGCCCTCCTTCGGGATGACCTCCTTGACGTTCACCCCGTCCTTCTTGAGGGCCACGGTCATCAGCGGCCAGCCCGCGCCGAGGTTCGCGTCGCCCGACTTGAAGAGCTGCTCGAAGTCGGTCGCCAGAACCCAGTACTTGCGCACCAGGGGCCGCTGCTGCTTCAGCTTCGCCTTCACCTTGTCCAGGGTGGCCTGGTCGATCGCGTACGGGTTGTCGGCCCCGAAGAACTGCAACGCGGGATCGGCGATCTGGATCGGGTTGTCCGGAACCGTGATCTGGCCCTTGTACTTGGGGTCGTAGAGCGCGTTCCAGCTGTCCAGGTTCTCCTTGATCTTGTCGGCGTTGTAGATCAGGACGTTCGCGCCCCACACGAAGGAGAGCCCGTAGTGCTTGCCGCCCTGTGTGTTGAAGCTAGGCGACTTGAGCTGCGGTGCCAGGTCGTCGTAGTTGGTCAGCTTGGATGTGTCGAGCTCTGCCACCGATCCGGACTTGATCGCCCGTAGTGACGCGTCGCCGGAGAACGATGCGAGGTCGTACTGGCCTCCTCCCCCCGACCGGAACTTGGTGAACATCTCGTCGGAGGTGCCGGCGAAGGTGTCGTTGACCTTGCATCCGGTCTGCTGCTCGAACCCCTTCACGAACGAGGGATCGGTGTAACCCTCCCAGTCGACGATGTTGAGCCTGCCCTCGCCCTGGGCATTGATGTCGGGGCCCTTGGTCCCGCTGCTGTCCTTGTTGTTGTTGTCGCCGCAGGCTGCGACTCCCAACGCCGCGGCGACGATCACCGCGAGCATCGCGGCGATCCTCAGGAACTTACGTCTCATATGGTGTTCCCCTCCTCTGTCGTGCTGATGACGCGTGTGTACTCGCGTCCCCAAACGAGGGTTACCGGGCGCCCCTGCAAGGCCTCGGCATCCTCGAAACTCGTCCTCGCGTTCTGGCGCAGGACCATCAACTCGCCCCCTCCGTCGAGCTCGACGACGAACCGTGTCGTCGGCCCGGCGTAGAGGCTTTCTCTCACGATTCCGGACGCGCGGCAGTCTCCCTGCACGGCATCGGCGTCCGGTCCCTCCGCCACCGCGATCCGCTCGGGGCGGATCGTGACGATCGCCTTCTGCCCCGGGCGGACCGAGGCTGCCGTCTCCGCGAGCACCCTGTCCCGGGACCCGAGTCGCAGAGTCGCGACGCCGTCCTCGACCGACTCGACCTCCAGCTCGAGCAGGTTCGAAACACCGACGAAACCGGCCACGAAATCCGATTGCGGCTGGTCGTACACGTCCTGCGGCGAGCCGACCTGGACCACACGCCCCTTGTCCATCACCGCGATCCGATCGCTCATGGAAAGCGCCTCGTCCTGGTCGTGCGTGACGTAGATGAACGTGATCCCCACCTGGCCCTGGATGCGCTTCAGCTCCACCTGGAGCTGCTGTCGCAGCTTCAGGTCGAGCGCGCCCAGCGGCTCGTCCAGCAGCAGCACGCGGGGCCGGTTGACGAGCGCCCGTGCCAACGCCACGCGCTGGCGCTGGCCACCGGAAAGCTGGCTCGGGCGGCGCGTCTCGAAGCCCTCCAGCCGTACCAGAGCCAACGCTTCCCCGATCCTCTCCCGCCGCTCGGCCACGGGGCGCTTCTTTACCTTCAGCCCGTATTCGACGTTCTGGCCGACCGACATGTGCGGAAAGAGGGCGTAATCCTGGAAGACGGTGTTGACGTCGCGCTCGTTCGGCGGCAGGCCCGACACGTCCTCGCCGCCAAGCTCGATGCGCCCGCTGTCCGGCCGCTCGAAACCGGCGATCAGGCGCAGGCAGGTGGTCTTGCCGGATCCCGAAGGCCCCAGCATCGTGAAGAACTCGCCTCGCCGCACCTCGAGGTCGATGCTCTCGACCGCCACCACCTCGCCATAGGTCTTTCGCACGCCGCCGAGGCGAACATCGAGGTCTTTCTCGGCTCCGTCCTCATCTCCGGCGGGTTGGAGCGCGGCCACCATCATGTGCGGTTTCTACCGCAGTCGCCGGTCCCAGGCCAGTCCTGGCTTCCAGAACCGGCCCCGATCAGCGATCGGCTAGCCTCTGCCGGGCCGTCAGCGCAAGCCCCCAGGCCCCGAAAGCGGCCGCCGCGACCAGCGTCCCCAGCACCGGAATCGTTGTCCTGGAGTCCCACCAGTGGGTGGCCACCGGAACGACCAGCGAGACCCAGGTGATGACCACGATCAGCGTCACGATCGTGCGTACTCGTCCTCGCGTCACGAAGGGGGCGGCGAGCGAGAGCAGGAGCAGGGCCGCCATCAGTACCCCCTGGACCCGGGTGGCGTTCTCGTAGTCGTGGAGAAAGCTCATCTGCGACCGGTTGACGTCGAAACCGGCCACCGGCTTGTAGTAGGGCAGCAGCGCGGTCAGGCGCGCATGCTCGCTGACATCCGGGTCGACCAGCACCGTCTGGAACAGGACGTCATAGCTGTAGCCGAGCTGAAGACTCTTGCCGTGTGGTGGAAGCGGCTGCGTGTAGCCCGCCATCCCCTTCACAACGGCCTCCAGGTAGTCGAGCGGCTGGTGCAGGATCACCGTACGCGCGAACTCGCCCACGCGGCGGTTCTGGTCGGCCGTCGAATCGAAGGGGTACCCGAACGCCCTCACGGCCGGCGAGAGGTCCGGGTCGTAGTCGTACTGCTCGACCATCGGCCGCTGCGACTCGGGCGTCGTCTCGCACAGCATCTGCGTTCCCTTCGGGGGAGTGAACTTGGTGCAGTCGGCAAAGGGAGCAACGCGGGCGTACAGGTTCCAGCTCCCGGCACGTGGCGTGAGACCCGTGTAGCCGGTCTTGTCGTGCTGCGCAATCACGAACCAGGCCAGAATCAGCATCGCGCCGGCGCCTGCCGCGGCCGCGATCGAGCCGCGCCGCCGCCAGGAGCCTTGGGATGCCAACAGTAGCCCCACCACGAACACCGCCACCAGCGGCAGGCCCACGACGCGAACCGTCGCGCCGACGCCGACCAGAACCCCGACCGCCATTGCCCAGCCGGCGGCGTTGGCAAGCCCGCGCGAGTCGATCGTCCTCACGGCCGCGTAGAGCGCTGCGCTTTCGACGAGTATGTAGAGCGCTTCGGTGAGCGGGCTGTGCTCGAGGAACATCTGGCCGCCGTTCAGGACGACGACGGCCATCGGCACGAGCCCCAGCCATGGCGGTCCGCCGACGCGTCGCACCGTCAGGTAGAGCACCACGCCGCTCACGAGGCCCATCGCGTGCTGGACCACGATCGTCGCCGTCAGGTCCGAGGAGAAGTCGTGAAGGAAACGCAGGAACAGCGGATAGCCGACGGCGTGTATCGAGTCCTGGAAGACTGGCCCCTGTGCCATCTGGACGTAGACGATCGAGTCGGGGTAGCCGACGAAGGCCGGCTGCCACGCGCTCATGAAAACAAGGCGCAGCAGGCCCCCCACGACCAACAGCGCGACGACGCCGAAGATGATCCGTTCGTCGCTCGTTCCCGGGATGCGGGCGAGAAGGGCCGAGACGCGTGCCATGCGTCCCGGTCCCACGCCGGAGCGATCAGGCGCGCCTGCCATCGGCAGCGAGTCTAGCCGCGTGCCGGGCGGCTCAGAGCCGGCCGACGCCGGGAAAGAACCGCCCCGTGCGGCGCGCGTAGTCACCGTAGCGGTCGCCGTGGACCCCGCGCAGATACGGCTCCTCGACGTGCCGTGTCTGGATCTCGAGGCCCGTCAGCAGAGCGATGAAGCTCGCCAGGGCGACAACGCTCGGCACCAGCAGCGTCAGCCCGAGAAATGCCGGTAGCATCGAGGCGTAGATCGGATTGCGCACGATCGCGAACGGTCCGCCGGTGACGAGATCGGTGCGCTCGCCCGCCTCGACGCCGATGCGCCATGAACGACCCATGGCGGCCTGAGCCGCCACCGTCGCGAGCAGCCCGAAGCCGAACAGGCCGACTCCGATCCAATGCAGCCAGGCCTTGTCGAGCGCCTCGATCGGCTCGACCGTGTCGTTGAGGTCGAGGATCGGCGCCGCGACGCCCGCCGCGATCGCGACCACGAACAGCACGCCGCCGATCCACTCGAGCGAGCCCACGCGCCCGCTCACGCCCCTGATCCCGGCGCTCCCCGTCCTCCTGCGATGGATCAGGATGCGCGCCGCGAAGGCGAGTGCGAAATAGACGCCGTAGAGAACCAGTGCCAGCTCGGGCATGCAGGAGCTAATTCCTAGCAGCCTGGAACGGGTGAGTGCCACATGTCTGCCGCTGCTACCTCAAGCACACCACCCACACGTCGGGGTTGATCGTCGGGGCGCCACCGGGCGGGTTGGTGGCCGATACCCGCCAGCCGATGAATCCGTCGTTGGTCTCGAGCGCATCGTTGGCGGTGCTCTTCTGCGGACGGGAGCTGCCGAGCAGTCCCTCCCCTGAAAGGAAGTCGCTGCGACCGCCGCCGGCGATCGCCCGCGCCCCAGCTGGGCAGAATGCGTCGATGCTGCCAGCGTTGCCGTCCGGGACGTCAACGCTGGTCGCCTTGACCACGAACAGGCTGCCGAGCTTGGACGCGCCGATTGCGCCGTCGGAGACCGCTGAGGCGACGTTGGCGGTGCTCGCCGACTTGGCGCTGTCCGCCGCGATGGCGCTGGGTACCTTTCCGAGCGTGCTCTCCCTGATCTGGCGGCCCGTCAACGTGTTGCGCTTGATCTTGGACCCCGCAATGCTGCGGTTCTTCAACACTTTGCCGTTGATGGTCTTGGCGGCATATGCCGGCCCGCCGGCTGCCACGAACAGCGCCAGCATGGCGATCAGCATCGCCGGCGAGGGCTTCCTGAACGTGCGAATCATCTACAACTCCTCTTTCGGGTAGTCCTACCTTTGGAGTAGGGAACCTCCCACATGGCGCGGCGCCAGGGCTAGCGCCTGAGGAATTTGACCCGGGGCGTTTCCCCCCGGGGTGTTTCCCCTGCGCGGAGGTGGCGCGGTACGCGGAAGGTGTTGACGACCCTCGGCCAGCGGGAGATGCGCACGCTGGCGATTGCCCTCGCCCCCGCCGGAGACACAGGCCGCAGCAGGCGGACGCTGCACTTGAAACGGTGGGACCGGGCACGCGTTCGACAGGACCCAAGACCGCGCCCCGCCTTCTTGATCTGGATCCTCAACCGACCGGACCGCATGGCACGTCCCCGCACGTACAGGATGCGACCGCGGTGGGCAAAACGCAGTCCGCTCAAGACCCTCATCCGGCTGCCGGGCGTCACTGTAGCCGTTGCGACCGGGGACCGGACGGGGAACTGAGACGACGAGTCACGTACCGAGAAGGTGAAGCTGTCGGTCCCGGGGAAGTTCCGATTCGGTCGGTACCTAACTGCCGGGCCCGTGAACGAAGCGCCCGGTGCCGCACTCAGCTTGCCGTGTTTCGGGGCGGACTCGATCCTGAACTGCCGCGGCCCCGGCGTGCCGTACTGCCGTGCGGCCAGCGTGATGGTGCGAGGCCCGTTGACCTTCGGCGCCAGCGACGACGCCACATAGCCCGGGACCGTCACGGGCGAAGTCTCCAGCGTCGGGCCGTTGTTGGTGTTGCTGCTCTCGCGCACGAAGTCGTTCGGGTCCATCTCGGCGCCAAGTCGATAGAGCCCCGCCGAGAGGTCCGTGACGTCGATCCACTGGAAGGGGAGGTTGGCGCCGTAGACGTCCTCCCAGCCGGGAGAGATGCCCTCGAAGACGCTCGAGACGTTCGGCTGTCCCTCCTTGCAGCGTTGGATCTGCGTTGCCGAGTAGGTCGGAGTTGGCGAGGCAAAGCTGTCGACGACCTCCCCGTCCTCGAGGCAGAAGCCCACCTTGCTCGCGGGCAAAAGCTCCGCCGTTCCGGCCTCGTTCCAGAGCGAGAAGCGAGCCGCGCCCACCAGGTGCCAATGGTTGTGCCCGTCCGTGTCCTCGAAGTGGATCTGGGGATGGGCGCTTGGGTCGTCGTAAAAGCTGGAGTCCTGCCTGTAGATGCGCTGCCCGGTAACGGTCATGTTGCCGTTGACCGGACTGGAGCCACGAATCTCGAGCGGCCCCTGGCCGCTGTTGTGGATGCGCCCGTTGAAGCGGATCAGCAGGTGGCTGTAGCCGTCAGGAAGCACCTCGAGCCGCGCGGGCTGTGCGTTGGTGGGCGCCTCCGCCACCAGGTCCGGCAGCAGGTCGGGGCTGACCGCGTGTGCCTCGGGTGTCGTTCCCGAGATGAGAAGCAATGCAGCAACGGCAAGCGCCGCGACGGCGATTCTCGCGAGTCGCCGGTCGCCCGGCGAGTGGCCAAGGGCCGCCTGCATCTGTCCATTCCTGAACATGTTCGATCCGTTCCTCACCCTGCGGAAAGCGCCGCAGTATCGCTAAATCGGGCCGGCGGGGGGCCGGTCCCCCAAAAGCGCTGCAAATCCAGTGGGCCACTCGGGCTCCCAACCAGGAACCTTTAACGAAGACGGGCGAGGAACCTTGTGTCTTCCCTTTTGGCCAGGCGAGCTCCTTGCGTGAACCGCAAGACGACCGTAGGCTCTCGGCAATCAGCCAGCAGCCTTTCAAGGGAGGGCCATGAAGCGCAACGACAAGGACCACGCCGGTGCCCCGGCCGCAGCGGGCAACGTCGCTTCAACGTCTCCGATCGATGTGGGGGTTCTGCGCCAGGAGATCCAAAAGACCTATAGCGACGTCTCCAACCGACAGCAGGAAAACTTCGTCTTTCCGACCGGCAGGAAATGGGCGGAGGAACTTGGCTATCCAAAGGAGTTCCTCGACCAAGTTCCGGACGCCACTATCGAGAGCTTCGCGGGTGTCGGAAACCACTTCCAACTCGGCTGGATGGACCGGGGCGAAACCGTGCTGGACCTCGGATGCGGCGCTGGTACCGATCTTCTGATCGCCGCTCAGATGGTGGGCCCAGAAGGCAAGGCAACCGGCATCGACATGACCGAGGCGATGGTTGATCGCGTGCGTAAGAGTGCCGCGGAGATGGGGCTCGACAACGTCGACGTTCACGAGGGGCTTATCGAAAGTCTGCCGCTCGAGGACGAGTCTGTTGATGTCGTCATCTCCAACGGCGTCATCGACCTGGTCCCGGAAAAGGACGCCGTTTTCAGCGAGATATGGAGGGTGCTTCGGTCGGGAGGTCGCCTTCAGATCGCCGACATCACGATCAAGAAGCCGGTATCGGAGGAGGGACGGCGAGACATCGATCTCTGGACTGGCTGAATCGCCGGAGCTCTCCTGGAAGGAGAGCATGCGCGGCAGTTGGTCGCGATGGGGTTCACGGATATCAAGCACGGAAAGCCGGTCGACACCTATGCACGATCGGCCTTCGACGACACGAGACGGAAGGCCCAGAAGTTCGGGGCGATGGGGTCCACCATTCACGCATGCAAGCCCTGAGCTTCAGTCGAGCGGCGGGCGACCGAGACTTCTCCTGGTTCCACAGCTGACGGAGCTCGAATGGCTCATCAAGTTCTTGCTCGAAGAGTGAGCTGAGGCGGCCACCTACGACGTGCCGGGCGTTGGAGGTGAGCCGTCGGTCGAGATTTCGGTCCCGAGGCTGTCGCGGAGCGAGGTCTCGCGGACTCGATTGCCGCGGATGGCAGCGCTGCGTGTTGATGCTGGACGAGTTCGGCGCGGCTGCCGCGATCGAGATCGCCTCCTCTCGTCCTGAGCTGTTCAGGCCATCGCGTTCGGTCACGCCCGACTCTCGAACTCGATGAAGGGTGACGACGCGGCTCTGAATCCGGAGGTAGTTCTCGGCGTGCGCGAATCTGGTCCGGCACGACACCAGGACCTTCGTGAGGCAGCTGTTCAAGATGACGCAGGGTGAGCAGATGAAAGGCGGTTACGGCGAAGAGCTTGTGGAGAGCTACCTCAGCCGCGTTCCCGCCCAGCTCCTTGCCCGTTTCTGGGAGTCTCGCCCCGAGGCCGGCGACTCCATTGGGCGAGTCCTACGAGAGCTGGATCTGCCACTCCTGCTCGCGAAGCACGATGGATGCCTGCTCTTTACCGCCGAGGGCTACGAGGCTGCGGTCGCAAGCTTTCCAACCGCTCGGACCATGATTCATGCCGACAAGCCGAGTGTGAGTCCCGATTTCGCAGATGCCCTGCGGCAGTTTTGCGCAAAGGTCGTCCCCGATCGGGCAGCATGATCGCGTCCCGCGTGCGGGACTAGTGGTGGTACTCGTGGACGACCGCGTGCCCCCTGCCGCGAGCGATCAGGTAGCGGTTCGCCAGGAACGCAAATGGATAGGCGACGGCGAAGCCGCCCGCGATGCTCGCGTAGAAGAGCGCATCGCCAAGGCCCGCATCCATCGCGCCCGGTATCAGCACGACGAAGAGGTTGTCGATCACCTCCATGATCGTGATCGACACGGTGTCGGAGGCGAGCGCGATCGACACGATCGCGCCGGCTGCCAAGCCCGCCCTCACGAGCGGTAGCGCGGTCAGTCCAAAGCCGAACACGTAAGCGAGGCCAACGGCGAGCGCGATCTGAGGCAGGTTGCCCCAGCTGAGGGCGGTGGCTATGGCCATGCCGAGAAACTCGCCCAGCGCGCAGCCGGTCAGGCAGTGCGTGGTCGCACTGATCGCAAGCCGATTCAGCTCGCCCGGCTGGTGCGCTGTAGCGGTCGCCTGCTCGATTTACCCAGGGTAGCGACAGCGGAAATTCCGGGCGCCCAGGCGAAACGTAACGCTACTTGCCGCCCTGCAGCACGACCTGTCAGCCCCTCAGAGACCGTTCTGTCGCGTAGCTGACGCGCTTGCAGCCGAAAAGGCGCCAGCCTGACCGGCCGCGATGGCTCACGTAAATCAGTACATCGCGTGAGTCGCAATGGATCTCACCGCGCCCGAAGTGCGCGTGGACGACGTCGTCCCCGCCGCCCGTGTAGATGTAGTTGCGCCCGTGGCTTGCGTAGATGAAGTCGTCGCCGGGGCCGCCGTAGAGATTGTCCACCTGTCTCGTCGGCTGACAGCAGGGCTTGAAGTCGCCCCAGATCACGTCGCCGGCAGGGCCGGCGTAGATCGTGTCGTTTCCGTGCCCGCCGAGCAGTTCGTTGTGTCCGATGTTGGAAGGCACCACGGTGATCTTGCGCCGAGACGAGCGAACGCATGACGACCGCTTGTGCAGGCCGTCGCATGAGTAGCTGGGGTCCGTGCCGTGAAAGGGGTCTTGGCCAGGCCTCCCGTCGAGAGGTCTGTTTCGGTCGTGGCTGTTCATCAGAAGCAGCCCGTTGATCTTGGGCCACCCGGCATGGCTGGCCTTTCCGAAGGATGCCGCGGCTGGCAGCAGCAGGCACAGGAGCAGCAGCGGCGGCAGAAACCGTCGCAAACGAGCTCGCGGATGACGGCGAGCACCCCGGCTATGTGAAGCGGGTCCCATCAAGCGTTCTCTCTCGTGTGCCTACGAGGTGAGCTGACGGGCTCGCGCAGAAAGAGCAGCGCTACGGTCTCAACAACGAAACCGATTCGCCCCCGCGGACCGAAGTCCGCATTGGGTCCCCCGTTCGCCGGGCGCGGACGCTCGGCGATTCGGCAAGGCGCAGGTTACCGATGACCGCCGACGCGTGTATCTCCGCGCGAGCCGAAGCGCGGAATTCCGCTCTGCAATGGGGATGCCCGGACTCGAACCGCGCGGACCCTCGATACGAGGGAAGCACAGGCGAGGCAGCCTCTCGGCTCAGACCAGGCTTACGCGATCACCCTTCCGGACCGTGCCCGTCGCGGCCGCGACTGCGTAGACGCCGGCGCAGGGGTAGAGCGCACCAGCGACGTCGATCCTGTTGTGGCGGGCGAGCGCCTTGAGGACCTCGGGATCCCTCGGAAGGTCCTCCTGCGCAAGGCTCGGCATGACGCAACGAGGGTCCGGCAAGGCCACTCCGAGCCGTACGTCGTCGCCGATCGCGAGCGAGCGACCTACCCAGTCGTTTTCGACGAAGCCATGCGCGGAGGTGGCAACGATCACGTTCATGCGGAACCGGCGGGCGTCGAAGCGGCTCTGTGGTTCGAGTTCGCCCAGCCGGTCCAGGGTCGACGTCGTCAGAACGCTGAGCGGGAAGAGGTCGAAGAACGAACCTTCGGGAACGGCCGAGGGGAGCCCCCGCTGATTGAAGAACGCCGCACCGAGCTGCGCCTCGACGACCTCATCGCGGTGTCCCTCGGGATCGTAGTTCTCCTCGTCAGGGTGGTACTGATCGATCGTGTAGCCGTTCTGCGCGGCGTGCGCCAACTCCACGTCGCGGCCGAAGAAGCGCGACAGGACTGCGTCGATATCCGGGGAGTCGCTCAGCACCGAGTTGCCGTCGGCAAGCTCGATCCGTGCCGGTGGAAGCTCATCGCCTGAGCGCGGCGATTCGACGAACTCGGCCCGGCACCCGAGCAGGTTGGGCCACAGCTTCGGATGCTTCGCGCTCGCGACCTTGCCTGTTTCCCTGTCGCGGACAGCGTAAGCGCGGTCTCCTTCGATCCCGCCCTCACCAAGGTCGGCAGCGTCGAGCTCCTCGCCCAGCATCGACTTGACAGGGAATCGCCACAGCGCCTGGATCGTGCCAACAGGCTCGTTCGAGTTCATTCCTCGGCGCTAGCCTACGGGTGGCCTGCGGCGCCGTCAACGGCCAGGATCAGCCTACGGCGCCCCAGACACCGCCCTCAGCTCCCTTTCCGGCGCAGACGATAGAACCGCTCGTCAAACCTGAACAGGCGCGCGATCCCGTCGGGCTCGGTGTCCGCCACCTCGGCATCGATCACCTCCCAGCCGGGGAAGGCAATCTCGATCTCCTCCTGGCTGGCGCCGCGCGGGAGCGGGCCTCGCCTCCGAGGCGCAAAACAGTCGAGCAGCACGGTCGCATCAGGTGCTGCGACGGCGCTCACCTCCCTGCCCATCGCCTCGCGTTGAGCGTCCGTCAGGCCGTGGAAGGTTCCGGTGTCGAGGATGAGCCGGAAGCCCGAGCCCACACCCCCTTCTTCCAGCGCCGTGACGTCGGCCTGCACGATCCGCATATCGACGCCCGCGCCGCTAACCCGCTCGTGCGCGCGCCGCACGGCCTTGTCGACGATGTCGACGCCGGTCACCTGCCAACCACGCTGCGCGAGTCGAACGCCCCAGACCGCGCTGCCGCAGCCGAGATCGAGCGCCGCTCCGTGGCCGCTCCCTCGTCCATCCTCTTCACGAGCCACCAGATCCAACAGCTTGTTGGCGTACGGCGGATGCTCGGCCAGGTCCTCCCAGGGATGGAACCCGATTGCGTACGCGAGCCTGTAGTTCATCGCCGGTCTCCAGCGGTGGTAGGCCCGAAGGAATGGTTCTCGACGACCTCGTAGAGTCCGTCGGTGCCGACCGACTCGACGAAAGGCGCAATCGCCTCGAGCTGACCGGCGTAGTCCTGCTCCGCTGCCGTACGGCGAAGCTCGTCAACGGTTCCGTCGAAGAGCCCGAGGCAGATCACCTCGTCGGGGTTCTTAGCGTTTCGCATCATGTTGAACTGCATGTAGCCGGGCGGCGGTTGCTCGAGGTTCTCGTACCGCAAGAACGCGTCGTGAAACTGCTCGAATGTTCCGGGTTTCAGTGTGCGGACGGTTAGGGCGCAAAGCATCGTGAGCTCCCTTCGGGTCGATTGTCGATGCCTCACGACGGTACGAAAGACGACCTGGACACGCATCGGCTGAACCACCCAACTTTCGGCCTCGGGGGCCTGGGTAATTCCACCGACGAGCGCGGCTAGACCAGGCGGCGCTCGTACGCGTACGCGGTGGCAGCAGCGCGGGATGACACACCGAGCTTGGTCAGGATGTTGCTGACGTGCCGGTCCACGGTTCTGACGCTGAGTACCAGCTCGGCCGCGATGGCCTTGTTGGTCTCCCCGGCCGCGAGGTGTCGCAGCACTTCGAGCTCGCGCTGGGTGAGACCGTGGGAACCGACCCCCAGGGCCGCTCCGGCCAGGGAGTTCAGCCGGGCAATGTCTGCGGCTGCTCCCAGACCGGCGAACGCATCCCGCGCCGCCTCGAGCTCGAGCGTTGCCGTGTCGTCGTCGCCCTGCTCGCGGCAGGCGAGCGCCAGGAGCTCGCGCGTTCGCGCCGTCTCGTAGGGCGCCTCCAGCTCCTGCCACACCTGGCATGCGCGGCGCAACGAAGCCAGCGCGGGCTCGGCGCCGCCCTTGGCAAGCTCGACGGCGCCTCGCGCCTGCGCGGCCATCGCCCCGAGCGCGTCGCGCTCCCGACCTTCGGCGATCGACTCGAGCTCTCGGCAGGCGGCGTCCGCTGCCTCGAGATCGCCAGTCGCCAACATGATCTCGACGCAGGCCGGCAGGAGTCCCACGCGCTTTCCGGGCTCGGCGGTCTCGGCCACGATCCGGCGGATCGCCGCCTCCGCCGCATCGTGCTTGCCGTCGGCCAGGCGCAAGAGGGACAGGCCAGGCTGCGGCTCACGCCCCAGCCGGCTCGCCTCTTTGTAGGCGACCTCCGCCGCGGCGCGGTCGCCGATCAGACGGCGGATCTCAGCCTGGCGATAGCAGGCCTCGCCTGCCGCCCCTGGGTTCTCCCCCTGCCGGCAACGCTCCGCCGCCCTTTGCGCCTCCTCGAGTGCCTCGAGCCAGGAACCGCGTAGCTGCATGATCTCGGCGCGATGCACCAGGCAGCGGCCCGTGAATGCCACCAGATCGGGCTGGCGCTCGCACCAGCGGGTCAGGGCGGCGGTCCACTCCCGGGCGCGGCGCACGTCATGCGCATCCTGGCAGGCCAGGATCACGCCGCAGTAGACGATGCCGGATACGACCGGTGAGAGCTCGCCGGCGGTGACGGCAACCATGGACTCGTCCAGGAGCCTCAAGCCCTGGTTGAGACGCCCGCAACGAATCAGGATGTGGCCCCGCTCGTGGCTCGCGAGCGCGAAGAGATCCTGGTCGCCAAAGCGCTCGCCGATCGTGGCGGCCTCGTCGGCAGCGGCAGCTGCCGCCTCCAGGTCGCCGCTCGCCTCGTGCTCGAAGACGACGGGCAGCAACAGATAACCGTGCTCGACGCAGTCTTCCCCTTCACGGTCGAGCAGTCGCTGCGCTCGTCCGAGCCAGCCGCCGGCGCGGCTGACCTCACCCTGGCTCGCGAGCGTGACGCCGATCCAGAAGGCGCAGCGCACTGCCGCCAGCGCTCGTCCGGCGTCGATGTGCGTGCGGTGGGCACGCTCGAGGACATCGCGATACTGCTCCTCGCGCCCGATCATGTAGGCCGAGGTCGCGAGCAACTCTAGGTCCTCAGCTTCGAGTGGGTTCGCCCGATCGGTGGTGGACAGCGACTCGTACGCGTCCATCCAAAGCTGGTCCGCGTAGGACTTCCTACCCTGTTCGAGTTCGCCGACCGTATTCACGACGGCACTGATTATCGCCGCAGCTGACTCGAACTACATCCCGCGCGTGGTCCTGGGGCGCGCGGGAGGGCGCTTCGTCATAGTGCTCGGCGATGGCGTCCCTCTCCGTGCTGATCACCGGTGCCGCGAGCGGCATCGGTGCCGCGACCGCACAGCTCGCCGCCGAGCGCGGGCACCGCGTCGTCCTAGCCGACGTCGACCTCGCCGGCGCCGAGGCGCTGGCCGGCCAGCTCGGCTCGCCTGCGCGCGTTTCACCACAGCGTCGCGATCGAGGAGCGCGGCGGCCCGGTCGCGTTCACCATCATCCACCCGCCGGCGGTGAGGACACCGATGCTCGCGCAGGAGATGGCGGACGAGAGCTCAGTGCTGGCGTTCGCGGAGCGCTCGGTCCCGGCGTCCGACATCGCCGAGGCGATCGTCGAAGCGTTCATGACGCGCCCGGTGGAGATTATCTTCCCCAAGCTCATGGGCCGGGTTCAACAGGTGGCGGGCGTCTTCCCCTCCCTCATGCACGAGGTCATCCCACGTGCCGCCGCGCGAGCGCGGCGGCACCGGGCCCAGCTGCAGAAACCCTGACCCGCACACGTCCGTGATTGCAGCGGGGTGGGCGGCGACCACATTGGCCTAGCACCGCCCACATGCCTGCCGAGATGAGGCGCGTTAGCTCTGCGCGTCCCAGAACGCGCACTTGTGATCGGTCGCGAAGCCGGTCTCGGGGTGCGGGATCGGCGGCGCGAGCGACTGATAGACGTCGCTCGCCGCTGTGTATGCGGGCCACTCAGGGGTCGCCGGTGAGTTCGGGTCGCTCGTCGCAGCGAACTGAGTCCAGTAGCGCACCATCGCCGCGGCCAGCTGCTCCTGGTCCGGCGTCAGCGGAGCGTGGCCACCTCGCGTCGTCGAATCGAACAGGTACGGCAACTCGCTCGCGTGGTAGGAACCGAACGGGAAGTCCACCGCCGGCGCCAGCACGGTCGGCGCATTCGGATCGTTGAACTCGTAGGCATAGGTAGGCACCAGCTTCGACAACGACCTTGCCGCCCTGCGTCCTGGGCACGAGAACAGGTAGTCGGTCCCGATCGCCGACACTGCGAGCCTCACGTCACCCTGGTAGTCGGTAATCGGGTACTGGTTCACGATGTCGGCCACGCTGACGTTCAAGCCGAGCGTCGAGCTGAAGAGCCCGACGACGAACGGATAAAAGGCCGCCGGCACGTTCGGGACCAGCACCGCTGCGTAGGACCTGAACTCGTCGTGGTTCGAGCCCTCGACGACCGGCACGCGGTTGAAGTCTCCGGTCTCGAACGCCGTCCGGGGACTCTGTTGCAGCACGTATCCGTCGACGGGCGGGACGATCGGTAGTCCGCCGCCCGGCTGCGTCGGGAGCAGGTCGGCGACCGCAACCGACCGCAGGCACTCGGCGGTCTGGTCCTGGCACCCAACCCTGGTCGCGATGTCGCTTCCCGCGACCTCGGC
Source organism: Solirubrobacterales bacterium (assembly GCA_038330145.1). Classification (GTDB taxonomy): domain Bacteria; phylum Actinomycetota; class Thermoleophilia; order Solirubrobacterales; family JBBDJG01; genus JBBQNR01. The sequence continues at coordinate 17,817 of JBBQNR010000046.1, forward strand.
CTGGGAAAGGGACGGCATGTTGTCCGCGTAAGCGCCGCTATGGGCGATGGCCCGCTGGAACAGGCCCGCGGCGAGCGGAGATGCGAGCTGCACGTGCACGCTGTGCCCGCCGGCCGACTGGCCGAAGATCGTGACGTTGCCGGGATCGCCGCCGAACTTGGTGATGTTGCCCTTGACCCAGCGAAGCGCCGCCTGCTGGTCCATGAAGCCGTAGTCGCCGGAGGCATGATTGGGCGACTCCGCGGTCAGCGATGGGTGAGCAAGGAACCCCAGCCATCCGAGCCGGTAGTTGATGGTGACGACCACGCGGCCCTGTCGGACGAGCCGAGTTGGGTCGTAGTCGTCGCTCTCGCCGGAGGAAAGCGCGCCGCCGTGGATCCAGAACATGACCGGCAGATGCTTCGTGTGGCCCTTTCCGTTCCCGCGATTGGGCGCATAGACGTTCAGGTAGAGGCAATCCTCGTTCGTCGCCGCGCCCCCGACGGAGGATCCCTGCTGAGGGCAGTGGTTCGCGAACTGCGTGGCGTCGAGCGGGGTCCGCCAGCGCGCATGCGGCTGAGGCGGCTGCCAGCGCAGGTCGCCGACAGGAGCGGCCGCATATGGGATGCCGAGGTACTCCTTGACGCTGGCGGTCGCCGTGCCCCTTACCGGGCCCTTGTCCGTCGGCACCACTCCGGCCGCCGACGCGGCCGATGGCAGCAGCGCGACCAGCGCTGCCAACACTGAGACGACTGCTACCCGCACGCGGAGCGAACCCGCGCCTGCGCCTGTCCTGAAGCTCACCTGTTCCTCCCTGATCTCCGGTCTTGCCGACCGGAAGGCGCGTCGAAGAGCCGACGCCCCGGATTCGAACCGGGGGACCACTGCTACGACGATCTTAGCCGCTTTCGGATGCCTAATAGCCGTTCTTGTCTCCGGTTCCTTGTCATGCCAAGACCGCCAGGCCGTGAACACGCACGCGTTCGTTCGTCGTGATGGAATTCCTCGCTTGGACCCGGTCATGACCAAGGGACCCGGGTGGGCGGTCGAGATCCGAGCGCTCGCACCCGAAGACGCAACGGCACTCACGCGCTGCTTCCGGCGCTGCTACGGGGACACGTATCCCGCCGCAGAGCTCTACGATCCAGAGGCGATCCGGCGGCGGCTCGAGGACGGGACCCTCCGATCCGTCGTCGCCGTCACCACGCCCGGCGAGATCGTCGGCCACACGGCTCTCTCCGTGCGCCATCCGGCCGCCTGCGTTGCCGAGGCTGGCAACACGGTCGTCGATCCCGCATATCGTGGGCGCGGTCTGCTGCGCGAGCTCGGTCTGATGCTTGCCGAACGGTGCCGCTCCGACGGCTTCGCCGGGTTCGTGCACTACCCGACCACGGCCCACGAGGTGATGCAGCGGGCATCGGTCAAGGCTGGAGGCATCGAGACCGGGGTCATGCTCGGTTATGTCACCGCCGGCGCCGAGTATCTCGGGATAGAGGACGAGCGACCCGCCGGGCGTCTAGCCGCGACGGTCGTATACCAGCCGATCACCCCGCTCCCTCGCCGCGAGGTGATCCTGCCCGAGCGCTACGGCGCGCTGCTCGAAGAGCTCTACCTAGAGCTCGGCGTCGAGCGCACATTCGGCCCCAGCCGACGGCCGCCGCTGGGCCGATCGTCGGTCCGAACTGCCCACGGCGCCCGCGAGGGAATTCTTCGCCACACCGTGGACGCGATCGGCGCCGACCTCGACGAGCCGATCGTCGCACCGCCGGGGACACAGCGGGCCTTGCCCGTGACGCTGATCGACCTGCCGCTCGCAGATCCGGGGATCGAACACGCGGTCGAGGCCTTGACCCGGTCGGGGTTCTTCTATTGCGGCCTAATGCCCGGGTTCGCCGCCGGGGACGTGCTCAGACTCCAGCGTCTCGGCGAGAAGGCATCCGACGCCGATCGCCCCAAGCTCGCCAACGCCGGCGCGCGACGGCTGCTCGACTACATCGTCGCCGACCGAGCAAGGTGATCCCGCAGAAGCCCTCGAAGCCGTGGGCCTGTCCGAGCAAGACGCTCACGACGACTTCTGAGCCGCTCGAGCCGTCTTAGGCTCTGAGACTCAGCGCCGCTTGGGCCGCTTGACCCTGACCGTCTTCTTGCCGGTGGCCACGTTGCCGGCTCCGTCGCGCACGGTGATCGTCACCCTTGCGCGCACACGCCTGCCGCGGCGCAGCGACCGCTTCGCCGCGCGCAGCGCCTTGCGTGTCACACGTAGCTTGAGCTTCACCTCACCGCCTGCGGTGACCGTCTTGCTGGCCGATCTCAGCTTGAACGTCCGGCTCGCGCCGGGGATGGACAGATTGCCCTTGCCGTTGGCGGTTCCATTCTCGTCGCTCGTGACGGTCACGAAAACTGCCCGTTTGGCAAGCACGTCCTGGCTCGAGGATGAGCTCAGGACCAGTGAGGGCGCACGCTTGTCGCCCGGCGATGCCGGGCAGGGATCCTGACGCTTGGCGTCGGTCGGGCAGGCGTCCTGCGTGTCGTCGCCGAAGCCGTCGTTGTCGGCGTCGGATTCGACCGTCGCGGCAACGGAGGGGCGGTGGTCGGCGTAGGCGATGGTCGCGGTCCCGGTCTGGCCGGGAGCTATGTCACCACCCCCGAACTGCGCCATCTGGTTCCCGGGCGTATTCGGCACGGTGATCCCGACCTCCGCATTGGCCACGGCCGTCAGCCCAAGCAGGTTGCCCTTCTTTACCGGGATTCGTTCGTTGAACTCGTACGCGGTATCGGGGGCGAGCGTCTTGAGTGAGCTTTCTGCCAGCACTTCGAAGGCCAGGCCTGTCCCGGTGTAACGGAAGATCTTGAGCCTCACCGCTCCGGCGGCTGCGTCAGCGCTGCTGTGAAACCTCCAGCGCGTAAGTACGCCATCGGGTGTCTCATAGGACGGCGTACCGGGCATCGTCGACACGGCAACCACCGGCGTCTGAACTCCGAAGACCGGCGTTGCCGTCGTCTGACCTAACTCGGTCGAGCTTCCCCAGGCAATTGCCACCGAGAGCCCGAAGCCCGCGGCCAAGGCCAACAGCGCCGGCACCGGCCTGATCAGGGGAGAGTCTTGCTTGCCACGGCCTGACCGCACGCGGGGAGCATAACGAGCGAACGAGACCGAGATTCCGCCTACGGGGCGGCAGTGATCGCGTTACTCGCGCATCCCCATCATCTCGAGCGCCTCCTGGCGGTCTTCGAGGCGGGTGATGCCTTCTACCTCCCGCCTGGCCACATTGGCGTACACAACGAACCTGACACCGAGTACGTTCAGTTCAGTCCGAGCAGCGAGCTGCGCGAAGTCTCGGCAGTGCTACATCACCGAGGGCGTCGGCTCGTGGGCAGCCCGGTCACTTGGGGCGAGCACGTCACCGACGAGGAGTACAACGCGGCGCAGGCGTCGAAGCCGCCGCGAACGATCAAAGTTGAATTAAGGTCCCGCCCACACGCCAACCAGGAGGTAGTCGGATGCCCGTCTTTCTGTTCATCAAAGTTCCAGGAGCCACCACCGAGCAATACGACGATCTCGAGCGTGGGCTCGGCGAGCCGCGGCTCGGAGAGGGACAGACCTACCACGTCGCCGGCACGACGGAAGACGGCCTGTGCGTGGTCGACGTGTGGGAATCTCGCGAGCACTTCGATCGGTTCCTGGCCGAGCGCCTCGGCGAGCAGCTTCAGCGAGTCGGCGTCCAGCAGCCGGAGATCACCGAAGTGAAGATCCACAACGAGGTTCGCGGGTAGCGCTGCGTTAGGCTGAGCCCGTGGCCGTCGACCCGAGCCTGCACGACCGGTTCTACCTCAGCCAGCGGATCCGGCCGATGGTCAATCAGTACGAGGTCTCGATCCTCGGTGCCGACGAGAAGTCCGCCGGTGAACCGGTCTGCTTCGTAGAGCAAGCGCGGATGAAGCTCAAGGAAGACCTGCGTGCGTTCACCGACGACTCGAAGACCGCCGAGGTCTTCAGGATCAAGGCACAGCAGGTCTGGGACCCCCGCGCGAAGTACGACGTCACTGACCCGAGCGGACAGCAGGTCGGGCAGCTCCGTAAAGCGTTCGGCAAGTCGCTGCTGCGCTCGACCTGGCAGATTTTCGACGCATCGGGCAACGAGATCGCCTCGGCCCGGGAGCGCAGCTTGTTCGTCGCCCTCTTCCGGCGGCTGGTGGGATTTGTGCCCTACATCGGCGGCTTCGCCGACTGGCTGCCGATCCCGTACCACTTCGACTACTTCATCGGCGAGGAGCGGATCGGCGGCCTCCAGCGCATTCTCGGCGTGCGCGACCGCTACCGGCTCGACGTCTCGGGCGATGCCGAGCGCAAGATCGACCGTCGCGTCGCGCTTGCGCTGGCCGTCGGCATGGACGCGCTCCAGGCGCGCTAGATGGTTGATTCCGCGGCCGCGTGCGTGCGGGGGCGAGGCAGATCAAGCTGGGCAAGGACGAGGGCGAAGCCCATGCTGGTTGCATGGGCGAGCTTGAGGACGCCGATCCAGCGCCGGGATGACTCGTCATCCGTG
>JBBQNR010000047.1:0-22327 GCA_038330145.1 Solirubrobacterales bacterium
GGCTCCTCGGCGGCTGGCTCCTGGGCGGTGGGTTCCTCGGCGGTGGGCTTCTCGGCGGTGGGCTCCTCGGCGGCTGGCTCCTGGGCGGTGGGTTCCTCGGCGGGAGTCTCTGCGGCAGCCGCGGCGGCGGCGTCAGCTTCCGACGACTCCGCCTGCTTCGGGACGTCCACCTGCGGCGCGGCGTCGGCCTCGGGCGCAGCAGCCTCGGGCGCCGGTGCCTGCTCGGGCTGCTCCTGCGCGGGCTGCTCCTGCGCGGGCTGCTCCTGCTCGCCCTGGCCCTCGGGTTGCTGTATCACGTTTTCCTGGTCGTCCTTTCTGGGCTCTTGCTCTTCCGCCATCTCAGGCGACCTCGAGCGTCTTGGGGCGTTGTGCCTCGTGGGGGTGGTCGGGCCCAGCGTAGACCTTCAGCTTGCGCAGCTGCTGGCGGGCGAGCCGGTTGCGGGGCAGCATCCCCTTCACGGCCTTGCGAATGACCTCCTCGGGAAAGCGCTCCAGCATCTCGTCCAAAGTGCGCGTGCGCAGGCCACCCGGATAGCCGGAGTGGCGGTGGTAGAGCTTCTGCTGCCTCTTGTCGCCGGTGACAGCCACCTTCTCGGCGTTCACGACGACGACGAAGTCACCGGTGTCGATGTGCGGCGTGTACTCGGGCTTGCGCTTACCCCGCAGCATGTCAGCGATCTGTGTCGCCAGCCGGCCCAGCGTCTTGCCGTTGGCGTCCACGACCACCCACTCGCGCTCGCGATTGGAGGGTGTGGCTACGTAGGTCTTCAAGTGCCTGATTTCACGCTGGGGAAAGGAGCAGGCCGCGGCGGCAGCCGCGACCAGCGGTGGCGAATGATAGCCGCTCACCGCCGCCCGGCCGGAGGCGACCGGACGAACCGGCGGGCGCTGGCAGCGGTGAATGCAGGTACCCGGCAGCCGCCGCCGTATCCCAAAAGTGGCCGCTGCGCCGCGGACCTTGTAACAGAGTGCAACTTGTAGACGCGACCGAAACCGTGGCTATACTCGCGCACTTCAAATAGGCCTGCCGAATCCCCGCCCGGCTCAGTCGAGGGTCGCAAGCGGGGAACGGGGGAACCAATGGGCGGCACGAATGGCCGTCCAAGTGGGGCGAATCGGGGACAGCGGTCGTGAGAGGCGACTGGCTTGCCCGTAGCGCATCTCTTTCAGCGCGAGCCCGTCAGCTAACTCCGTAGGCCGCCGAGAGAGAGGACTATTTGCCGCCGCCCACGACGGTAGCGGCCTGTGGCGAACAGGGACGTTTCGCGCGGGCCGGCACATATCTAGCTTTCCTCACGCTTCTGCTCACCGGCCTCGCCGGTGTGGGGACGTCGCTCGCCGCCGGAGGATCGAGCGGAGGTGCCGGCAGCCCGAGCGGAGGTGCCGGCGGTGCGCCGCGCCCGACCGTCACGCTGGTGCGCTGCATCGGGATCCCGGCGCTGCCCTGCGTCGATGACCTCTGGGTAGCTGCGGGAGGCACGGTGGAGCTCCGTGGCCGCTATCTCGCCGCTGCCCGATCGGTGGTCTTCTACGGCCGCGCGGGCCGTGGCGACGACGCGCTCGCACCCGCGCGAATCACCGCCAAGGGCACGTTGCGCGCCGTCGTCCCCGCCACTGCGCGCAGCGGCCCGGTGGCCGTGATCAGCGCTTCGGGCGCGCGCTCGCGCCGCTCGACCGGCCTGGTGGTGGAGGACGGCATCACCGAGACGCCTCCGATGCCGCAGCAGACGGGCGGTCAACCGGCATTGGGGACCCGCGTCTCGAAGCGGAAGGTGTTCTTCGGCGGCCTCCACAAGGCGGTGTTCAGCTACCGGCTCGCGAACGGCAACCCCCTCGACGTGACGGTCAACCTGATCCGTCTGGCCGACGGCGCCGTGGTCCAGACCTGGCAGCAACCGCAGGTCGGCCCAGGCAGCGTGCAGCGGGTCGTCTGGGACGGCAGGACAGCCGGCAAGGCCCAGCCCGAGGGCTATTACACCTTCCAGGCCGTGGTCCCGACCGCCGGAATCGCGGCCGTGCAGCCTTCGGGTCCCGGCAGCGCGGATGCCTTCGCCCTCTACGGCCACATGTTCCCGGTCCGTGGCAAGCACGACTATGGGGGTGCGGCCGCCCGCTTCGGGGCCGGACGCAGGGGCCATATTCACCAGGGCCAGGACGTGCTCGCCAGTTGTGGCACTCCACTGTTCGCCGCGCGTGCCGGACGGGTCGTCTACAAGGGCTTTCACAGCGCGGCCGGCTACTACCTCGTGATCAGCGGCAGCGGCACCAACCAGGGCTACGTCTACATGCACCTAAAGGCGCCCGCCCTGGTCGAACGGAACGAGCGCGTCTACACGGGTCAGCAGATCGGCGAAGTCGGCGAAACCGGCGATGCCGTCGGCTGCCACCTCCACTTCGAGCTCTGGTCCGCACCCGGCTGGTACAAGGGCGGCCGCCCGCTCGACCCGCTGGCCGAGCTGCAGCGCTGGGACGGCGTCAGCTAGCCGTATATGTGCGATGCCGCCTTCGGCGACCTCTTCCGCACGCGAATCGAGCCGGACAGGCCGGCTCGGAATATCTGGCCGGCTTCGCCGGACACCTAAAGGCAGGTGAGGCCGCCTTCGGCGACCTCTTCCGCACGCGAATCGAGCCGGACAGGCCGGCTCGATTCTTGGCTGTGGTTGGGACCTGCTTGGACTACGCGCCACGCGGGTGAACACCGTGCCCGGTGAGGTGCAGCTCGTCCATCAACTTTGGAATGAACGTCAGTGCAGCCACGCCGACCACGACATAGACCACGTCCGCGGCGCTGCCGCTTCCGAAGATCTCGCTGATGGCATTCCAGTCGAAGAGGGCGACGATCGCCCAGTTCAGCGCCACCAGCATCACCAGCAGAAGTGACAGCGGCTCGAGTCGCTTGACAATGTCCATCGCAACCTGCCTTCCGGTACTTGGTTTCTAGAGCCTTGTAACAGGCCACACAAAGTACCCCTGCCGGTGGCGATGGTTACTCGCCCGCGCCCCCCTCCACCCCGGCCTCCAGGAGCGCGGCGGAGGGCGACCTCGCCTCCATGCGATCGAGGGCCTCTCGTAGCGCCGGTACGTAGCCGGCCATCGAGTCGTCCTCGATCGCGTTCAGGTCCTCTCCGATCTCGGGTGCGCGCATCAGGCCGTTGCTGGCCATCGGAATCGCGGCCTTGGCGCGCCACTCCTGCTCGGACTTGGTCCAGTAGTGGTTGACGCGAAAGAGCGAGAACGAGATCGGCTGGATGCGCCCGAACGGGAACTTGTCGATCGGCCGCTTCTGCTCGTTGACGGCGAAGCCCTCGCTGTAGACGAAGCAGTGCGGGTTCTTGTCGTTCCAGCATCCGACGGCGCGATACGGGTCGACGATGCTCTTGACGAACTTGTTCACGTCCGCCTGGTCCTCGGCGCGTCGCGTGTAGTTCTCGATCACGAGACCCTCCGCCGCCGTCTCATGGCCCGAGCTACCGTACGAGGCCCGATTGACCGCGACCCCGGGGAACTGCTCGAAGTCGGCCAGCAACTCGGGCAGCGGCCGGCCCGTGGGTGAGTAGAGGAACTCGTCGAGGTCTATGAAGCCGATCCAGCGAGACTCGTCCCAATGCTGCTGGAGGCAGTGGCGGTACGCCTTTCCCTGAGCCGGAAAGGCGGGCCAGTCGGTCAGCTCGACGATCCCGTCCTCGATATAGGGAGCGAGCACCTCGCGGTGGGCGTCACTGCTGCGGTTGTCGTAAAGGAAGAAGCGCTCGACGCCGAACAGCCGGTGGAACTCGAGCCACTCACGCATGTAGCGCGCCTCGTCACGGTAGATCGCGCACAGCGAGAGATACGACTTCCCCTGCCTGTCCTGCGAGGCCATCGCTCAAGTATTCCAGCGGCCGGCGGCCGCTCCCCAACCGGAAGCTAGAGCGCTATTCCCACTCGATCGTGCTGGGAGGCTTCGATGAGATGTCGAGCGCGACGCGATTGACGTGCTGGATCTCGTTGATGATGCGGCTCGACACCGTCTCCAGCAACTCGTATGGCAGCCGCGCCCAGTCGGCGGTCATGGCATCGTCGGAGGTGACGGCTCGAATGATGATCGGGTAGGCGTATGTGCGCTCGTCGCCCTGCACCCCCACCGATTTGACCGCCGGCAGCACGCAGAACGACTGCCACAGCTCCCGGTAGAGACCGGCCTTGCGGATCTCCTCCTGGAGGATCGCGTCAGCCTCGCGCAGGACGTCGAGGCGCTCGAGCGTGACCTCGCCGCCGATGACTCGGATCGCCAGCCCAGGTCCCGGGAACGGCTGGCGCCAGACCAGACGCTCCGGCAGCTCGAGTTCCGCGGCGACCGCGCGCACCTCGTCCTTGAACAGCTGGCGCAGCGGCTCGATCAGCTCGAAGTCGAACTGCTCCGGTAGGCCGCCGACGTTGTGGTGCGACTTGATGCGTGCTGCTCCGTTGCCGCCTTCGCCGCCCGACTCGATCACATCCGAGTAAAGAGTTCCCTGCACCAGAAAGCCGACGTTGTCGAGGCTGGCCGCCTCCTCCTCGAAGACGCGGATGAACTCCTCGCCGATGATGCGGCGCTTCTGCTCCGGGTCGACGACGCCGGTGAGCCGGGAGAGGAAGCGATCGGCCGCGTCCACATGCACCAGCGGCACCTGGAAGTGGTCGCGGAAGGCGGCCACGACCTGCTCGCTCTCGTTCTTTCGCATCAGGCCGTGGTCGACGAAGACGCAGGTGAGCCGATCGCCGACCGCCCGGTGGACGATCAGCGCCGCGGTCGAGGAGTCGACCCCTCCCGAAAGCCCGCAGATCACCCGTCCGTCTCCGACACGCTTGCGGATCGCCTGCACCTGCTCGTCGATGATGGATGCCGGGGACCATTTGCCGTCGCAGCCGCAGATGTCGTAGAGGAAGCTGCGCAGGATGTCTGTGCCATATGGCGTGTGGACCACCTCGGGGTGGAACTGGATCCCGTAGAGCCCGCGCTCCACCGACTCCAGAGCGGCAACCGGCGACGCCGGCGAAGAGGCGAGTGCCGTGAAGCCGGGCGGCGGCTCGAAGACCGTGTCGCGATGACTCATCCAGCAGCTCTGCTCGGCCGGAAGCCCGGAGAGCAGGCGTCCCGGCTCACGGACCCGAAGCTCGGTGCGGCCGAACTCCCCCACCTCCGCGGCCTCGACGCGACCGCCGAGCTGGCGCGCCATCGCCTGCATGCCGTAACAGATGCCGAGCACGGGGATGCCGAGGTCGAGCAGCTCCGGCCGCAGCGCGGGCGCGCTGGGGTCGTAGACCGAGGCCGGGCCACCGGAGAGCACCAGCCCGCGTGGCTTGCGGGCCTCGAGCGCTTCTATGGAAACGCCATGCGGCAGCAGCTCTGAGAAGACACCGCACTCGCGGATTCTTCTGGCGATCAACTGCGAATACTGCCCGCCGAAGTCGAGGACGAGAACCTCATCCGTCCGCTGCAAACCTTCGCCTGACGACGTCCTCGCGTCCTCGGCTTCGCTCACGTGCCCATTGGCACGCTCGCTCACCTGCGGTGCTCCGTCCTTGTCAGCCTCGGTTTTCGCGGACGAGTCGCTGGTGAGCCCGTTACTCATCCAGCTCGTTGACCGCCGCTGCGAGCTGCGCCTTGCCGTTCGAACCCATCCCTATCTGCTGCTCGCGCTGAAGCGACTTGCCCTCGCTCTGGAGAGCCGGCGCGACCATCACCTCGGCGCGGTGAAAGGACGGGATGTCCTCGTAGCCGCACGTGGCCATCGAGGTTCGCAGTGCGCCGAAGAGGTTGAAGGTGCCGTCGTTCTCGTAGGCCGGCCCGAGCAGGATCTCCTCGAGCGTGCCGTTCTGCAGGGTGGTGACGCGGGCGCCCCGCGGCAGCGAGGGGTGGAACGTCGCCATCCCCCAGTGGAAGCCGCGGCCGGGAGCCTCGTGGGCACGCGCGAGCGGCGAGCCGATCATGACGGCGTCGGCGCCGCAGGCGAAGGCCTTGGCGATGTCGCCGCCGGTGCGCATGCCGCCGTCTGCGATCACGTTGCAGTACTGGCCGGTCTCGAGCATGTGCTGCGAGCGGGCGGCCTGCACATCCGCGATCGCTGTTGCCTGCGGCACGCCGATTCCGATCACGCCGCGGGTGGTGCAGGCGGCGCCGGGACCGACTCCGACCAGCACGCCGACGGCGCCGGTGCGCATCAGGTGAAGGCCCGTCGAATAGCTGGCGCAGCCACCCACGATGCAGGGCACCGGCACCTCGGCGATGAACTCCTTCAGGTTCAGTGGCTCGACCGAGGAGGAAACGTGCTCCGCGGAGATGACCGTGCCCTGGATCACGAGCACGTCGAGACCGGCCTCCAGGGCCAGCTCGTGGTAATCCCGGACGCGCTGGGGAGTCATCGCCCCGGCGGCCACGACCCCCTCCTGCTTGATCTCCTCGACGCGCTGGGCAACCAGCTCGGGCTTGACCGGCTCGCGGTAGATCTCCTGCATTTCGCGCGTGGCGCGATCGCGTGGCAGTTTCGAGATCCGCTCCAGCTGGGCGTCGGCGTCCTCGTAGCGCGTCCAGATGCCCTCCAGGTTGAGCACGGCGAGCCCGCCCAGCTTGCCCACCAGGCCGGCGATCTTGGGCGAGACGACGCCGTCCATGGCAGCCGCCAGCATCGGCAGCTCGAAGCGATAGGGGCCGAGCGTCCAGCTGATGTCGATGTCGTCGGGGTCGCGCGTGCGCCGCGAGGGCACGATGGCGATGTCGTCGAAGCCGTAGGCGCGACGACCCTTCTTACCCTTGCCGATCTCTATCTCCATCTATTCATCCTAGATGCGAGCTTGGACGGCAATCGGGCGGCGACTGTGGCGGCGAAGCCAACTGGAGTCCGATGTTACCAGCGGCCTCCTGCGCTCCCGGCCGGGCAAGCTCGCAAAGTGCGCGAAGGATTTGACGGGCCGGGAAACCGGAACTGCCCGAGGTGACTCGACGTCAGGCGCGTGCGTCTACCGGTGCGGGCTCGTCCAGCTTGACCACCTGCACCTCGTCCTCGATGCGCGCGACCTCGCGCGGATCCAGGACTCCGGCGCCGAAGTGCTGCGTCGACTCGGCGCCGCAGGCGACGGCGAAGCGCAGGCATTGCTCGGGACCGCGTTTCATGTAGGTGGCCGCCAGGTAGCCGGCCAGGAAGACGTCTCCGGCCCCTATCCCCGAGACCGGTTCGAGCGGATCGGAGCGAACCCTGTAGAGCGCCCGCTCGCGGTCGCGGCCGATCAGCGCGTGGCAGCCGTCGGCGTCGGTGATGATTGCCTCGCGCGCGCCCAACTCGCAGAGCTCATAGAGCGCGTAGACGTGGTCCTGCTCGTCACGGAACTCGTGGCCGACCAGTGCCTCGGCCTCGGTTGCGTTCGGCGACACCAGGTCCGGCGACGCACGCAGCGCCCGTTCCATCGGCTCGCCCTCTGAGTCGACAACGGTCATGACGCCGACGGCGGCGAGCTCCCCGATCAGCTCGGCGTAGATGCCGGCGTCGACCTTGCGGGGAAGGCTGCCGGCGAAGACGCATATGTCGGCGCCCTTGGCGAGGTAAAGCAGCTTCTCCCGGAACAGCGCCAGCTCCGACTCGGTCGCCTCTGGCCCGCGCTCGTTGATCTCGGTCTGGTCGCCGGTGGTGGGGTCGATCACCGCCGTCGAGGTTCGGGACTCGTCGCGGATGCGAACGAGGTCGCTCAGGATCGCCTCCTCGGTCAGCTGCTCGATGATGCGCGTGCCGGTCGGTCCGCCGGCCAGCCCGGTCGCGATCACCGGCTGCCCGAGAGTCTTCAGCGCGCGCGCGACGTTGACGCCCTTGCCCCCGGCCATCGTGCGTTGCTCCGTCGAGCGATGCCGGCGGCCGATGCGGAAGCTGGGGACCGCGAGCGTCTTGTCGATCGCGGCGTTCAGGGTGACGGTGATAATCATCGCTGCGTCCTCACGAGACTACGCCGCGGGAGTGCCGGGCGCCGATCCATTCCATGTAACCACCTGGGGCCGTCGAGCGCTACTTTTCCCGCCCTGGCACCTGCCGGCGCCAGGCAAAGACGAGCCCCAGGGTCGCGGCGAGGGCGATCAGGCCCCCGAGCAGGGGCGCGGCGCGGTCGGCCGTACCGGCGCTCGGCACGCTCTCGGCGGTCACCACGGCGGCTGTTTTCACCAGCTTGCCACCACGGAGGATGCTCGCCTCGCCGACCCGATCCCCCTTTTCGAGTGGACCGTGCAACTCGGCCGGCACGGCGACCACCGTGCGAAGCCGCTCCCCCCGCCGCACGGTCAGCGCCACGTCGCGGGCGACCGTCAACCTCGCCTCCCGCCCACCGTGGTCGGCGACCCGGGCTGCGGCGACCGTCTCGCCCGCGCGGAGAGGTCGCAGACGCCGGTAGCGGGCGAAGCCGTAGTTCAGCAACTCCAGCGTGTCGGCGTCGCGGCGAGCCTGCGACGGCTCTCCCAGCACGACGCTCACCAGCCGCACGCCCTTGCGCGTGCCCGATCCGACCAGCACGTTGCCGGCCATGACCGTGTGGCCGGTCTTCACCCCGTCGATCCACGGCACACGCGCGACCAGGTCGTTGCGGTTCGAGACGATCCGTTCCCGGGCGCCCGTCGAAAGACGCCCCGTCGGCGAGTCGACGATCGTCGCGAAGACGTCGTTCTTCAGCAGCCTGCGGGCGAGACGCGACAGGTCCAGTGCGCTCGAGTAGTTGCCGGCGTCGTCCAGGCCGATCGGGTTGGCGTAGTGGGTGTCGCTCAGGCCCAGCCTTCGTGCGCGGGCGTTCATGCTCGTCACGAATCTGGGCACCGAGCCGGCGACTCCGCGCGCGAGGGTGACGGCCGCGTCGTTGGCGCTCTCGAGCAACAGCGCCTGGAGCAGGTCCACGGTCGCCAGGCGCTCGCCGGGCCGCAACCCGATCTGCGACTCCGCCGGCCCCGGGTCGTAGGGAGCGGCCGCCAGCCTGCGGCGCAGCGGCAGCTCCTCCAGCGTCAGCAGCGCCGTCATCAGCTTGGTCGTCGAGGCGATCGCCAGCCGGCTGCGCGGGGCGCGGCTGTACAGCACGTGGCCGTCGCCGGCGTCGACCAGGATCGCCGCTCGCGCCGCCGGCTGCGGTCGCGTGGCTGCGGCCGAGGAACTGGGTGCTAACGACCACGCCGCACAAACGCAGAGCAGGCCGGCCACGACCGCGAGCGCCGCCCGGGGCGGCTGCGCTTTCACTCGCGAAGCTTTATGCGCTGTCCGGTCACGAGCGCCTGCGGATCCACGGACGGGTTGAGCGCGATCAGGCGCTCGATCGGAACCTCGGTCTGCTGGGCTATCTGCACCAATGAGTCACCCGGCTTGACAACGTACACGCGCCTTCCGAGCGCCGCGCCGTCAGGCTTGGGCTGCGTTGTCGTCCGCGTCGGGGTTGTGCGCTCGCTCGTCGTGCGGCTGTCGCCACCGTGGGAGTCGGAGCTGGAGCCATCGCCGCCGAGGGAGGCGATCACCACCACGAGCAGCACGAGCGCGAACAGCGCCAGCGATGCCGGCGCCAGCATCCTCAGCGGAACGCGGTCGAACAGCTCTCTCAAGCGCTCAGTTCCCACGCCGCCTCCCTCAGTGACTGCGCCGCGGGCAGCGCCGCGCCAGGCCGGCCCGCTTCGAGGGCGGCGTCGACGATGCTTCGCGACGCGGTGACCAGCGCTGCCCCACGCCCGGGCGCGAACGCCGGGCCGAGCTGGTCGACGCGGCCGCCCTGGGCGCCGATTCCGGGCAGCAGAAAAATGGCACGGGGCATCAGCTCGCGCATCGCCGCGACTATGCCAGGCTCGGTGGCGCCCACCACGGCTCCGGTGTCCGACAGGCCGCGGCTTCCCACCCCGTCTGCGCCCAGCTCGTCGACCATGCGCGCCAGCCTGTCGCGAAGCGGCTCACCGTTGCCCGCGTCCTGAAGCTCTGCCGCCCCGGGATTGGAGGTGCGCACCAGTACGAACGTGCCGGCCCCCGACCGGCGGGCGGCCTCGACGATCGGCTCCAGTGCGTCGCGGCCCAGCAGCGGGTTGGCGGTAACCGCGTCGGCCTTCAGGCCCACGACGTCGCCGAACGGCGTCGGCGTCGTTCCGACCAGCGCCTGGCCGTAGGCCGCCGCAGTGTGCGGCACGTCGCCGCGCTTTCCGTCGGCTATCGCGAGCAGCCCGGCCGCCCTTGCTGCGGCCGACGTGTCGACGAGCGCCTGCCAGCCCGGCGCCCCCAGCCGCTCGAAGCAGGCCATCTGAAGCTTGACTCCAACGCACGCGGAGCCCGCTGCATCGATGAGCAGCGCACAATGGGCGGCGACGGCGCGCGCGGCACGCTCGGCGGCCGTTCCCTCACCGGCGAAGCCCACGGCGTCGGGCAGCAGCCTCGACGGATCGGGGTCGAGGCCGAGCACGAGCTGGCTGCGCCTGCTCTCGACGGCATCAGACAGCCGGTCAGCGAAGTTCAAGTGAGTTGCCGTATGGGGTCGTGATCGGCATGCAGCGGCTGCGAGCCGCAAACAGGACGCGCCAACCTACGCCGTGCGCGGCACCAACTCCCGCACCGCGCAGCGGCGATCAGCTGTCCCGGCTGAATGCCGGGAGCTAGCCCTTGACGGCTTGCTTGAGCTGCGACCCGGCGGTGAAGCGTGGGACCCTTCCGCCCGGAATGGTGATCCTCTCGCGCGTCTGCGGGTTGACGCCCTGTCGCGGGCCCCGCTCGGCGACGTGAAACTTCCCGAATCCAGTCAACGCGATGTCGCCGCCGGACTGGAGCGTGTCGGTGATCGTGCCGAAAACCGCTTCCACGGCCTCTCCGGCATCCTTCTTCGATAGGCCGGTCTTGCCCGAGACCTGGTCGATTAGCTCCTGCTTCGTCAACTTTTTCCCCCTTTTTATATGGGCAAAAATCGCGGCCACCGTAGCAATGGCCACGGACGGCGGCAACCTGCGCTGCCCATTACCATCGCAAAAAACCCGCTCTGAGCGACCGCCCCGACGGCTCACGGTCCCTCGCCAGCCCTACCGGCAAGCCCGTTTTGCCCGCTCAGGCGCCTCCCACGGTCATCTCTCCCACCAGCAGCGGTGGGGCCTTGACGCTGCCGCCGAACGGGAGCCAGCGCGCCTCGGAGCCCACGGCCCGCACCGCCATCAACATCGAAACGATGTCGGATGCGATCGTGACCTCCCGCGCCGCGGAGCCCAACTCCCCGCCTTCGATCAGGCGCCCGCTCGCTCCCACCGAGAAGGTCCCGGAGACGGCGTTGACACCCGAGTGCAACCCGCTCACGTCCGCCACGTAGAAGCCGTCGCCGGCCTGCGCGATCAGCTCTTCGGTGCTCGCGCCGCCGGGGTCCACGACCAGGTTGGTGGTTCCGACGGAGGGAGGGGTGCGGTAGGAGCCACGCGTTCCGTTCCCGGTCGACTCGCGACCGGCGACCTGTGCGCTGTAGCGGTCGTACAGAAAGGTGCGCAGCTTGCCGTCGTCGATCAACACCGTCTGCTGCTGCGGCACCCCCTCCCCGTCGAACGGCGCGGTCGCGAGACCGTCCGGCTGAAGCCCGTCGTCGGTCAATCGCAGCAGAGGATCGGCCACCTGCTGCTGCTCCTTGCCGGCGAACAGCGAGCGGCCACGCTGCACCGCGCGCGCCGACAGCGTGCCGCCGATGATCCCCATGAAGCTGGCCGCCACGAACGGGTCGAGCACGACCGGGCAGCGCCGCGTGGCCGGCTGGCGTGCGCCGTGAAGCGAGATCGCGCGCTCCGCTGCCTCACGGCCGATCGCCTCCGGGTCGAGGCCCTCGGGACCGCGCGCGGTCCCCACGCCGAGGCCTGTCATCAGGTCCGAGCCCTCACCCGCGAACGCGTAGGCATAGGCATAGGCCTGCGTCTGCTCGAAGGAGGCGGCGAACCCGAGTGAGTTGGCAAGCGCGACGCGTGAGCGACCGTCGGAATAGATGGTGTCCTCGACGTTGCTGACGAGCGCATCGCGCTCCCGCGCCGCGCGTTCGACCGTAAGCGCCAACCGCACCTTGCGCTCGGTGTCCCAGCTCTCGACGTCGGGTGACGTCAGGTCCGGCACGGCTGCAGCTCCGCAGCGCTCAGGCAGCCCGACGTGCTCGTCGACGTCCGTGACGGATGCGGCGCCGTACGCCGTTGCGGCGAGACTGCGCAGCCCGTTCTCGCTCAGGTCCGTGCCGTAGGCGTAGCCGCTGCGACCGTCGACGAACGCGCGCACCCCGACGCCGCGGCCGCCGGCCTCGCTGAGGTTCTCGACCGATCCCTCGTAGACGCGCACCGTCAGGCTCACCGACTCCTCGGCCCAGGCGTCAACCTGGTCGGCGCCGGCGGCAACCGCGGCCTCCACCGCGAGCCTTGCGGCTCGCTCGAGATCCGGCGCCCCGCCGTTGCCGGCGGCGTTTTTAGTGGCCCTTCTCAAAACGTTTCACCGGGAACGTTCCGAGAAGGCCCGCTAGACATCCGTGCCGCCGACCGTCAGCTCGGAGATGCGCACGGTCGGCTGGCCGGTGCCGACCGGGACCGTCTGGCCGTCCTTGCCGCAGAAGCCGCTCTTGAACGCGAGGTCGTCGCCGATGGCGTCGATCGCCTTCAGCACGTCGAGGCTGTTGCCCATCAGCGTCAAGCCCTTGAGCGGAGCCGTTACGCGACCGTGCTCGATCAGGTAGCCCTCCGACACGCCGAAGACGAAGTTGCCCGTCGCGGGCTCCACCTGGCCTCCCGCGAAGGAAACGGCGTAGACCCCGTGCTCGACGTCGCCGATGATCTCGAGCGGCGTCGCGTCTCCCGCTGCGATGTAGGTGTTGGTCATGCGCGGGATCGGCAGGTGGCGGAAGCTCTGGCGGCGGCCGTTGCCGGTCGACGGGCGGCCGTCCTTGCGTGCCCGGGTCAGGTCGTAGAGATAGAAGGCGAGCTTGCCGTCCTCGATCACGCGCGTGCTCTGAGTCGGCGTGCCCTCGTCGTCGATCGCGTCGGTGCCCCACTCTCCGGCGAGCGAGCCATCGTCGTAGGCGGTGACCAGGGAGCCGGCGACCTGCTCGCCGAGCCTTCCGGCGTAGACGGACGCGCGCTTCTGAACCGCATCGGACTCGAGGCCGTGGCCCGTGGCCTCGTGGAAGAGGACGCCGCCGAAGCCGTTTCCGACCACGACGGTCATGGGCCCGGCCGGGGCGGGACGGGCCTCGAGCATCGTCAGCGCACGCCGGGCTGCCTCGTCGGCGACCGCCCCGAAGTCAGCCGAGAAGAGCTCGAAGCCCGCATGCCCGGCCAGGGACTCCGCGCCGGTCTCGACGTGCTCGCCGCGGCGCGCCACAACCTGCACACCGAGCCGCACCCTCGTGCGGTCGTCCGCCACCAGCAGTCCCTCGGAGTTGGCGATCTGAACCTGGCGCCGGTCCTCGTTGTAGCCGGCGGCAACCTGAGCGATGTCGGCCCCGGCGCCACGCGCTCGCTCGTCGCAAGCGCGCAGCATCTCCGCCTTGCGCGCGGGCTCCACCTGCTCGGGCCGCTGCTCGATCGCCTGGCCGGGCGGCTGCTCCAGCGCACGCAGTTGCTGCGGCTCGACCCGCTGCCCTCGCACGGCCGCGGCGACGGAGTCGGCGACCCTCTGAAGGTCCGGTTCAGCGAGTCCGTCGACGTAGCCGAAGTAGGTTGCGTCGCCCGAGATCACCCGCACCGCTGCGCCCAGCTCGCTGCCGCTGAGCGAGCGCTCGACCCGGCGGTCGTCTAGCGCAACCGAGTACGTGCCTCGCCGCTCCGCGTACAGCTCCGCGAAGTCGCCACCGTTTGCGAGCGCCCGCCCCAGCACGCGCTCAGCGAGCTCGGGCTCGAACAGGCTCCCGTCACCGTCCGGCACGAGATCCCTTTCCGTATTCGGAGACCAGTCGCTCGGCCAGCGAGAGCAGTCGCTCCCGCTCCGGAGCGTCCTCGGGCAGCACCCTCGCCTCGCCGTGGGCAAGGCGCACCCTGACGCGTGCCCGCGGGGCCGGGGCGCGGCGCCGCGCGGTGGCCAGAAGGTCACCCGCCACCCGCCCGACTCGCTTGATGCGAGACGGATACCTCATGCCGTCTCGGGCTCCGCCCGGCGCAGGTCGTTGAGCGCTATGCGCATGTCGTTGAGTATTAGGCCGGGAAGAGCCATCGGCCCGGTGACGCAGACCATCGCCGGGCCGCCCTCGCAGAGAGCGAACACGGCGCCGCCCTCCATCGTCACGTCGACCTCGACCTGTCCCTGGTCACCGTTCGATGCGAGCAGGCGGGCCTGGCCGGCCAGCTCGGACGCCACCTGGGCGATCTGATCGGCGGGGCGCTCGGGTGCCGCGGCCGACAACCGCCCCTGGTCGTCGATCAGCATCGCCATCCGGATGTCGGTCGACAGCTCCAGCAGGTACCGGAGCGCCAGCTCCTGAGTCATCGCCTCCATCGTTGACAATATAAGTGTCCCCCGCCCCCGCACCATCATGCCCGCACCGCTTCACGAGACCAGGAGGCGTGTTGTCATTTGATCAGAGAAGCACGAGGTCGCTGAGCCGCACGGCCTGGATCACCGTCACCGGCATCTGCGTGATCGCATCACTGCTGCTGCTGGTCAACGGGTACGACGGCTACAGCGCCGTGCTCCTGTTCGTGGGCCTTTCCGCGGCCGTGAACCTGCTGCCCTAGCGGCCCTGGGCCTTTTCCTCTTCGGCTCGCACTCGGTCGAACGGCTCGAGGTGCACGAGCAACTCCGCGCCGCGAATCCGCATCCTCACCTGGTCCTGAAGCTCGTGCGCGATCTGATGCGCGCGCTCGAGCGTCGTTCCGGGGGCGAACTGGAGGTGAACGTCGATGTGGCGCGCGCTGCCGGCACGGCGACCCCGCAGCTTGTGATGGCCGGCGATCTCGTTGCCGGGATACGACCAGATCGCCTGCTTGACCACGTCCAGCTCCTCCGCCGGTAAGGCCTCGTCCACCAGCACGCGCGAGGAACGGGTCAGGAGCCTGATGCCGGCATAGACGATCGCGACCGCGACCAGCAGCGCGACCACGGAGTCGAGCGCGACCACGCCGGTGACCTCGACCAGCACGAGGCCGATCAGCACCGCCACCGAGGTGAGGGCGTCGGCCCGCAGGTGAGCGGCGTCCCCCTCCAGCGCCGGGGAGTCGTGGGCCTCGGCCTGCCGGTACAGGTAGGTGGATACGGCGAGATTCACCACTGTCGAGATCGCGACAGCCGCGATGCCGAAGCCGATCGAGTCGATGTGGGCACCGATGGTCAGCCTGCGCACGGCCTCGAAGAGGATCACCGCGGCGCCGACCAGGATCAGCATGCCCTCGATGGCTGCCGCCAGATTCTCGACTTTGGCGTGGCCGTAGAGGTGATCGGCGTCGGGCGGCTCGTCCGCCTTGCGCACAGAGACGTAGGCCACCACCGACGCCACCAGGTCGATGCTCGAGTGGATCGCCTCGGTCAGGATGGCGATCGACCCGGTGATCGCCCCGGCGACGATCTTGAGAGCCACAAGCGCAGAGTTCGAGATCAGCGACAGGCTGGCCGCGCCGGCCTTGGTGCCGCGGGGGCTGAGGCCCGGCGCTCGCAGTGCCGGCGCGGGGACCATGTTGTCGTAGGCGAGCTGGCGGCGCGGCGCCGAATCCCGCTCGCCGTCTGGGTGAAGCCCCTCACTCACGGCGCTGTTGTTGACAGCCACTCGAGCAGCAGCGCAGCGGCTCGGCCGCGGTGGCTGATCGCGTTCTTGTGAGTCGGGTCCAGCTCGGCCATCGTGCGGTCGGGGGCCGGTCCGTCGTCCGGCAGGAAGATCGGGTCATAGCCGAAGCCGCCGGCTCCGCGCGGCTCGCGTGCGAGCCGGCCCTCGCAGCGACCCTCGAAGAGCTGCACTTCGCCGTCCGGGGTAGCGAACGCCAGCGCGCAGACGTAGGCGGCGCCGCGATCCGTCAGGGCCTCGGCCTCGCGCAGCAGCTTCTCCAGGTTCTGCTCGTCGGTTGCCTGCTCGCCGGCGTAGCGCGCCGAGCGCACACCGGGCACGCCGGCCAGCGCTGCCACGACGATGCCCGAGTCCTCCCCCAACGCCACCGTGCCGGTCGCACTTGCCGACGCAAGGGCCTTTTCAATCGCGTTGTGCGAGAACGTGGTCGCGATTTCGGGAGGCAACTCGATCGTGTCGGGAAGCGGCAGCAGGTCGTGAGGCTGCAGCAGCTCAGACAGCTCCCGCAGCTTGTGGGCGTTGCGGCTGCCGAGGATCAGCTGCATTTTGCCCTCACGCCGATCCCGCGCCCGCGGCGGTGGCCGCCTGGTCGTCGCGGAGTCGCTCTATCCCGCCCGCAGCGAGCCCCAGCAGGTGGTCGAGCGAGGCGCGGGAGAAGGGAACGCGCTCCGCCGTGGACTGCACCTCCACCAAGCCGCCCTCGCCCGTCATGACGACGTTCATGTCAACCTCGGCGCTGGAGTCCTCGCGGTAGTCGAGGTCCAGCATCGGAACTCCGCCGACCAGGCCGCACGACACGGCCGCAACCGTGCCCGACAGCGGCAGCCGCTCGATGTCCCCGTTCTCGACGAGCTTCCCGAGCGCCAGCTGCATTGCGACGAAGCCCCCAGTGATGCCGGCGCAGCGCGTGCCGCCGTCCGCCTGCACGACGTCGCAGTCGATGCTGACCGTTCGTGAACCGAGAGCCTTGAAGTCGACCGCCGCCCGCAGCGATCGCCCGATCAGGCGCTGGATCTCGGTCGTGCGCCCGTCCGGTCGGCCGCGCGTGACGTCGCGCTGCCGTCGCGCGCCCGTGGAGGCCGGCAACATGCCGTATTCGGCCGTTACCCAGCCCTCGCCGCTGCTCTCCCGCCAGGGCGGCACGCCGGACGAGATCGACGCCGTGCAGATCAGGACCGTCTCGCCGATCGAGAACAGCACCGACCCGTCGGCCGTGCGCACGAAGCCCGGCTCGATCGAAACCGCCCGCAGCTGGTCGAGCGCCCGCCCATCGGGTCGTGCTGGCTGGCCTGCCACGCCCGAACGGGCGCTTGTATCGGTCGGTCCTGCGATCAGCGGATGCTACCCCGCAGTTCGATCGCGCCGTGCGACGCCACGGCGCCTTCGGCAGCCTGCGAGCCGCCCTTGAACACCTGCGCGACCGGCTGCGCCTGCTGGAGAGCCACGTCTGGTGCAGATGCGCATAGACGGCGGCGGTTCCGGAGGCCACCATTACCGGGTCACCTCGGTCGACGCTGTACTGACCGGTACCGGGTCTCCCTGCGTCCTTGCCTGGCGGCCCCGGCGCCTCGCCGTTCCCTCGCGAGCGTTCCGAAAAGGGGCCACTTGGCCTCAGTACTTAACCTTCGCGACCGCTTCCTTGATCTTTTGGAGGATGAGGTCGCCGAGTTCCTGGCCTTCGCTGCCTCGATAGGTCTTCATCGCGGTCACGACCCCGAACATCAGCAGCGCGACAAGCAGCACGAGCGCGACGTACTCAACCGTTCCCTGCCCTGCCTGCGACCGCAGCCTGGCGTCGATGCCGGCTGCGGCCTGAACCGCCCGGGCGTGAATGTAACCAGCAGCTTCGTACACGGGACCTCCCTGTCCTGGTTGCAGTGGCGGCCCATGCTTGCGCCCCGCCGGCGACGTCTCCAGCCCAGGGCGTGACGCCACAGTCAAGGGAGTCGCACGCTTCAATACGCTGCGCAGAGCCGTGCGCGTCCTGATAGTCACGCACATGTGGCCCTCCAGCGCCCGACCGGAGCACGGATCCTTCGTGCGCGACCAGGTCGAGGCCCTGCGCCGTCAGCCGGGTGTCGAGGTCGAGGTTCGCAAGTTTGCCCCGGGCGCCTCGTCCTACCTGCGGGCCGCGTGGGCCCTCCGTGGCGCCGCGCGCCGTGGCCGCTTCGACATCGTGCACGCGCATTACGGCCTCAGCGGATGGTCCGCGCTCACAACACGTGGGCGGCATCTCGTCGTCACCTTTCACGGCACCGACCTGCGCCACCGGCTGGTCGGGCCGATGTCGAGACTGCTGGCCCGTCTGGTCGCGTTGCCGGCAGCGGTCTCCGGGTCGCTGGCGCGCAGCGGTCTTCATGGCGCGGGGACGCGCCGCCGCGTGGCCGTGCTTCCCTGCGGTGTCGACCTCGGCCGCTTCCGGCCCCTGGACCGAGGCGAGGCTCGCTCGAGGCTCGGGCTCGAACCCGGCCGCCGCTACGTCCTCTTCCCCGCCGACCCGAAGCGAGCGGTCAAGCGCTACGACCGCGCCCGCGCGTTGTGCGACCGCCTGCCGGAGGTCGAGTTGCTGGCGCTGACCGGGGTGGCTCCCGAGCAGGTCCCGCTCTGGGTCAACGCGTCTGATGCCGTGCTAGTCACATCGGACCAGGAGGGGTTCGGCCTCGCGGTGCTGGAAGCGCTCGCATGCGACGTGCCCGTGCTCTCGACACCGGTCGGCATCGCGCCGCTCGTACTCGACGGACTGGCCGGCGCGCTGTGTGCTCCCTTCGACGAGAAGCAATGGTTGAGCTTGCTCTCGGCTCAGGTGCGCGAGCCCGACCCGCGCCTGGCCGGTCGCTCGCGGGCGGCACTGTTCTCGAGCGAGCTGATGGCCGCCCGGGTCGTGGCCGCGTACCGCTCGCTGATGGAAGACGACTAAGAGCCTCCAACAAAAACCGTCATGCCTGACGCGCCTGCAAACCTTCGTCATGCCCCCGTCCTCGGTCGGCCACATACCGCTTGGGGATCCGGCCTCCCTGCGTCCTCGGCAGCCTTGGTTTTCGCCGCCTCAGTCACAACCCGCAATTGGTTAAAGGCTCTTAAGCCCGGCGTGCGCCGATGACGAAGCACACCCACCGAATCATTTAGCCAGCAAGCGTCTCCCACCAGGCTGAATAGTGAGCCCGGGCGCGCGCCGAGACTGGGTCCTCGTCCACCTGCTCGGGCGCGATTCCGTTCGTCGCCGCCTCCAGCACCGCAACAACCGAGGCGCCCAGCGCTCCCAGGTCGTAACCGCCCTCGAGCGTAAAGCCGACCGGCGCGTCGATCTCGCGGCCCAGCTCACGGATGCCGGCCGTCATGGCGGCGAAGGAGGCTTCGCTCAGCTCGCAGTTCGCCAGCGGGTCGTCGCGGTGAGCGTCGAATCCCGCCGACACGAGCAGCAGCTTCGGCCGGTAGGCGCGGGCGATCGGCACGACGACGTGCTGCATGAGCGAAAGCCAGGTTCGGTGCCCGGAGCCGGGCGGGACGGGAAGGTTGACCGTGTACCCGAGCCCGAGCCCCTCGCCGTTGTCCTCCAGTGAGCCGGTGCCGGGGTACAGCGGCCACTGATGAATGCTGACGTAGAGCACCTCATCCGAGGCATAGAAGATGTCGTTGGTGCCGTTGCCGTGATGCACGTCCCAGTCGAGCACCAGGACGCGCTCGGCCGCTCGCGCGTCAAGTGCGTGGCGTGCTGCCACGGCGACGTTGTTGAAGAGGCAGAAGCCCATCGCGCGCGATGGCTCGGCGTGGTGTCCCGGAGGACGCAGGCCGCAGAAGGTCAGCTGCCTCTCGCCGCTTAGCAGCGCGTCGACCGCCCGCACATTTCCGCCCGCAGAGTGCAACGCTGCCTGGTACGACCGCGGGCTCGCGACGGTGTCGAGGTCGAGCATGCCGCCGCCCTCTTCGCAGATACGGCGGATCGCGTCAACGTAGTCCGCTGGATGGACCGCGTGCAGCGCATCCAGCGGCACCTCCGGAGCCAGCTCACGCTCGAACCCGAGCCAGGCGCGCTGCTCGAGCGCTTCCTCGATCGCCCTGATGCGGGCCGGCTGCTCCGGATGCTCACCGGTGTCGTGCTCGAGCGAGAGCGGGTGATGGAGATATAGAGCGCGCGTCATCTGCTGCCCGATGCCGGTCGGCCGTTTCGGAGGTACGGCTGGATACGGTACTGCCCCCTTGAGCCAGGCGACCGAACCGATAGCGGTCCACCCGAGTGCCGACGTGGCCGTCGTAGGCGCCGGAGCCGCGGGCCTGTATGTCGCGCTGGTGGCGGCCGGGCAGGGCGCATCGGTGCGACTGATATCCAGCTCGCCGCTGTCCGAGTCGGCCAGCTACAGGGCGCAGGGCGGTCTCGCCGCCGCGCTGGGCGACGACGACACACCGGCGCTGCACCTCGCCGACACGCTGCGCGCGGGGCGGGGCAGCGTGCGCGAAAGCGCGGCGCGGCTGCTCTGCGAGGAGACGCCCGAAAGGGTCAGGGAGCTGGAGCGCCGCGGTGTCCACTTCGATGTCACGCCCGAGGGCGAGCTGATGCTGGGGCTCGAAGGAGGACACTCGAGGCGCAGGATCGTGCACGCCGGGGGCAGTGCCACCGGGCGTCAGGTCGCGAGCGTTCTCTCCACCGCTGCGCTAAAGGAGCCGCGCATCGAGGTGCACGAGCGCAGCTCCGCGCTCGGCCTCTGGGTGGAGAACGGGCGCTGTGTCGGCGTTCTGACAACCGACGGCGCGATGCCCGCGCGGACCACGGTGCTTGCCACCGGGGGGGCCGCCGCCCTCTGGCGACGTACGACCAACCCGCAGGGCGCGCGCGGCAGCGGATTGGTGCTGGCGCACCGGGCCGGCGCCGCTCTCGCCGACCTCGAGCTGCTCCAGTTTCATCCAACCGCGCTTGTTTCGGACACCTCGCACGACGGCTTCCTGATCACGGAGGCCGTCCGGGGCGAGGGAGCGCTGCTTGTAACGGCGGACGGTGAGCGTTTCGTGGACGAGCTCGCCCCCAGGGACGAGGTCGCCAGGGCGGTCCACGACGAGCTGGTCCGCAGCGGCCGCGACGCCGTCTACCTCGACATGCGCGGCATTGACCTGGCAGGGTTCCCCAACATCGTGCGGGTGCTCGCCGAGGCCGGCATCGACCCCGCGCAGAAGCCCGTGCCGGTCGCTCCGGCGGCGCATTACATGGTCGGAGGCATCGTCTCCGACAGCGACGGGCGCTCCACCCTGGCGGGCCTGTACGCGGTCGGCGAGTGCGCGTGCACGGGCATGCACGGGGCGAACCGGCTTGCCTCCAACTCGCTCTCGGAGTGCTTCGTCTTCGGCCGACGCGCGGCGCTGGCCGCCGCCGGCGAGGGCGGCAGCGCGAGCTCGTCCCAGGCCCCTCCGACGATCGAGCCCATCGAGCAGGTGGACGAAGAGCTGCGATCGGAGCTCTGGGATAGGGCGGGCATCGTCCGTGAGGAGGAGGGACTGCGTGCGCTCGCCGGTCACGGGCCCCTGCTGGCTCGCCTGATCGGCAGAGCGGCGCTTGAACGCGAGGAGAGCCGTGGCTGTCACATTCGCTCCGACTTCCCGCACACCGAGACAACCCTGGATCGAGTCCATTTCGTGTTCGGCTGGGGAGAGGAGCATCCCCAGGCCGAGCGCTGGGGCTAGCTCTCACCCGTTTGACGCGCCAGGGTGAGAGCTAGCCTGGGCCACCCGTGACGGACCGGCGCAAGCAACCCGCAGGCGCGCTCCGAATCGGCGTGCAGGGACGGATACCTCTTAATCGAGCCTTAACCGACGCTCAGCAAGCGATTCACAGCCCGATGCGAGACTCACCGCAAGTCGGGGCCAACCGTGCCCCACAGTGAGGGCGGAGAACCGCTACAGGTGGAGAGAGATCACTTGAACTGTGTGAGCGTCCGAGATGTATCACTTCAGTAGGGCCATCTACAGGGAGCTGGCCCCCTACATCATCGAGCAGCGACGGTCCGGCGAGTCGCTCTCGAACCACGAGGTCGTCTTGAAGCGGTGCGAGAGCGCGATCGAGCGCCTGTGCACCGATCCACGTCACTTCGCAAAGCCGGTGGCTTCGCTGTTCGGCGACATCAGGGTCTTCTTCTCGATGGCCGCGCAGCTTCGCGTGTACCTGGTCGTGAAGCGCAACGTCGACCTCGCGCTGGAGTATCTCGCGGGCCTGCCCGAGGGCCAGGTGTACCTCAACGGTGCGCCGCGCAGCTGCCAGGCGATGACGCGCAAGGGCAGGCCCTGCCAGAGGCCGCCGCTACCGCGCAGCGAATACTGCCCTTCGCACCAGCACCTGACGGAGAGCTTCGAGGAGTTCGAACAGCTCGATGAGTTCGAGGGGATGGAGCTCGCCGCCTAGGGCGAGTCTCCCTTCGGGCCGCGGCGCCCTCCCCCACACCGGTGCCGCGCCAACCCGCGCAAAGCGGGGCAAGTCAACCCCCCTCCGCACGAGGCGGCCCCCTCACCGGGGTCGCCTCCGCACTGCGGCACCGAGGCGGCCCCCTCACCGGGGTCGCCTCCCCCTGCGCGCGGACCTGCGCCCGCTAGATTCGCGGGCGCGTGCCCGAGGGGGTGACACCGGGCC